>JAFGLU010000032.1 GCA_016927865.1 Anaerolineaceae bacterium
CCCAACTCGTAGAAGTCGGCGGCGTTGTTGCGCAGGTTTTGGGAATCAGCTTTGTTGACCACCAGGAAGATGGGTGGATAGGGCTTGCCATCTACCATGCGCTGGCTGCGGCGCAGAATTTCGGCCACCTCGCGGTCGGCGGGGGTGACCCCGGCGATTGCATCGACCAGGAAGAGGACGGCGTCGGCTTCCTGAATAGCAACTTTGGCCTGCAGGCGGATTTCGGCGATAAATTCAGCCGAGCCGATGGAGAGCGGGGTTTTGCCGCTGCCGCTGGCGGAGCTTGGGTCAATGCCGCCGGTGTCGACAACGTCAAAGGAGATGCCGTTCCAATCGGCAGTGGAAAACAGCCGGTCGCGGGTGGTGCCGGGGGTTTCATCAACGATGGCCAGCGGTTCGCCGACCAGACGGTTGAAAAATGTGCTTTTGCCGACGTTAGGCCGGCCAACTAATGCGACGATCAGGTTTGCCATAGGGAGTCATTTATACCATGAAAAGGTCTTGAATGACATAGCGGGATCGTGGGTGTGGAAAAGTATATCGGGATTATCCGTGGTCGCGCGGGACTAAAGTCCCTTGCTCAGTTCGCGGAAACCCTGCGGGTTCGGAAGTAGGGGCTTGCGTGTGCAAAGCCGGGGCTTCGGTTCCTGGCGCTGCCGACAATCTTTACATGCGCCTCTTTGCCCGCGCGGGACTAAAGTCCCTTGCTCAGCTCACAGAAACCCTGGGGGTTCAGAGGCAGCCCTGCTGGCGCTGCCACAGCGGCTAGGTTTACCGGGTGGGGGTGGGGCGGGGGGTGCGGGTGGGTGTGGGAGAGGGCGTAGGCGTGCCCACTTCTTCCACGATCACTTCGATGGAGGAAGGCAGCACCGATTGAACTCTCAGTTCAGAGATAGCCAGGTCAATACGCGGCACCAACTGATATGTCCCGGCGGTGACCCCACCCAGGTCGATGACCACGCGGATATCGCCGGCTACGAGGTTATCCAACAACGGCAAAGGACCGGAGAGGATCAGGTTGAGCGTTTCGGGGGATAGTTCTGCTGCCAAGCCTGGGGCAAGGTTGATCACTTCGATGGTCATATCGTTGAGGGCAATGCTGCCTTCGATGGCGGCAATGCCCACTACCACATTGACCGTCTGGTCGCCTACCACAGAGATACCTGCCGGCAGGTTGAGGTTCAGGCGCGTGTCAATATCATCGCGCGCGCCGGTGAGGTCTACCGGGCTGGTTTCCACGTAACCAGGGAGGCTATCTACCAAAGAAGGGTCGTTGGCGAAGACAGTGACTGCGGCGGGCGAAACCGAGATGGTCGTGAGGCGATATCCGTCATCGACCAGGCCGGTGGTGACCACTTTGACCACCACGTTGCGGTAGCCGCCCATTTGAATGACAGGCTGGATGATGGTCACTTTGGACGGTTCGAGGGTTAATCCGTTGAGGACCAGGCCGTTGGCATCCACCGCCTGAATATCCAGCGAGCGGCTGATGGTATCGTTGGCCTTGGTCACATCTAACACCACCTGCAGCCCGGCGACTTGCTGCACCAGAGAGGCAGGCCCGCTCACCAGAGCTTCAGTGGTGTCTAGTGTCGGGTCGCCGGTTTTATAACCGATGGCGGGATCGCCACGACGGACCAGGCGCACTGGCATTTGCAAGCTTTGCAAACGCTCCATGGTCAGGTTGATCTTCGCGGGCGAGTAGGAAATGATCCGCACCGGCGAAGTGTTGATTTGCACCTGTACGGGTAGTTCATACTCGCCGGGTTCTAATCCTGACAGATCCACCACTGCGCGCACCAGGCTACGTTCGTTGGTCAGCCGGTCCCAAATGGAGGTGGGAGCGCTGAGGCGCATACTGACAGTCGTCGAGCCCCCGGCGGTGAGAATGACGGAGGGATCCTGGCCGATGAATTCAATTTCCACCTGGCGGGGGTATTGCCGCTCGGCGGTGGGGTCGGTGGAGGTGACGGCTGAGATCCATACCGTGACCGACAAGGCCAGGGCCAGCAGGAAGGTGGGGATGAGCTTGACGGTCTGTCGCAGGAGGTTCATCCTGGGCCGTCCTTTCGGTCAGGCCGTTTGAAGAGAAAATCGAACAGGCGGCCCAGGCCGTTGCTGGTTGGGGGAGATTGGAAGAAGGTGTTGAGGATGTTTTCCAGGCGGTCGGTGTCTAGCCGGCGAATCATGCGCCCACCGTGCGACACCGAGATCATCCCGGTTTCTTCTGAGACGACCACCGCCACAGCGTCGCTGGATTCAGAAGTGCCCAGGGCGGCGCGGTGGCGCAGACCCATCTGCCGGTCGGGGGTGCGGTTGAGGATGCCGCTGGCGGAAAGTGGCATGACGCAGGCAGCAGCGGCAATCTTATCTCCGGTGATGATGACGGCGCCGTCGTGCAGGGGGGTGTTTGGGTAGAAGATTTGCAGCAGCAGTTCGGGGGTGACTTTGGCATTCAGCCGAACGCCGGTGGTGATGTACTCTTCCAGGTTATTGCCGCGCTGCATAACGATCAAAGCGCCGTGCTCACGGTTGGACAGGCGCGAACAAGCCACCACCACGGCGTTAATGGTAGCTTCCATGCTGCCCGATTGGGCGCGCTGAAGGCCAAACGGATTGGAGCCCGCTCGGCCAATACGTTCCAGGCCGCGGCGGATTTCGGGCGCAAAGATGACCGGTATGGCCAGAAGCAGCGCCGGGAGGGTGGTGTTGATTAGCCAGGAGAAGGCGGGCAGATCGATGAGGCTGGTAAACAGGCTGATGAGGATGACCAGCAAGATGACACCGCGGAATAAAACGGTAGCCTGGGTGTCGCGGACCAGAACCAGCAGAATGAAGAAAACCACCGTAACCAGGGCCAGGTCAAGGAAACTGACCCAGGTGAGCCGTTGAAAGAGGAAGATCAATTCATTAAGCAGGTTGGTCACGATAGTTGGTAAGCCCTACTCAAGCTAGATGGGCCGGAGGATGCGATCCTGGCGCAGCTGCTTGAAGAACAAAACAGTGTTGGGTGTCATCGATTCTCGGGCTGCTTCCTGCCAGGCAGACACAGACAGAGAATCGGGGGCGCGCTTTTCATAGCCCATGCCCTTCCACAAGGCTTCGTTGGCCAGGGCGGTTGGGACGAAAACCAGAGAGGCTTCGCACTGCAAGTTGCGCGAAGCCTGTTCCATTTCTTCCATCATGGGGGGCAGGACCTGGTTGGCGGGGATTTCAGGGATGAGGAGAATATCGACGGTGCGGGAGACCAGGTTTTCTACCTGCCAGCCCAACACGCCGCCCAGGTTTTCGCCGACCTTGAGCAGAAGGAAGGCTTTCTCGCCAAAAGCGGCCATGATGTCATCATGGGCAAGCTTGGACGCAGCAGGGCGCACGCGGTTGATGAGCGCGGCAATGGCCTGCGAGTCCCGGGGCTTGCCGCGGATCACGCTGACCTCACCGAGGGAGATTTTTTGGGTGGCGACGGTTTTGGCGGGAGCGCTTTCTTCGGTGGCGATGCCGATTTTCTGATAAGCCGCGACGACCTGCTTCCAGGCGTCTTCAAAGCTGGTGTCGTTGCGGATGACCACGTTGGCGGCTTTGACTTTTAGATCTTGGGGCGGCTGAGAGGTGATGCGGGCCTTCGCATCGGCCTCGCTCATCTTGCGGTTGTGCAGCAGGCGGTTGTATTGGACAACAGGGGCGGAAGTGACCACCCACACGCTGTCGCAGGATTTGTGCATGTTGGCTTCCAACAGCTTGATAGCCTCGACCACAATCACCTTTTGCGTGGAGTGTTTAATGAGCCAATCGACGCCTTGAAGTACGAAGGGATGGATGATGGATTCGAGCTGTTTGAGGGCCTCGGGGTTGCTGAAGACCAGGCGGGCCACCTTGCCGCGGTCAATCTCGCCCTCGGGGGTCACGATCCACTTGCCGAAGCTGTCGATGACCTTTTGGTAACCAGGAGCGCCTTTGGCAATGACCCGGTGAGTGAGCGAATCAGCATCAATGGTGTAGGCGCCCAAATGTTCCAACATGCGCCGCACAACACTCTTTCCGGTGCCGATGTTTCCTGTTAGTCCGATGACGTATTTTCCTGGCCAGCTGCTCACACCCACTCCTTTTTCCCTGGTTGCCCCTTTACAGGTTCGAGTATCTGCCCAGCCTATGGTTTACAAGATTGGTCACTGCTTGCTACCGGGTGGCACTCGATGGCTCCACCTACCATTTTATGCAGAATAGGCGGTTTTGTAAACCGATTGAGGTTAGTCTGGGAGCTGCTCGAGGTACTTTAAGCCGGTGCCGGTGTTGAGGAGCAGAACGCGCTCATCAGCCGATACCCATCCGCGCTGTTTCAGGATTTCCAGACCGGCCAGGGTGGCTGCGCCTTCGGGAGCCACGAACAAGCCTTCAACAGAGGCCAGTTCGAGTTGAGCAGCGGTGATAGCTTCTTCGCTGACGCCGACAGCCGTGCCATTACTTTCTTTGATGGTCTGCAGAATCAATTGATCGGCGAAGCTTTTGGGCACGCGCAGGCCCGAGGCGTGCGTCTTTGCGCCCACAAAGAAGTCACAGAAGGGCATATTGTTATCGACCGCTCGGACCACCGGTGCGCAGCCTTCAGCCTGAACAGCCACCATGCGGGGGTAGGATTTGGTTTCGAGCCAGCCCATAGCGGCCATCTCTTGAATGGCCTTCCAGATGCCCACCAGCCCGGTTCCACCGCCGGTGGGGTATAAAATTACGTCGGGCAGAGTCCAATTCATGGCCTCGGCGATCTCATAGCCCATAACTTTTTTGCCTTCAGCGCGGTAGGGCTCTTTGAAGGTGGAGACATCGAACCAGCCTTCGTTGCGGGCTTTTTCACCGGCCATACCGGCGGCTTCACTAATCAACCCTTGGATGAGGATGACGGTGGCGCCAGCGATGCGGCTCTCTTTGATATTGGCCACGGGGGTATCGCGAGGCATGAAGATGTATGACTGCATCCCGCCGCGACTAGCATAGGCAGCCATGGCGCCGCCGGCATTGCCCGCGGTGGGGATAACAACTTTGTCTACGCCTAATTCGTGTGCCCGGGAGATGGCAGCAGCCAGGCCGCGCGCTTTGAAACTTCCCGTAGGATTCAGGCTTTCGTCTTTAATCAGCAGGTTGGAAAAGCCTTTTTGAGCCCCAAGGCGCGGGAGATGGAGCAGGGGGGTGTCGCCTTCGCCCAGGGTGATAACATGTTCTGGGCTTTGTACGGGCAGCACAGCATGCCAGCGCCACATGCCGCCGTGTTGGTGGCTAATATAATCTCGATCTACCTCGGCGCGGGCTTTTTCGAGGTCATAATAGGCAACCAGGGGGGCCTGGCAGTCAGGACAATACGTTTGGATGCGTTGGGGGTCAAAAACAGTTTGGCAAGAAGAGCATTCCAGGTGAGTTAAATAGCTGAACTGTGACCCCGCGGCTTTCGTGTTTGGCGCAATCATGCGTCGGTCTTTCCGCTGGTTTCGAGCAGCGCATCGACTCGGGCCCACAGTTCGCGAATGTTGATGGGCTTGGACATATACACGTCGCAACCGGCTTCCAGGGCTTTTTCAGCATCTCCTTTTAACGCATTGGCCGTGATGGCAATGATCGGTACATATTGCAGATGCTCAAGGTCGCTTGCTCGCAAACGGCGGGCAATTTCGTATCCATCGATATCCGGCAGGTTGATGTCCAGAAGGATTAGATCTGGTTTGACCTCTGAAGCCAGGTCAATACCTTTCAGCCCGGTTTCGGCGGGAATAAAGTTGTGACCGATGGCTTCAATAGCCCGTTTGACAAGGGTCATGTTATCGGGATTGTCTTCAATATATAGGATCTTGGCTGCCATTATTTCTTCTCCTCAGTCTTTCCCTTCTGTTCGATGACCTCCACGACTTGATTGACAAAGGCGCGAACGGGCAAAGAACCCTTTTGATAAAGCCCTTCGATGTGGCCATTCAGGCGTTTCAAATCTGCTTCCGAGATATCCTTTGCGCTGACGACGATCACTGGGATGTTCTGCGTACGGGCGTCCAGCTTGAGTTCTTCCACTACGCTAAAACCGTCCATTTCTGGCATGGTCAAATCGGTGATGATCAAGTCGGGCAAACGCTGGCGAGCCTGGGTGAGGCCTTCCCACCCATCCTGCGCGTGGAAGACCCGGTAGGACTTGCGAGCTTCCAGGAAGCGCCGTACCAGCAAAGCATCGTCCCCGTTATCGTCAATGAGCAAAACCGTGGTGGTCTTCTCATCCAGGTTTTCCAGGGCGGAGACAAGACCTTCGCGGGGCGCGTTGCTGGCTTGTTCAGATATGCTAATGTCCACTCGCCATTGGTCACCCAGGACATGCTTCTCCACAGGAAAGGTGTGACCGGTGCAGTTGATCATCACCAATTCGTCCGGGCGGATGACGCCTTCCTGGATCATCTTGCGTGTTCCGGCAAAGGCAACCGCGGCGGCCGGCTCAACGGCCATGCCTTCGGTTTTGGCCAGGCCCATCATGGCCTGGAAAGCCTCGCTGTCGGATACTGCTTCCATTGTACCACCAGCTTGCTGGAGGATGCGCCATAAATACGTGTAGGGTTTTCCGGGGTCGCCAGTGGAAAGGATGGCGATGCGGGTTTCAGGAACGACCGGCTCGGCGACATCTTTTCCGGCTTTGAAGGCTTTGACCATGGGGGCGCAGCCTTCAGCCTGGATGATGCCAATGTGAGGCAGGCGGTCAATGAGACCCATGTCGTACATTTCTTGAAAGCCGTGATGCACCCCCAGCGGCCCAAGGCCGCCGCTGACAGCCTGGATGTACCAATCGGGTGCGCGCCATCCCAACTGCTCTACGATTTCGTAAGCGATGGTTTTCATGGACTCGCGGGCAGGAATGCTGCCGGCGCCACGATCCAAAGTCAATCCGCGCCGTTGGGCAAACTCGGCGGCAATTTGCTTGGTCTGGTCGTAGGTGCCGCTGACTTTGATGACCTCGGCGCCGTAGAGCGCGGATTCTCGCAGTTTTTCTTGCGGCACCAGCGAGGTCATGAAGACCCACAATTTGATCCCGGCGCGGGCACAGGCTGCGGCGTAGGCCACGGCGGCGTTGCCGGTGGAGGCGATGACGCATTCTTTGATGCCGTTCTCGACCATGGCGGCCACGGAGATGAAGGCCTGGCGATCTTTGAAGGAACTGGTTGGGCCGTAGCGCTCGTCTTTGACGTATAGTTGTTCATGCTGGTAGACGGCGGAGAGGCGCGTGGTGCGCTCCAGGGGCGTCCAGCCCACGTTGCCAAACTTGAGCTCTTTGGGTTCGGCCACCGGCAGCAAGTCGTGGTAGCGCCAGATGTTGAGCGGGCGGCCGGGCAGCCCGCGGAATAGCTCGCGCTTGAAGGCGGCATAGTCGTAAACAGGTTCAACCCAGCCGCATTTGCACTGGTCGCACGAGTTCGGCACGGCAGGCCGGTATTCCTGCTCGTGTCCGCATTCTTTGCATTTTACATACAATGGTTTGGCCATAAACTCCTCGAGTTAGGTCGGTTTGACGGCAACGAATGGCAATTCCATGATGAAAGTTGAGCCTTCGCCCGGAATGCCGGAACTTTCGGCCCACAGTCTTCCGCCGTGCATTTGCATCAGGCGGCGGCTGATGGGCAAGCCCAGGCCGGTTCCGCCCACTTTACGGGTAGTGGAAGTGTCTACCTGGCTAAAGGCCTCGAAGATCATTTCCAGTTTGTCCGGCGGGATGCCCATGCCCGTGTCCTTGATGCGGATGCGGAAGTTAGTTTCGCTAATGGCATTTACGTGGATGCTAATACCGCCTTGCGGCGTGAACTTCACCGCATTGGAGATGATATTGATGATCACCTGGCGCAAACGAGTGCGGTCAGCGGTGATTTCGTTCACTCTCTCGTCGAAGTGGTCAATGCGGAAGTAGAGGCCCTTTTGCTGGGCCAGCGATGCAGTAATTTCCATCGACTCGGTCAGAAGATCGCGCAGGGCAAATTTCTCCAGGCCCAGGCTCATCTTGCCTGCTTCAATCTTGGACATATCCAGAACTTCATTGATCAAGCCGAGCAGGTGCTTGCCGTTCTTCTGGATCAGGTTGATGTCGTTAATCATCTGTTCGGTCAGGGGGCCGTCCAATTCGAGCAGCAGCACCTCGGCAAAGCCCAGGATCGAGTTGAGCGGGGTGCGCAGCTCGTGGCTCATGTTGGACATGAAGGAGGATTTGAGGTGGTCCAGTTCGCGCAAGCGGTCCACCGTGACGGCCTGTTCCGCATACAATTCCGCGTTTTGCAGCGCGATCGAAATTTGGGAGGCCAGGGTTTGGAAGGTTCGTGCATCTTCACGACCGAAGCGGTTGGGCGTATCGGACATAGCGCTGAAGACGCCCATCAAGCGCTCGCCCACCAGCAGGGGGATGTTGATCTCGGCGCGCACCTGGGGCAGAATTGGATTGGGGACAAAACCGGGGTCTAGCTGGGAGTCATTCATGATGACCATTTGGCGAGATCGCACGGCCCGGCTGACGGGGGCTTGATTGTCGGCGATACCGGTGAGGATGCCCGAGGAGACTAGCAGGCTTCCAGCGGTGCCTGAACCGGCGGCAACTTCAAGAGCATTGAGCTCGTAATCGTAGCGGTAGACCTGCACGTGGTACAGGTTGAAACTGGTGCGGGTCAAATCTACCACGGTTTGGAGCAGTTCTTGCGGATCGAGGATGGAAGAAGCCGCGGTACTCACCTGGGCCACGGTTTGAAGCTCGGCGGCGCGCTTGCGAGTCTGTTCCAGCAACATGCGGTTGTTGACCACCACCGCGGCCTGGCGGGCCAGGGTGGAATATAAGCGCTGCTCATGATCGGTGAATTGGTGAGGCGCTTCCCAGTGGATGAAGACGATTCCCACCCAGCGCCCGCTGATGGTGAGGGGCAGCGCAGCCAGAGATTTGGCCCCGGACTTATCGAGAATTTCGCGGGCCTGTTCGTGGAACTGGCGCGAGGTTTCCAGGTCTGCAATCAGGATTGGCTCGTTCAGTTCCTCCAGGAAGGCAGCGTACGCGGGATAATCGGCCAGGGCCAGGCGAGTTCCCTCGGGCATGATCTGGGTGCCTTCGCCGGGATACCACACAGCGGCCAGAGAGAGCGATTCGGGCTGCCCGGTTTCGTCCAGGTTGATGATAAACAGACGGCTGTCGCGCGCGCCGGTGTCTATGGCCGGTTCAGACACGGAGGTGAGGGCTTCGTCCAGGGATTGGGCAGTGCTCAAACGGGCGCTAATGCGATAGAGCAATTCGGTTTCGGAAAGAGCTTGTTCCCTTTGGGCTGCCAGGCGCAGTCCTTCCAGATGCGTGGACAAGCGGTCGCCGATGACGTTGACCAGGTTGCTGTCTTCGGGGGCCAGATCTTGATCGCTTTGAACACCAAACCAGCCAATGGGGTGGTCGCGGATGGTTAGCGGTTGGGAGACCACGTCGGGGATTTGCTGGGCTTCGGTTTCGGGCAGCGGTTTGACCAGGCTGCGATCATATTGGTAACTGAGGTGAGGCAGGCCGGTGCTGGCGAAGTAGGCTTCCCAGCCGCTGCGGGTCAGGTCTTGAATGGCGTGCTCGGATTGCTCGCGGTAATGGCGTGACTCTTCCAAGAAGCGCAGGTTTTGCACCTGTTGGGACAGGCGTTGCGCCACAGTTTCAACCAGAGAGGTGTCATCGGGGCTTAATTCATGCCCGGGCGCGGCTTCGACAGCCAGTTGGCCTTTGAACAGCTCACCGCTGCGCAGTGATACGCGCAACCCGTTGATATCATCGGGCGATGTTTCGGCCGGGTGCACGTCTTCTTGCTGGTCAAACTCATAGTTGAAATCGGTGCGGGCCGTGGGGGCAGAGCCGTCAGTTCGACCAGACTCGGCAGCTTCGGCGGACGTTTGGCGGCTCAAACGATTGACGGCTTGCTCTGCTTGCTCGCGCGAGCGGTCGGCTTCATCGATCAGTTGCAGCGTTTCGAGCTGTTGAGCAAGCCGCGCCAGCACATCCGTCACCAGTCTTGCTTCGTTCTGGCTCCATTTTTGTCCGGCTTCACGCTCCAGTTTCAAGCTGCCCACCGGGCTGCCAGAAATTTTGACCGGAACGGTGAGTTGAGCCTTGCCCGGGTCGTCGCTTTGCCCATGACCATTGACCGGTTGCACCTGATCGGACTGGGTCTGGTAGGTGAAGCCCATTTGTTCAGTCCGGTGGATGCCGTCGAGAAACTCATTCCAGCCGGACTGGGCTTTGACGCGGAATGGGGCGGCCCGGCGGATTGATCGAGGGCTTGGGCTGCGCGGTTTGAACTCATACGACTCGGGCAGGGCTGTTTGAAGCGCTTCGGCCGGTTCCTGAGATTGCAGATCAGGCGGCGCGAAGGCCTCAAACATTTCTTTTAGTCGTTTTTCGTATTTTTTACCGGTCATGCCGTCGGACTCCTCTGAAGGCCGTGTCTGAGAGCGGACTCTAGTTATCCTGGCCGTCTTGCTGCTGCAAGCCCAACTGGATCACGGTGCGTTGAGCGCCAAGGGCGCGGCCCAACTCTCGGACGGCCACCTGCAGGGCGGCTTCCACCGAGGTGGTGGATTGGATGCGTTCACTGATGGCATTGATCAAAGATTCGCGTTCGGCTTGCTGCTGGGCGCGGATGTAGGAGCGGCTGTTTTGCAGCGAGACCGCGACCTGAGAAGCCAGGGTGGTGAAAACGTTGACGTTTTCTTCGGTGAACCGCCCAACTTGATCATCCTGCACGTCCAAAACGCCCAGGAGCTGGTCGCCTGCCACCAGTGGCACCGAAACCTCTGAGGCGGTGCTGGGCAGCAGGGGGTGGGGGAGGAAGTAGGGGTCGATATAGGTGTCGTTGACGATTTCACCCTTGCGGTCGCGAGCGGTGCGCGCCACCAGCGATTTCTCCGAGTCCATTGGAATGGAGCGGCCTTCAGCGACCATGGTTCGCCCAACTTCGCCCGCGCCGGCGCGTAGGACCAGATTCTGGCCGTCCTCGTCCAGAAGGTAAATGTGGGCATGGTATAGATGGAAGCGTTCTTTCGTCAAATCTACCACCTCTTGGAGCATCTTTTCGGGATCAAGGAGGGTGGAGATGGTGGTGGACACTTCGGCAACCGTGGCCAGTTCGGACGCGCGTTGGGCGGTCAATTCCTGCTGGCGGACCTGTTCGGTCACGTCCTGGTTGGTGCCAACTACATTGATGGCGCCATTGGGTGCGATGTCAATGCGATAGCGGGAAAGGACCGTCATTCCTTCACCGGTGCCGCGAATGACCCGGAAGGTCGTTTCGCGTTGGCCGCTCGCTTCGGAATTCCCCGCGCTTTCTTGCAGGGCAGCCACCAGCGATTCTCGATCGGCGGGGTGGATGAACTTGAGCAGCATACTGGAAACTGGCATTTCGTAGCTGCCTTCTTCTTCCAGCGAGGTGCCAAACAGGTTGAACATGTCGTCGTTGAAGGTGAAGACGCCCTTATTGATATCGTAGCTCCAATAGGCCATCTTAGCTACGTTCAAGGCTTCAGAAAGACGGGCGCGTTCTTCCTGCAAAATTTCGGCCTGGCGGATCTGTTCGGTCACATCCTGGTTGGAGCCATTGAGTCGAATGACCTTGCCTTGATCGTCCATTTGAATGCGGGTACGGACCGTCACGTAGATGATCTCGCCCGTAGCGCGGATCATGCGCGAAGTGCCTTCGTAGAGGTAGTTGGGGTCGGTGGTTACCAGGGCCTCTCCGATCTTATCTCCCACAATGTGCGCATCTTCTGGGTGAACGAATCGCTCCGCATATATCTGGGCCGGCATTTCATAGGAACCTTCTTGTTCGATGCTGGTGCCCGCCAGACGGTAGAATTCGTCGTTGAAGATGAATGTGCCGGTTGCAACGTCAAAAGACCAGTTAGCCATCTTGGCGGCTTGCTGGGCTTCGGCCAGGCGCTGGCGCTCAGTGGTGAGCAGTTGTTGCTGCGTAAATTGTTCGGTGACGTCCTGATTGGAGCCGTTGACACGGACAATTTTGCCTTCTGCATTTGTTTCAGCGCGGGTACGAACCGTTACGTAGATGATCTCGCCATCGGCGCGGATCAGGCGTGAGGTGCCCTCATATTCGAAATTGGGGTCGTCGCTTGCCAGCGCTGACAAAATGTGCGCATCCTCGGGATGGACAAAGCGTTGAGCGTAGACATAGGCGGGCATTTCGTAGGTACCTTCTTGCTCGATGGTGGTGCCGATCAGGCGATAGAAATCATCGTTGAAGGTGAAGGTAGTAGTGGCCACGTCCAGGCTCCAACTGGCCAGCTTGGCTGCTTGTTGGGCTTCGGACAGGCGGGTTTCGGTGACGCGGCGCTCTTCCAACTCGCGTTGGGCGGTGTTGAACAGGCGCATGTTTTCGAGGTGGGCGCTCAACTGATCGCTCACTGCTTTTAGTAGTGCATTGTCGTCGCTGGAAAGCCAGTCCTTTCCGGTAATCTGCAACATGCCGATAGGTGTGTCTTGCACCTTCAGGTCATAGGTCAGGCTTTCTTCTTCGGGCAGGGCGTCGGCGTCAGATAATTCAACTGACTCTTGATCGTAGGTGAAGCCGGTTTTGCCACGCTCGATGCTCTTGAGGTATTCTTCCCAGTTTGCGCTGGTCATTCGCTGCAAAGTGGCTTCTGTTTGTTTTTGGTAGCGTTCGGCTTGTGAAAGCAAGCGCAGATTTTCGAGCTGCTGAGCCACCTGGCCGGCCACTGTTTCGACCAGGACACGGTCCTGGTTGGCCCAGGGTTGCTCGGCGGCGAATTGGAACGTGCCGATTGTTTCACCGCCAACTTTGATGGGGGTGAGCAGCGTGCGGTCATCTGCCGCAGGGGTGGGGATTTCTTCGGCGGGTTCAACCGTGCCGGCTTCCGCCATATAAGCGATGCGCTCGCGCTGCTCAATGGCATCCAGATAATCTTCCCAACCGGCTCGGATGGAGCCTTGAGAGCGGGCTTCCAATTCTTTGAGGGCGTTTTCTGTTTTGGCCAGGAGGGACGCATTATAAAGCGTGGAGGCCAACTGCCCGGCCAACACCTCGTAGGCGGCGAGGTTCTCTTCAGAAAGACTGCCGGCTACCTTACTTTGCAGGTTTAACACACCCAGAACTTGCTCGCCGGAAATGAGCGGGACTGCCATTTCGGAGTGGGTTTCGGGGAGCAGGCGATTGGGCCGGAACATGCGGTTGTTGGCGGTGTCTGAAACGATGACGGCGTGCCGCTCGATAGCGGCGGTGCCGTTGATGGAGGTCAGGTCAAGGGGCAAGCGGTGGGCGCGCTCGAGTAGCTCGCGGCCAGCCTCGCCGGTGCCGGCTCGCAAGACCAGGTTTTTTGATTCGGCGTCCACCAGGTAGACCTGCACATAGTAAAGTTCGAAGCGCTCTCGGATCAGCTCAACCGCGTCGGTTACGAGGGTGGAGGTGTCTTGCGCTCTGGACATGCGCCGACCCACCTCGGCTGCCAGGGCAATGTCCCGGGTGCGTTCTGAAATACGCTGTTCCAGGCCGGTTCGCAATTCGTTTAGTTGTTGGTTGACAGCCTGGTTTTCATTAAGGCGTGCTCGCTCGATGCTGTTCCGGGCAATGGTAATGATGATCGCAACGATGCCCATGGCTATGAAAATAGGCGCCATGCTGGTGGCGTCGGTTGCCAATTCTGGAGAAATCCTCGAAACCACCCCAAGGGCGATCAGGTTGAGGACGATTAAGGCAATTTGAGCTGGGACGGTGAGAAGGCTGACGGCCAGAAGGAAGGACAACGGCGCGGTGGCAAATATGGCGGTGATGGGAGCCAGGTCGCCCACCAGGAACATGCCGAATCCTAAAGCTGAATTTGCCAGTACGTATAAGAAGGCGCTGACTTCGTAGTGACGGGTGCGGGCGAGGAAATAGCTGCATAGGGCGATCACGACCATGCCGCCCACCAGGAGTATGGTGGGATTGGACAACCTTGATGTAATTGCAAGGTAGATGGTGCCGAAGATAGCCACCACGGTCAAGGCGAGTGCCAAAGAAGCGGTCAGGGCCGCCTGGCGGCGGCGGCCTACTTCGGTTACCTTCTGGTTGGGCATGGTAAGGCTGTTCCAGAATTGGGCGAGGCCCTTGCGTAAGCTTTTAGGCTCGGTGGGCTCTGGGAAGGGGTGTCGAAGAGATTCAGAAGTCATATTTTTTCCTTTCCCTTCCGGTACTATGAGTTACCGTTTTTGCGCGAAGCAGGAGAGCGAAGCTCGACTGCTGCGCGGTCAGATTTCAAGGCCTGATTCAAGCCGTTCAGGGCTACTTGCAGGACTTCGTCGACTGTGCCGGCGCGCTGAACTTGGGCGGCGATATTCGCTGCAATACTTTCGCGCTCGGCGCGTTGTTGCGCTTCGGTGTAAGCCTGGGCATTTTGCAGCGCGATGGCGACCTGGTTGGCGATGGTCTGCAACAGGTCAACATCTTGCTGCGTAAGGCCGTCAGGGATGTTGTGCTGCACGTCCAACACGCCCATGACATCATTGCCCAACAGAATGGGCACAGCGGCCTCGGCGCGCGTGTCGGGCAGCAGGGGGTTGGGCAGCCAGCCTTCGGCAGTGGAAACGTCAGGTACCAGCACCGGCTGCTTGGATTCGGCGGTTCGGCCGACCAGACCCTGGCCGTGGGCCAACTTGTGGCCGCGCTCCAACATGATTTGGCCTGCTTCGCCGGTTCCGCCGGCCATGACCAGAGTTTGGTTGGTCTTGTCCACCAGGTAAATGTGAGCGTGATAGTAGCCGAAGGCGTTTTTCAGTTGCTCAACCACCTCGCGCACCAGTTGCTGCGGGTCGAGGATGGTGGAAAGGTTGCGGCTGACCTCGGAGCTGATTTGCAACATGCGGGTGCGCTCTTGCACCTGGCTTTCCAGCGAGCCGAAGATGCCTTTTAATTGGGCGGACATGAGGTTGAATGCGTTCGCCAGGGAGCCGATTTCATCCCCGCGGTTGATATTGACGCGCTGATTCAGGTCGCCGCCGGCCATTTTTTCGGCTGCCAGGGTAAGATCTTCAACCGGTTTGAGGGTGCGGCGGATGAGGAGCCAGGCTACCAACAGGGTCAAGGCTAGCGCGATGCTAATACCGGTCAAGTTGGCGCGGCGAGCAACGTTTTGGGCGGATAAAACTTCTTGAGCGGTCTGTTGGATGATGACACCGTGTCCACTATCGAGCTGGTCAACGTAGGAATACCATTCCTCACCGTTTTCATCGGTAAAGGTGAACAGCCCGCGGCCTCCCTCGCGCATATATTTTACCGGAGGGTATTGGCTGAAGTCGCGCAGTTCGGTGGTTAAAGAGGTGTCGGGGTGGGCGATGAGAAAGCCGTTAGGATCGATGATGTAGGAGTAGCCGGTTTGACCGACTCGACCAACGTTGACGCCGCTGGCGACGTCGGTAATTTCGGTGGCGAAGGACACGATCTGGACGATTTGGCCCTCAACGTTATATACCGGGGCGGCGTAAATGACAGCCGGGCGCTGGGTGGTGCGACCTATGACACTTTCAATAGCGAGCGGCGATCCTGTTACTGCACTTTGGAAGTATGCCCGGTCGCCGTAATCGGTAAGCTCTTTTCGGTCGTTACGGGCGATATCCAATCCGTTCAAATCCATCGTATGGATCAGGTATAGCTGGGGGAAGGCCTCACCGACCCCAACCATGAAAGGCTCTTGCAAGGGGGCCACCAGGCTGCGGATTTGTGGAGAGTCGGCCAGGTAACGAATCATCTGCTCGTTAAAGTTGAGCCAGATTCGCAGGCTGGTGACCACGGCCTGGTTGGTTTGCTGAAGCTGTTGATCCGATTGAACCTGCATGGCGAGCTGCACGCGCCGGCCAACAGCGGCCGAGGAGATCAGGAAGATGGGCAATGTAATCAGCGCAATGATGAGAATCAGGCGCGTATTGAGGCGCATATGGTGGAACAAGGTCCCCAGCCCGCGGCGGCGGGGTTTTTCCTGTCGAGCGGTTTTTTGAGCGGGATTCTGTAAATCGGTCATACCAACTCCTTATTCTTGCTCTTCATGGGAGCCAAGTTTGACGGAGACTTTGGGAACATTGAGTGCGCGGCCCAACTCTCGCACGGCCACCTTGAGGGCTTCCTCTGCGGTGTTGGTGCGCTGGATGCGCTGGCTGATGGAGGTGAGCAGCGCTTCACGATCGGCGCGCTCTTGAGCGCGAACAAAAGTGCGCGCGTTTTGCAAACCGATGGCAACCTGCGAACCAATGGCCTGCAGCATGTCGGCATCCGTCTGGTTTAAGCCGTCTGCGCGGTTCTGCTGCACATCCAGCACGCCGATGACATCTCCACCGAAGGTGAGGGGGACGGCGAGCTCGGAGCGGGTTTCGGGCAGGAGGGGGTTGGCCACCCAACCTTCGGCCTGAGTCACGTCGGTTACCAGCACCGGGGCGGCGGTAGAAGCGGCACGGCCCACCAACCCCTGGCCAGATGCCAGGCGGTGCCCGCGGGCCAGCATGGTTTGACCGGCTTCACCGGTGCCGCCTGCCATGACCATTTCGCGGGTGACCTCGTCCAGTAAATAAATATGGACGTGGTAATAATTGAATGCGGATTGGAGCTGCTCAACCACTTCTTTCACCAGTTGGCTGGGGTCCAAAATGGTGGACAGTCGCCGGCTTACATCGGCGGAGGTGGCCAGAGCTTTGGTACGCTCTTCAACGCGCTGCTCCAGGCCTTCTACCATATCATTTAGCTGAGCGGTCATGCTGTTGAAGGTTCCCGCCAGGGAGCCAATTTCATCTTTTGATTCCACTTTGGCTCGCCGGCGCAGGTCGCCCGCTGCCACCTGATCGGCTACCGTGGCCAGGCGAGTGATGGGGCCGACGAAAGCCGAGGCGGCTATGAATGCGAGGGCGATGACGAAGATGCCCAGACCGATGGCTGCCAGGATGATGAAGCGGGCAATGGTAGAAGCCGCCTGTTGGGTTTCGGTCAGGCTTTGATGAATGATGATTCTCCAGCCCAGTTGGTTGAGCAGGTTCTGATATTCCGAGTAGGGAGAAGAAACCGGTTTGATGCTCACTAGAGCCGGACGTCCCCGGTAATAAGCCATTCCGTATTCGCCTGTTACAGCGTTCAAAGCGGTGGAATCTTCACTGCTCATGGAATAGATACCCGCTTCGCTGCTATACATTAAGATATTCCCAAAGACCAAATCAGCCTGGCCGGTTTGACCTAAGAGGACAGCTTCCACCAGGTTTGCATAGCGGCTGATGTCGACTGTTGCGCGCAGCACGCCGATGACTTCGTCGCTGGTGTGAGAGTAGATGGGAACAGCGATGATGCTGCCCAATTTTAAGATACTGGGGTCCCAATCCGGTTCTCCAACGAAAATGTTGCCGGTGCCGTCTTTGTAGGCCGCCTGCCACCACACTTCATCCGCCTGGTAATAGTCTGAAGTTCGGGCGGTGGAAGCTACCACGGCGCCGAATTTGTTGGTGACAAACACCTCCACGAAAGAGGGGAATGCGTTTTGAAAATCTTGTAATTCGAGCACCAAACGGTGCTTGGTCACTTCGACGACCAGCGGGTCGTCGTTGGGGGCGGTGGCCCACTGAATGTCGAGGGCCAACATAGTTTGTATATCGGAAGTGCCGCGGACATTACCTTCCATTACAGTGGTTTGGACCGGGTCGTTGAGGGAGAGGGTCCTCAGGGTGTCGAGGTCATCTTCCAGGGTGAAAGCCACCTGAGAGCCCGTGGACGCAGCTAACGAAGCCAGGCCCTGGCCCACACGGTCGTTGACTTCGTTGGTGGTGAGGGTAACAGAAGTGTAACCAACGACGACAATGGTGATCAGCGCGATGCTCAGGAAGGCAATGAGTAGTTTAGTGCGGATCGAGTAATCGCGGAACTGGCGGATGACGAATACGATGAACAACAACGCCATGACGGCGACAATGATTGAAACAATTCGCAACGATGAATCCAGCACCCTTCGCTCGGCGGGCATGAACTGATCTACCAAGAGAGAAAGGATCCCGGATATAAAGCCGAGGGCAATGAATACGGTGGCTTGCCGGCCCTGAAGGGTCCGGCTGACCATTAGGATTGAGGTGAGCACTGTAAAGAGAAATACGTGGAAACCAAGCCCGGAAAACAGGAAGCAGAAACTTGAGAGAAGAACCAGCCAGCCGATACCGCTAATCCATAAGCCTGTTTCTGGGCGGTTTCTGATGATGCCGATGCCGATAATATTGGAGAGGAGCGCAACGACAGAAATTGCGCCAATCACATACAGGTGCGTGGCAGGGTTCAGGGTGATCTGGTAGATCAGGAAGCCTAATAAGAACAGTTCTAAGGGGAGGAAAAACAACGCCACCTGGAGCGCACGACGCGCCAGAGGGGTTAATTTTTTCTTTCGAAGTTCTGAGGGTTTATTCATATTCGAATCTCCTGTTTTCACGCATGCCCGCCGTCACTATAAATCGTTGCAACCCTGATGCCTGCATACGCCATGCCGGTTGTTTGTAAAGTTTACCTCTGGCGAGCCGCCAAAGCGTTGTGTTGAACACAAGCAAGTTTCTTCGTTTTTATGTGTCATTGGTTGTCTATTTTGATTGCCCCCATTTTGATTATGATTTCTGCGTTTGTGGGCACAAACAATCCACTATCAAAGTAATTGTAAGTAACAACCCCGGCGTTTACAACGGGCCGGGGCTGTGCTCTTAAGGGATTGTAAGGTCAAACAAGAGTCTGTAAGGTTGTCGAAAGGTGTGAGAGGAAGAAAGGGCGGTAAAGAAGACCGGAATTGAGTTGTTCGCGGCGATTATTCGACCGGAGGCGTGAGGATTTGAGGGAGTTGGGCGGTGGATTGAAGGACGCAATGCGCGCCTGCCCGGCGTAGTTCGCGCTCATCGCCGAAGCCGCACAGCACGCCTACGGTTTGGGCACCGGCAGCAAGCCCGGCGCGGATGTCGACGGTGGTGTCGCCAATCATGAGCACTTCGTGCGGTTGGACGCCCATCTGCCCGGCTGCCCAGAGAATGGGGTGGGGGTAGGGCTTGGTATATTCGCAGGTTTGAGACGTGGCAACGCATTGAAAGAGGCCGCGCAGCTCAAAGTGATCGAGGAAGGCCAGGGTTGTGGCCTGGTCGCGGGCGCTGACCACCGACAGGGGGTAGCGAGGGTGCAGAGCCAGGAGGGCCTCATGCACCTGGGGGATGATGGCAAATTTGTGTGGGGTGCGGCGCGGGCGGCGGCGGGCATACCAGTTGAACAGGCGGGCCAGGTCGTCATCCAGCCTGGCCCAATCCAGGGTTTGGTAAACCAGGTTGCCCGGCGATTCGGCAGCCATGATGGCCCAGCGGGCAAAGCGGCGCGGGTCGTGGTGTGGGAACAGGAAGCGCAAAGGCTTGAGCCAGCCGGCCAGTTTGGCCGTCCATAAGTCGTCGGTATCGCTGAGGGTGCCGTCGACGTCGAAGCAGAGGGCTTTGATGCGGCTCAGGTCGAGGGTCACCGATCTTCTCCATCGTCAGTGGGGGCTGCTGGGCCTTCAATTTCCTCAATAGCTTCGAGGGGAGTGGCGCCGCCAAAGCTGACCCGCAGCAAGCCGGGCAGGTATCGATCGAGGGTGTGTACGCAGGGGTAAATGGTGTTGCGGATCATGCCGGGGGTCAGCGGTTCGTCTTCAAAGTTGAGGCTGCTTTTATAGCGTACCTCGCCGTCGGAGTAATCCATCTCGAGGTTGCCGATGCGCATGCCGTAATTGGCACGGATGATGAACTCGGAGATAGCCGAACGAACATCTTCGGGCACCTTGATGGGAGCGACGGCATAGAAGAGGAATTCTTCCAGGTCGGGGTGGATGATAGCATAGCAGCGCAGGTCGCCGTTGCGGCCGGTGAAGCCCATGGTGAAGGCGTATTTGCCTTCCATGCGCCGCGGATACCAATCATCTTCTTTCAGGTAATCGCCGAGCGTCTGGAAGGCCAGCATCCCATTGGGATTGGGGAATTGGGCGCCGGCATCTTGCGGGGTTTGGCTGTCATCGGATGGTGTCATGGGCTTCTCCCGAGCAGGGTAGATTAATTGTTCTGCACGAAGTCGATAGCATACAGCGCATCAGAGTATCCGGGGCGCTGCGCAAGGGCAGCATTGAAAGACTGCAAAGCCTGGAGGTCCTTGCCTTGGCGGTAAAGAGCCCATCCTTTCCAGAGTAGGGCTTCTTCGGAGTTGTCGGTGATGCGCAGAGCATAGTCGACAAGGGTCATCAGCTCTTCGGTACGGTTGGTGCGGAAGTAAGCGATGAAGGGGCCGAATTGGTAGCGGAGCATGCGGTTGGGCAGGCCGAGTTTTCGGGCCGTGTCGTAGGACTGGGCAGCTTCCTTATATCGTTCAAAGTACACCTGATTGGTGCCCAGGTTGAACCAGGCGTACTTGTTTTCGGGGTTTTTCTCTGTTTCTGCTTTGGCCACTTCCAGGGCGTTGCGGCGATTGGTATCCAAATCCCAGTTTTCGCCGATGATGCTCTTGACCGTGTCGGTTTGCTCGGGCGTGTAAAGGACCATGTAGACGCGGTTGAAGGTCTGCCAACTGCGGTCCAGGTCCTGATACGGGATGTGACGGTCTGGGCCAAGGTAGGTATCCTGCGCGTGGAAGTATTGAAAGTCGTCATTGTAGCCGGTGACGAGCAGGTAGTGGCCTGACCAGCCGTCATCACCCGCGTAGGAACCGGCGAGGTTGATGGATTCTTCGATCATCACCGGGATGCCGGCAGCGATGAAGCGCTTGAGCATTTCGGTGTTGCCATTCACGCGGTATTCGGCGTTCAGCCAGCCGGTGTGGGTGCGAACAAAATACTGCAGCTCGTCAATGTTGACGTTTTTGTCTTGTTCGTTGGGGCGGATAATCTTATCGATATCGGCCTGGTTGCCCGACCAGCCGAACATGCGCAGGTGCTGGGCCAGGGTGGCGGGGCCGCAGTTGTTGGGAGTCTGCTTCTCATACTCCGGAGGGGTGAGGGTGACGACGTTGGGGATGGCGGTGGGCGTGAGCGTGATGGTGGGAGTGGGCGAAGGCATCTCAGCGGTGGGCTGGGGGGTGGGCGAGGGGGTGATGGTGGCGGTGGGGACTTCAGTCTCTAAGGACTGAACGACCACGCGAGGCGTGGGCAGCGGTTCGACAGGATCGAACACGCCGCGCACGTAGGCAGAGGCCAATTCGGCCCGCCAACTGAGGCGAGCGCGAATGGGGGGGATTTGGTAGACCACCAGGGCCAGCAGAATGAGGACCAGAATGCCCATCAAGACCGCGCCGGCCCGGCGGAGGGTAGGCTTTTTTTCCATAGGGCGTATTGTACCAGATGTCGTAATCTCGGTTCATTGGGAATTGGCATGGTGAAATCCGCATTTAGGGATGTGTGAGTGGCTTCGCCACTCACACATCCCTAAATGCGGTACCTGCCACGGCAACTCCTAGAGAGCCGTAATCTCTCAGCCAGAAGGGGAAGGGGGTGTCAATCTATCCAGAAATTAAGAGGCGTTCGGACAGGTGTGGGGATTTTCGGAAAGAACTGCATGGAAGTTGTAAGGTTTGCGCGATTGACGCTGATTTTTCTTACAGGTATAATCTCCAAAGAAGCCCTCCGATTTAAATTGAGGCCAGAATGGCGTTAAAAGGTAATCTTCGCGATTTCACAATTACACAGCTATTGAATTTGATCAACATGGCCCAAAAGAGCGGGCTGTTGGTCATAGAGGGCCCGGGGGAAACAGCAAAAATCACGTTTCGCCAGGGTAAACTTGCGTATGCACAGTTGGGACAGGATGATGGCAGCCTGGCTTCCATTCTGCATACGACCCGCAAGATATCACAGAGCCAATACCAGTTGTTGAGGCAGCGCACCAGCCAGATGAGCGACAAGGAGCTGGGACTGCTGTTGATCAATGCGGGGTACTTGTCGCAAGATGATATTTTGAGCAGCTTGCAGGTGCACTTTACCGAGATTGTGCGGCGGCTGTTCACCTGGGTTGAAGGGTTCTTTAAATTTGAACAGGATATTTACCCGCCGGACGGCAAGATCACCGTGCGGGTGGACCTGGAAAATCTGATCATAGAAGGGTCTCGGCAACTGCGCGAATGGGAGCAGTTGCAAGAGGAAATTCCCAGCCTGGATATGGCGATGAAATTTACCGAGCGCCCCGGCACCAATCTGCGCAGCGTGAACTTGAGCGTGGAGGAATGGCGGGTTGTTTCGTATGTGAGCCCGAAAAACTCGATTCGCATGATTGCGCGGGCAGCAAAGATGAATGATTTAGAGATCCGCCGGGTAATTTACAGCCTGCTTCAGGCGGGGCTGGTGGAACTGGTGCGAGCTGAGGGGACCCCCGTGGCGCAGCCGGGGCGGCAGTTCCCGACCCAGAACAAAGACGAACAAAAGTCATTGGTCAACAAGTTAATTGGCCGGATCCGCTCGTTGTAAACCTGCGATAGAGAGGAAGGAATTCTTATGCAAACAGTAAAAATGGTAGTCACAGGACCTTTCAACGCAGGCAAGACGGCGTTCATCCGGTCGGTGAGCGAGATCGACGTGGTGGCAACCGAGCGAAAGATTAGCTCGGAAGCCGAAAAGGTGAAAGAGACCACCACTGTGGCGATGGACTTTGGCCGCATTACGGTGGATGATGATCTGGTGTTGTATCTGTTCGGTACGCCCGGTCAGAAGCGCTTTGACTTCATGTGGGAGATTCTTTCCGAGGGCATGCTGGGATTTATTGTGATGGTGGACAGCACCCGACCAGAAACCTTCCGCGAGGCGCGGGGCATTTTGCAAACCTTCCGCGCTTATGCTCCCACGCCCTATGTGGTGGCTGCGAACAAGCAGGATATGCCGGACGCCTGGGATTTGGAAGATATGCGGGTGGCTTTGCGGCTCGATCCGAAAGTAAAGTTTATGCCGTGCGTTGCGCAAAAACGAGATAGTGTAAAGACGGTTCTTCTGGAATTGTTGTATTCGATTCTTGCTGAAATGGAGGAAGGCCAGTCCTAATTCGCTGGCCCTATTCTATAAGTTGTCCTCGATCACGACCGATCAAGGCATTGTCCACTACGAAGTTTATGGGCGGGGGCGGCCGGTCATCCTCTTACACGGGTGGCTTGGATCGTGGGGTTTATGGCAAGAGACCATGACCTTCCTTGGCCAATATTACCGCGCCTATGCGATGGATTTCTGGGGTTTTGGCGAATCGGGTAGAAAAATTGAGACTTTTACCGTCTCAGACTACATCAGCATGGTGGACCAGTTTATGGATAAGCTGGGCATCTTCAGAGCGCCACTGGTTGGGCACAGCATGGGCGGCACGGTCAGCCTGTCGGTGGCGATGAAGTATCCCGAGCGGGTATCCAAGGTGACGGTCATCGGGTCGCCGATCGCCGGGTCTTCGCTGGCGCTGCCGCTCAAATTCGCGGGCACCCGCCCCATTGCCTGGCTGTTGTTCAGGGCTTTTGGCATTTTTCGAGCCGCCATGCGCGTGGCCTCTCCTTTTATATGCAGCGATCCGCGCTTCCCGGCGATGATGGACAGCGACCTGACCAAGCTGACCTTGAAATCATTCTTGATCAGTATCGCCACTTTGCGGCGCACCGATTTGCGCCCCAATTTAAATCAAATTCAAGTGCCTGTGATGGGCATGTACGGCGACCGGGATAACATTGTTCATCCGAAGCAGTGGCAGCCGCTGCTGGCCGGCGTGCCCCATGCTCGCATTGAGCGGTTCCCCAAAGCCGGGCATTTCATCATGATGGACGAGCCCAAGGATTTCATGCCGAAACTCAAAGACTTCCTGGATGCGCCACTGCCCCAGCCCGTGCCGCAGCCCCAGCCACAGCCCACGCAGCAGTCACAGGTGCCACAGCCATGATTTCATCCCACAACCCCGCCAACCTGGTTGAAGAATTCCGTGCCGTCCTACTGGAGGGGGCTGAAGAGGTGTTGGGGTTGGACGAAGCCCGCGGCCTGTTTGAACAGGCGCAAGCGCGCGTTAAACATGAAGCAGAGCTTGGCCTCCACCGCGAGTTGTATCACTTTCATGAGATGCTGGAAAATGAGTACGGGCAACCTGCGGCGCAAGGTTTGGCGCAGCGCATGGGGCGGGCAGGGTTCCGGAAGGGTCTCAAACGCTGGGGAAACGAAACCGGTTTGCTCGAACCATCTTTCCGGTTGCTGCCGTTGACAAAGCGGATTTTGACTGGATTAACCCGCATGGCAGAGGTATTGGGCAAGAAAACGGGCCTGGCTGTGCAAGTTGGGCGGACTGACGGGCAGTGGACGATGCGATTTGGCCGCGGCCCGCAAAGCGTTGCTCCGCCGTGTCATTTAATTGTCGGAACGCTGCAGGAGTTCATGAGCTGGGCGAGCTGCGGTCGCGTGTACCAGGTGCGCGTGGTGGAATGTGCTGCCTACGGGGTAGAGCACTGCCTGTTTACGATAGATATGAAGCCGCTGGATTAAGCTGCCATGCTAAAAATTATCTTACAGTCGAAACGCTCTATTGTTCCTTTCAATGAACCTGCACGCGACCTGCGGGTGCTGAATAAGCCGTTGTGGCTCCACCAGCGGGACGTGCTGGCGCCTTACACTACGCATGAAATGGAGCTGCCCTCGGGGGCGCCGATGCCGCAGACGCGCGAGCCCTGCATCGCCTACCGAGACAACCTGTTTTTCGACAGTGGTTATATTCAAGCTTTTATCACCGAAGCGCAAAAGAGCAGTGGGCCGGTGCGGGCGGCTTTTTCGATTAATGATCCGGCCTTTCGCGAGCACATTCTACCGCTTTCTCTCTCCTACACGCCCGCTGGAGATTTGTACCTGGCGGACCTCTGGTATTACCCGAACGGTCCCGAGCCAGGCGCCGAGCCGCTGGTCATCGATCTGCTGGCGCGCGAGGTGGGTTATTACCATGTGCCGCTGTATATGGCCTCGAAGCAGGGCGATCTGGTGTACCAGGTACCCTTACGCAGCTTGATTGCCATTGACTCGTGGGTGCATATTTTTATCGCGGACACGGTTTTTGGGTTGTTTGGGCGTGGCGCGCGCTTTGAAGAGCGTTTGAATCGCGACCTGGGCTTTAAGTTGAAGGTGCTTGGCGCGGCGTTGTATGAAGGGCGGCAGGTGCTGAACTGCTCTCAGGTGGTGCAGGTGGGACGCAACTGCGTCATTGACCCCGATGCGGTCATTCACGGGCCCACTACCATCGGCGATAATGTGACCATTGGGGCGAATGCTGTGATTGAAAACTGCATCATTGGCGACAACGTGAATATTTCGCAAGGCTGCCAGTTAATGTTGTCGGTGATCGGCGACGGAACGTTCCTGCCTTTCCGCGCATCCACCTTTATGACAACCATCATGGATAACAGCCTGGTGGCGCAGAATACCTGCTTGCAAATGTGCGTGGTGGGGCGTAACACTTTTGTGGGGGCGGGCTCTACGTGGACCGATTTCAACCTGCTTTCGGCGGAGATTAAGGCGCGAGATGGCAACGGCGCGCTGCGGACATCCAACCGCCCGGTGCTGGGCGGCTGCATTGGCCATAACTGCCGTATTGGGGCAGGGATGATTGTGTTTCCGGCGCGCATGATCGAGTCGGACGTGGTGCTGTTTTCTTCCAAAGAGCGCCGGGTGATTGACCGAGATATTTACTATGAAGACAGCGACCATTTGAAGCTGTCCGTTGCCCACTTGCACTCTCGAATGTATCCACGCCCGGGTGAAGGCGGCGGAGAGAGTTGGTAATTGCCCGGGATGCATCTTTGCTCAGGTTGGCGCTTTGATTTCCCGGCGCCAACCTGCTTTTATTGTTTCAATGCTTATCAGTAACTATTCAGCCTGAGGTAGAAGGGGACTGAATTTGAGGTATATGTAGGGTGCGAAGCACCCTACATATACCTCAAATTCAGGGACTTCCCCGCCCCTCTAAGCAGTTACGCTTAACAAATACATAACAGTTTTGTGAGGCGGAGTGAAAATCGTTTACTTATCCTTCAATTCTGAATAGAATAATATAGTGCCCTTCATAGATATTGGGAGCGATTTTTGCTGGGAGGCAGTCACATGGGTAAAGCCCGACTCTTGATCGTAGAAGACGACAATGATATTTCAAATATGCTGCGGATTTACTTCTCCAGCCAGGGTTATGACGTTGAAACGGCCCTGCGCGGCGGTGACGCCCTGGAGAAAACCCGCCAGAGCATGCCGCATCTCATCGTTTTGGATATCATGCTGCCAGACATCAACGGCTATGAAGTATGCCGGCAGCTCCGAACGACCACTCGAACCAGTCACATTCCAGTGATCTTCCTGACGCAAAAGGATGAGCGCAGCGACCGGCTGCAGGGCCTGGAGTTGGGCGCGGATGACTACATCACCAAGCCGTTCGACATTGACGAACTCAAGTTGAGAGTGCAAAACGCCATTGCCCGCTCGGAACGCGAGAGCCTGACCGACCCGCAAACCGGCTTGCCCGCCGGGCGGATGATTGAAGATCAGCTGCGCCACTTGATCCGCCAGCCAGAGGGCTGGTCGTTCATGGATGTGCGCATTAATTCCTTTGAGCCTTTCAAGAATCTGTACGGCTTTATCGCTGCCAATGACGTTCTGCGCTTCACGGCGATGCTGTTAGGCGAGGTGATCGACGAGTTGGGTACCAGCAACGACTTCCTGGGGCACGCCGGGGGCGACAACTTTGTGATCCTCACCACCCATGAACGTTCCGATGCCCTCAAACAGCGCGTGAAAGCCCGATTTAAAGAAGAAGTCCAGACGCACTACAACTTTATGGATCGCCAACAAGGTTTCATTCTCGCTCCAGATGAAACGGGGAAGGTGGAACAAACGCCGTTAATGACTCTGGCAGTGGGCAAAGTCTCGCCCGCCACCCATGTATTCGCCGACATCCGTGAGATTACGGAACTGGCTGCGGATGAGCGCCGCCAGGATGCAGCGGCGGCCTAAGACGCTTGAGATCAACCTCTTAATGGTCCTATGATTGGTAACGAAGCGCTGGTATTGGGAATAGTCTTCGCAGTGGTCGGGTTGCTGTTCTTTGTTGCGGCCCGGCTGTTATTGCGTACGGTTCCCGGTATGCGGCCTCAATCTGAAGCGGATGTGCTGGCAGCGGAAACCGGCCTGAACGAGAACGCTGACGCGGTGTTGATCGTTCAATCGGGCGGGTGGGTTCGCTCGATCAACCAGCGCGCCCGCGAGGCATTTGCCCTGCAAAGCGGTGAAGTGCCTGACCTCGAGCGCTTAATCCGGCGCATCCGGCCCGCCGAGGCTTTCATTGAGTTGTGCGCCAAAGAGGGCCAGGCTCGCTTTGTGCTGGATGGGCGCATGGCCGAGGGCACCTCATACCGCCTTCAACTTCCCGATACTCCTGCCGTTTTGGTTTCGCTGCGCTTCCCCGAGCTGGCTGCCGAATTGATCGATTCGGAATCAAGTTTGAGCGGGCAGGCGCTGAAAACCTTTACCGAGTTGAACCAGGAGATGGCTGCCAGCCTGGATTTGGATGATGCCATTCGAGCGGTGCTGGAGAACGTTGAAAAGCTCATTCCGGCCGATTTCATGGAACTGACCATTTGGGACAATGAAACACAGTCTATGGTTCCCTATCGCTTCACGGGTTTGGCTGGCGGGGAACGCAGCCTGGAGCAGGGCACGGACCGCTACCTGCCTTCGGAAGGATACGCGGGTTACCTTTATCGCGAGCGTCAGCCGCTGCTCATTCCGAACACGGAAACTCGCACTGATTTGCGCCCAACGTCACGCACGATGGGCGTCCGTTCATTTATCGGTATCCCGCTTTTGGCAGGGGATGATTTTGTGGGCACGCTGGAGTTGGGCTCGCGCACACCGGGCTCCTTCCGCGAGCAAGATTTGGCCATGGTGCGGCTGCTTTCGGGCCAGGCGGCCATTGCGGTGCACAACGCGCTGCTGTTTCGCGAGGAGAAGCGCCGGGCTGCAGAATTGAGCGGCCTGGCTCAGGTAGCTCAGGCTTTCAGTTCGGTGCGCGACCCCAAGAGCCTCTATTCCCGCCTGGTGGGCAGCATTGCTCCGCTCATCCAGGTGAAAATCGTCGGTTTCTTGATCTATAACGAAGGCCAGCGTATTTTGGAAGGGCAAATTCCGTTTCATGGGCTGCCTGATCAGTTTGTGGAACTGTACCGCACGCCCATCCTGCCGAACAGCGCCGCCGAACAAACCCTGCTGGATCAGGATGTGTTGATCACCGAGAATGCGGCCGATGATCCGCAGTGGGAAACGCTAGGCCTCGATTACCTGGCTCAGGCAGCCAGCCTGCGGGATACGGTGCTGGTGCCGTTGAATTCCGGCGGGCGGATGATGGGGTACTTGCAGGTCTCTAATCATCTGGAAGGTGACACCTTTACCCAGTCGGAATTGCATTTGCTGATGATTGTAGCCAACCAATCGGCCTCGATCATTGAAAATGCTTCCCTGGTGCAGCAATCGCGGCTGCGCGCCCAGCGCGCCGAAGCGCTGCGCCGAATTGTTAGCCTGGCCGGGTCGGTGGCCAGCCTGGATGAGGTGCTGCAATTCTCTACGAATGAACTGGTGCGTTTGCTGCACGTCGATGTGGCGGCGGTGTTCTTGATCGACCAGGCCCGCACGCAACTTTCACTGCACAAGGGCTCGCTGTTCGGTGTTTCGACCGATTTACCCGACCGGGAAACCTGCCTTCTGGCCGACGATCCGCAGTTCCCCTTCACGGTGAGTGATTCACAGCACACCCTGCGCCTGGTGAGTGCCAGCGAAGAGCAGGAGCGCCCGGTAGTGCCGTTTTACCAAAATTTGATCCAGAAGTTGGGGATCGAATCAATGGTGCTGGTGCCTCTGGTGGTGCGAAACGAGGGAGTGGGCGAGCTGTTGTTTGCCAGCCGACAGGCGAACTTCTTTGATAATGCTGATGTGCAGATGATGGCGACAGCGGCAGGCCACCTGGCGGGTGTGGTGGAGCAGGCTTACCTGCGCACGCAGACTGACGAGGGGCTGCGCCGGCGAGTGGATCAAATGGTGTCCATCGGCCGGATCAGTCGTGGATTGACCAATACGCAAGATCCGCAGGTGTTGGCGAACCTGGTGTACGAAGAGGCCGTGCGCATCAGCGGCGCGCCATGCGGCAAGGTGATTTTGTTTGACATGACCCTGCCCAAAGACCACCCGCTGGAGGTCAAATATGCAGCGGGCGAAGGCGAGACCGGCCCGGCGCACGAGGGCGACCTGCGCATGCTGGAAGTGGGGATTAGTAACCGAGTGCAGGAGTATAACGGCGAAGCAAACCTGCCGCCCCATGAAGGCATTGTTTGCAGCCTGTCTACGCCGATTATGTACCGCAGCCATCCGGCTGGTCTGATCGTTTTACACGCGACCGAGACGGGGGTATTTGACGGGTTGGCCCAAGAGATTGTCCAGTCGCTGGCGGTGCAGGCGGCGGCGGCGCTTGGCAATGCCATCCAGTATGAAGAGCAGGCCGTGCGCAGTGCGCTGCTCAAGCGCGAGCTGGACACGCTGACCGAGTTGATGCAAATTTCTCAAATGCTGCGCCCGTCATTGCCCCTCGAGCAGTCCCTCCTGGCAATCAGCTCGGCCATTCAGCAAGCAACGCCCTTCACGGTCAACGTGATCAGCGTGAACGACCCTGAAACCGGCATGTTGCGGCGGGTGTGCGCCACAGGCGTGCCGACAGAAAACTGGGCGGAACTGCAAGCGCACGAGCAAAACTGGGAGTCGCTGCAATCGTTGATGGACCCGCAGTTCAGGGTGGGGAATGTGTATTTCATTCCTGCCGATAATATGCCCGCGCTGCCGGAAGAACTATATTCGGTGACCCTGCCTTACAGCAGCCCGATCAGTGGACGGGATGCCTGGAACGAAAACGACTTCTTGCTCATGCCGCTTTCAGACTCGGCGGGCAACCCCATTGGCATGATCAGCGTGGATTCGCCTTCCGATGGTCGGCGCCCCGACCGGCCAACCTTTGAGGCCTTGGAAATCTTTGGCATTCAAGCCGCGTTGATGATCGAAAATCATTTCCGCATTTCGCGGCTGGAAGGCCAGGTGGAGCGATTGGAGTTGGATTCGGTGCGGCTGCACCAGACGGTGGAAGCCACCCGCGACAACCTGCCGATGATGCTGCGCAAGGATTTGGATCAGACCGTGGCTTTGCAGAGCATTAATCGCCGCGTTGAGCGAGTGAGAGCTTCTCTGGAGATTGGCGCGCTGGCCAGTGGACAGCCCGACACCGACAAGATTTTGCAGGTTCTGTGCAACGAACTGCTCAGCCGCTTTGCCATGCAGATGGCTTTTATTGCCGAGCAAACCCCCATCGGTCTCAGACTGGTGGAGGTGATCGGCAATATCCCTGCTGGAGCCAACCCAGATGCGCTGTTTGGCCAGCGCAACCCCCTGCGCCAGATGCTGCTGGAGCCCAAAAACCGCGAGGTGGACGTTCTGCTGGTTGCCAACCTGGAAAACCACCCCGATTGGCACAACAACCCGCTGCTAAACAGCCTGGAAGCGCGCAGCCTGATCGTCATGGTGATGGGCGTAGATAAGAACCTGCAGCGCGCAGTGATGTTGATTGGCCGCCGCACTTTGCCGGCTTTCTCGGCGGAAGACAAGCGCATCTTCGAGCAGTTGGGCCGCCAGGTGATGGTGGGCATGCAAAACCTGGTGCTGTTGACCGAGACACAGCAGCGCTTGACCGAAGTGAACCTGCTGCTGGAGTTTAGCTTGAAGCTGGGCACGCTTAAAGCAGAAAACATTCTAGCCGTGCTGGTGGAAAGCGTGGTGGGCGTGCTGCCCACTGCTCAGGCTGGTTGGGTGGCCATGTGGGACGACAAACAGGCTTCTCTGGTACCCAAGTCGGCAATGGGCTACACAGACAGCGCTTCGATGCTGAATATTACTTACGGATTGCTCTCGCCAACCGGTGACGTGATGGACGCGCGGCGCATTTTGCCGTTGCGCGTGTACCGCCTGGGCGAACCAGTGCGGGCGGCGGAAGTGGACTTTACTACTCAGTATCATCTGACCACCGAGCAATTGTTGAACTATCGCAAGGCCACCAATGGGCGCCTGCCCCTTTCGGCGATGGTGCTTCCTTTGCGGATGGGGGATGCGGTTTCGGGCGTGCTGATGCTGGAAAACTTCGACACGACCAACGCCTTCACCAGCGAGGATGAAGCTCTGGCTTATTCGTTCACCCAACAGGCTTCTCTGGCGCTGGATAATGCCCGCCTGTTCAACGCTTCGGAACGGCGCGCCAACCAACTGCAAAGCCTGACGCGAGTTTCCAGCATCCTCACCTCCAGCTTGAAGACGGAAGAACTGGTCGTCTCGCTATTGGACCTGTTGAAGCTGGTCATCCCCTTTGAGACGGCCACCTTGTGGCTGCGCCAGGGGAACAACCTGACCGTGGCCGCGACCAAGGGTTTTGAAGACGACACCAGCCGCGAGGGCCTGACCGTTGACATGGAAGACAGCGCTATGTTCCGCGATATGGTCAAGGCCGGAGAGCCCATCTCGGTGCTGGATGTGCGTAATGACCGGCGCTTCCCGGCTTTGAGCGAACCGACCTATCTTTCCTGGTTGGGCTTGCCGCTAATCGCAAAGGGACAGATGATCGGTTTGATCGCGATGGAAAAGCGCGAGGTCGATTTTTATACGCATGAATATGTCAACGCCGCCACCACCTTTGCCAGCCAGGCAGCGGTGGCTTTGGAGAACGCGCGCTTGTTTGAAGAGAGCTCGCGCCGGGCGACCGAGTTGGACGAGCGCTCGCAGCGCTTGGGCTTACTCAACCGCCTGTCAGAAGAGCTGAGTTCATCCCTGGAGATCGATAAGATCTTGGGAGTGACGTCGCAGCAAATTCTGGATGCTATGGAAGCGTCGGTGGTGGCCTGTGTGATGGTTGAGCCGGGCACCAACTTTGTGATCGAAAAGGAAGTTCCTGAAACCGGCGGGCGACTGCCTCTGGCGATCCTGGATGTGCCTATCTTCGAGCGGCTTTACCAGACGCAAGGCGTGTTCAGCACGGCGGATGTGGCAAATGAGCCGATGCTGGCTTCGCTGCGCGAAGCTTACTTTGCCCCGCGCGGCGTGCAATCGGTGTTGGCGGTACCAATGGCTACCGGCTCGTTGCTGCACGGATGGTTGATGATTCAAAGCACAGAAGACCGCCGCTTCTCTCCTTCAGAGATTGAGTTGGCTCAAACAGTGTGCAACCAGGCTGCTATCGCGGTGCAAAACGCGCGCTCCTTTGAAGAAACCCGCAGCTTGACCGAGTTCTTGGAGCGACGCGTGGAAGAGCGCACCGGTGAGTTGAAAACCGAGCACAGCAATATGCAGACGCTGCTGCGGGTCATCGGCGAGTTGTCGGCCAGCCTGGATATGGGCCTGGTGCTCAACCGGGCGCTGACAGTGATCAATGAATCGTTGAACGCAGAAGAGAGTCTGGCGGTGATGCTGCAAGGCACACAGCGCCCGTATCGCACCGGGGAGACGTTGGCTTCGGGCGAGGAAAAGAACGGGCGCACGTATGGCCTTGAACGGGATATTGCCAAGTGGGTGGCGCGACATCGCAAAGCAGTGGTGTTGGAAGACATCACCCAGGATGAACGCTGGGTGACAGCGGAAAATGAAGCTCCTGCCTACCGCAGCGTGCTGGCTGTGCCGCTGGTGATGGGCGAAGATGCCCTGGGTGGGCTGGTGCTGCTGCACCGGGAGAAAGACCACTTCAAGACCGATCAAATCAACCTGGTCGAGGCCACCGCCCGGCAGATTGGTATTTCGTTGAACAATGCAGAGCTGTTCAACCTGATCCGCGACCAGTCTGAGCATCTGGGCAACATGCTGCGCGAACAGCAGATTGAGGCCAGCCGCTCGATTGCCATCCTGGAAGCCGTGGCGGATGGGGTAGTGGTGACTGATGATCGGGGCCGGATTAACCTGTTCAATAAGTCTGCCGAGACCATCCTGGAACTGCGCGGTAACGATTTGATCGGCCAGCCGCTGGAGTTGTTCGCCGGGTTGTTTGGAAAATCGGGCTCGGCCTGGATGCGCACCATTCGCAACTGGTCGGAAGCGCCGGGAGAATATTCCGGCGAGACGTTTGCCGATGAGTTTGAGCTGGACAACGGGCTGGTCATCGCCGTGCATCTGGCGCCGGTGTTTTATCGCTCGCAGTTCCTGGGCACGGTCTCGATTTTCCGCGATATTACTCACCAGGTGCAGGTGGACCGCTTGAAGTCGGAATTTGTGGCCAACGTCAGCCATGAACTGCGCACCCCAATGACGTCCATCAAGGGGTATGTGGAGATCATGTTGATGGGTGCGGCGGGGCAGATCACCGATCAGCAAAAGCATTTCCTGGGGATCGTCAAATCGAACACCGAACGCCTGGGTGTGCTGGTCAACGACCTGCTGGATATCTCGCGCATTGAGTCGGGGCGGGTGACGCTGAACTTGCAGTCGTTGAACCTGCGCGAGCTGGCCGAAGACGTGATTTTGGACCTGGAACGCCGGGCGCGTGAGGAGAACAAGGGCATGACCTTCAAACTGGAGTGCCCGGTGGAACCGCCGGTAGTGATGGGCGACATGGAACGTATTCGCCAGGTGTTGGGCAACCTGGTCAGCAATGGTTACAACTATTCGCCTGCGGGCAGCCTGGTGAGGGTGCGCATTACCGACGAAGGGGAGTATCTACAGGTAGATGTGATTGATAACGGTATTGGCATTGGCGCGGAAGAACGGGAGCGCATCTTCGAGCGCTTCTACCGCGGCGAGGACCCCCTGGTGCTGGCTTCGGCTGGAACCGGTTTGGGTTTGTCGATTGCTCGGACGATTGTGAATATGCACAACGGCCGGATTTGGTTCAATAGTAACGGTGTTCGGGGCGAGGGAAGCACATTCTCCTTCACCCTGCCGGTTTACACAAGTGGAGAGTGAGGCCAAAAATGGCAAAAATATTAATTGCTGAAGATGAGCCCGATATTCGCGACCTGGTGACGTTTACCTTGCGCTTTGCAGGCCATGAGATTGTGGCGGTCACCAACGGCGCTGAGGCCGTGGAAGCCGCCAAAGAGGTTATGCCGGATATCATCCTGATGGATGTGCGCATGCCCCGCATGACCGGTTACGAAGCCTGCGCGGCGATGAAGGCCGACCCGGCCATCGCGGACATCCCGGTGGTGTTCCTGTCTGCTAAGGGGCAGGAGAACGAGATCCAGACCGGGTTGAGCGCGGGAGCCAGTGAGTACTTGCTGAAACCGTTCGCGCCGATGGAACTGAGCGAACGCGTGAACGAGCTGTTGCAGAAATACGGGAAGAAATAGGAAACCTGTGATCGAATGAGCGCCGTCCTGATCGAAAACCAGATCTTGCACTATGAAGTCCTCGGCCGGGGAAGGCCGTTGATCTTCGTGCACGGCTGGGTTGGGTCGTGGCGCTACTGGATCCCAGTGATGCAGGCTGCTTCGGTCGGCTACCGCGCTTATGCGCTGGACCTGTGGGGTTTTGGCGACACCGCCAAGGCCACCGACCGTTATTCGTTGGACTTTCAGGTGAAGTTGATCGAGCAATTCCTGGATCAAATGGGCATTGGGCGAGTGGCGTTGATTGGACACGGGCTGGGTGCGGTCGTCTCGGTGATGGCAGCGCTGCGCAATCCGACCGTTGTCGACCGCGTTATGGCGATATCATATCCACTGACCGAGGCCAGCGTGAACCCGCGCCTGCGCAGCGGAGCGCCGTTGGAACTGGCCGATTGGCTGCTGGAGAAGACGCCGCAAACCGAGCCTGTGCGGGGTGATGCACCTAAAACTGACCCGCAGGCTATTGCGGCTTCGATGCAAGGGTTGAGTTTGCCGGAAGTGCGCGAAGCCAGCGCCAGGCTGCAGAACGCCTGCCTGCTGGTGAGCGGCTTGAACGATCCGGCCGTGACCGTTCCCGACCTGGATTTGGTGATGGGACTGCCGGAGCAAACCCACGGCATCCTCTTTGAACAATCGGGGCACTTCCCCATGTTGGACGAAGGCAGCAAGTTCAACCGCTTGTTGATTGATTTCCTGACGCTGGGGCAAGGTGAAAGCCCGCGCCAGATGCAGTTGAAGGAGGAGTGGAAACGGCGCGTGCGGTGATGACGCGCGTGATAGGGTTGATTTTCATCTAGCAATCTATTACAATGTGAGCACAATTGAATGGGGAGCCCGGACCGACCGGGCTGAGAGGAGGGCTGACGGCCCTCGACCCACAAAACCTGATCCGGGTAATGCCGGCGGAGGGAACGGAATGACGTGAAATGGCGCACCCTCCCCCGGCGGAGGGTGTTTTTGATGGGCAAACAGAAAGCGGTGATTTTTGCCAACGGGGAACTGTCTGACCTGGCTGCGGCGCGAGCCTTGATTGAGCCGGGCGACTTCCTGGTGGCGGCGGATGGAGGCGCGCGACGCATGGCGGCATTGGGATTGACGCCGGCGTTGGTGGTGGGCGACCTGGATTCTCTGACTGCTGATGAGGTGCTGGCGCTGCGGGAGGCGGGCATTGAGATCCTGCAATTTCCGGCAGAGAAGGATGAAACCGATCTGGAACTGGCCTTGCTGGAGGCGGTCCGGCGAGGTTACGGGCAGATATTCATTGCGGCGGCATTGGGCGGGCGGCTGGACCAGACTCTGGCGAATGTTTTCCTGCTGGCGCTGCCGGAACTGGCGGGGGTGGACGCGCGCCTGCACGATGGGCGTGAGGAAGCTTTTTTGATCCGTGGGGTAGGAGAGGTCACAGGGCAGGCGGGAGAGTTTGTCTCACTGCTGCCGCTGTTTGGCCCGGCAGAGGGCATTCACACCACGGGTCTGCGCTACCCGCTGCGCGGCGAGACGTTGCTGCCAGAACGCAGCCGGGGCATCAGCAATGAAATGCTGGGCGAATTGGCAGAAGTGAGCCTGGAGAAAGGCGTGCTGCTGTGTATTCACCGTTTAGGTGGAGAGGCGTAAGGGCCGGTTTTCCCGACCCGCTATGAATTATTCCAATCCGGGCGCGGAAACCGCCGCGCCGGAATGAGCAAATGTCGATAGAGAAATAACTTGGGCCGTCAAAAGATATCAGACTCCCCGAAAAAACAATGGAGGATTTTGAGATGAAGACAATTTCACGGATTATTGTAGGTGCTTTAGCAACATTGCTGTTGGCTGCTTGCGCTGCGCCCAAGGCGCCCGAAGGCCCGGCAGAGCTGGTGGTGATGACGCACGACTCGTTTGCCATCAGCGAGGCGCTGGTGACGCAGTTTGAAGCCGAGCACAACGCCAAACTGACCTTTTTGCCCAGCGGCGATACCGGCTCGGCTCTCAATCGAGCTATTCTGACCAAGAAATCGCCCAGCGCGGATGTGTTCTACGGTGTAGACAACACCTTTCTGTCGCGGGCATTGGAGGAGGAGCTTTTTGAGGCTTACGAATCTCCCCTTTTGGAAGAGATCGATGTGGCTTTCCAAATGGATGCCTTCAACCGTGCTCTGCCGGTGAATTACGGCGATGTGTGCATCAACTATGATAAAGCTTATTTCGTCGAGAAAGGTCTGGCGGTGCCAGGATCGCTGGACGATTTGCTCAAGCCGGAATATAACGGTCTGTTAGCGGTGGAAAACCCGGCTACTTCATCGCCGGGGTTGGCTTTCCTGTTGGCAACGGTGGCGCAGTATGGGGCAGAGGGCTTTACGGATTATTGGACAGCCCTGCGCAACAACGGCCTGGTGGTGGTGAACGACTGGGAGACAGCATACTACGGCAACTTTAGTGGGTCGTCGGGTCGGGGGCCGCAACCGATGGTGGTTTCTTACGCATCCAGCCCGGCGGCGGAGGTGATCTTTGCAGAGCAGCCGCTGAGCGACGCGCCGACTGCTTCGATCGTTGCGCCAGGCACTTGTTTCCGGCAAATCGAGTTTGTGGGTATCCTAAAAGGCACAAAACAGCGTGCCCTGGCTGAGAAGTTTGTCGATTTCATGCTCTCTGTGGATTTCCAAGAGGACGTGCCCATGCAAATGTTCGTCTACCCGGTGAACGGGCAGGCCCAACTGCCAGAGGAGTTCGTGCAATATGCGCAAACTGCTTCGCAGCCTGCCGAGCTGAGCCCAGTGGACGTGGCTGCTAACCGGGAGAGCTGGATTCAGGCCTGGGATGAAACTGTCCTTCGCTAAGCTTGGGCGGGCAGCCATGTGGCTGCTGCCGGGGTTGTTCCTGCTGCTGTTCTTTGTCCTGCCTTTGCTGCGCGTGTTTGGGGCCACGGGCGAGGACCTGGCGGGGGGCGGGCTGACCTGGGAGGCGCTGCGGCGGGCGGTGCGCCCGCTGGGCTTCACCTTTTACCAGGCGGCGCTGTCCACCCTGGCAACCCTGGCGATTGGCCTGCCGGCAGCCTATGTGTTTGGGCGTTTTGATTTTCCGGGCAAGCGCAGGCTGCGCACGCTGGTCTCATTGCCCTTCATCCTGCCCACGGTGGTGGCGGCGGCGGGCTTCAACGCTTTGCTGGGGCCGCGCGGCTGGGTCAATTTGGGCCTGATGAACCTGCTGGGGTTAGAGCAGCCGCCGATCATCTTTTTGAATACGCTGGGCGCCATCCTGCTGGCGCATGTCTTCTACAACACAACCATCATCCTGCGGGTGGTGGGCGGCGCCTGGGAAGGGCTGGACACGCGCGTGGAACAGGCGGCGCGGGCTTTAGGGGCTTCGCCCTGGCGAACGCTGTGGGAGGTGACCTTGCCGCTCCTGCGCCCGGCCATTTTTTCGGCTACCCTGCTGGTGTTCCTGTTTGACTTCACCAGTTTTGGGGTGATTCTGCTGTTGGGCGGGCCGAGTTTTGCTACCCTGGAGGTGGAAATTTATATCCAGGCCCTGCACATGCTCAATCTGCCGCAAGCCGGGCTGCTATCAGCGGTGCAATTGGTTTGCACCCTGGCGGTAACGTTGATCTACCTGCGGCTGGAAGCCCGCCGCAGCGTGCCCCTGGCGCCGCGCTTGCGCGGTGAGGGGCTGCGCCGCCCTAAGGGCTGGCGGGAGAAGTTGCTGGTGGCGGGGATGAGCGCTTTGTTGATCCTGCTGGTGGTGGCTCCGCTGGGGGCCCTGGCCTTGCGCTCGGTGTCGCGATTGGAAGCCGACCGCGGGCAGCGCGGCGAAGTGCAAACAGGGCTGACCCTGGATTACTACCGCGAGTTGTTTATCAACCGGCGAGGGTCGTTTTTCTACGTTCCCCCGGCGGAGGCGGCGCGCAATTCATTGTTCTATGCCCTGGTGACCACTGGCCTGTCGCTGACCTTTGGCGGGCTGGCTGCTTACGCGCTGGCACGGCGCGGGGCGGGCGCGCGGGTGATGGATGTGCTGCTGATGCTGCCGCTGGGCACCTCGGCGGTGACGCTGGGGCTGGGTTACCTGCTGACCTTCAACCGCCCGCCGCTGGATGTACGCTCGTTTCCGCTGCTAGTCCCGATTGCGCATAGCCTTGTGGCGCTGCCATTTGTGGTGCGCACGCTGTTGCCTGCGTTGCGCTCCATCCCGCCCTCGCTGCGCCAGGCGGCGGCGGTGCTGGGCGCTTCGCCGCGGCGGGTGTGGTGGGAGGTGGACTGGCCCGTGCTGGGGCGGGCGGCTCTGGTCGGTGCCGTGTTTGCCTTTACCATTTCGATGGGCGAGTTTGGCGCGACCACTTTCCTGGCCAATCCCGAGTATCCAACCTTGCCGGTGGCAATTTTCCGCTTTTTATCCCAGCCGGGGGCAACGAACTATGGGCAAGCTATGGCCATGGCCACCCTGCTGCTGCTGGTGTGCGCGGCGGGAGTGCTGCTGCTGGAGCGCTTTCAGGAAGGGAAGGAATGGTAGAATGAGAGCCATATGTTAGAAGTCCACGAAATTGAAAAGACCTATGAATTCAAGCCGCTGCTGCGCGGGGTGACCTTTACCCTGGAGCCGGGCGAGACGCTGTGCTTGCTGGGGGCTTCGGGCAGCGGCAAGAGCACCTTGCTGCGCATCATTGCCGGGCTGGAACCAGCCGAAAGCGGCCGCGTGCTGTGGAACGGAGCGGATTTGGAGCAGGTCCCGGCATATAAGCGCAATTTCGGCTTGATGTTCCAGGATTATGCCCTGTTCCCGCACCACAGTGTGGCCGAGAATGTAGCCTTTGGGCTGCGCATGCACGGGGTGGGGCGTGAGGAGATCGGCGCGCGGGTGAAAGAGGCGCTGCGGCAGGTGAATATGGCTTCGTTTGCCGATCGGCGGGTGACCGATCTTTCGGGTGGGGAGCAGCAGCGGGTGGCCCTGGCCCGCGCACTGGCTCCCAGGCCGCGCCTCCTGATGTTGGACGAGCCTTTGGGGGCTTTAGACCGGTCCTTGCGCGAGCAGTTGCTGGAAGAACTGCGCCACTTGTTGCACACCACCGAGATTCCCGCCATTTACGTGACTCACGACCAGGAAGAAGCCTTTGCCCTGGCCGACCGGGTGGCGCTGCTGCACCACGGGGAGTTGGTGCAAATTGGCAGCCCGCTGGCAGTGTATCAATGCCCGGCATCGCCATGGGCGGCGCGCTTTTTGGGCCAGACCAACCTGCTGGATGGGCAGGTGGTGGAGGCGCGCCCGCTGGTTGTAAACACGGCCCTGGGTGGGTTCACGGCGCATTGGGCTGGAAAACCAGCCGATGGGCCAAAGATTGGGCAGAAGGTGACGCTGTTGATCCCCAAACGGGAAGACCGCTCTACGGGGGCAAACGTACGCGGGCGGGTGACGGACGTCCTCTTCCGCGGGGATGGCTTTCACGCCGAAGTGGTCACGGCCACGGAACTCAGGCTGTCTTTCTGGCTGGCTCGCCCGGTGGAAGCGGGCGAAGAGGTGGAAATTTCGCTGCAAGCCAACGGAATCCTGGCTTGGCCGCAGTCGGAGGACTATGAATGAGGTGGTTGTCATCAAGCTGGACGTCCAGCGGCAGGAGCGCTGGCGCTATTCCGGGCAAATTTTGGAACAAGAGCCGGGTAGGGTGCTGCTGGAAGCGTATTTCAACCGCGACGATTCGGATTTTCACGGGATGCCATTCAAACGCGGCGACCGCTTTGTCGAAGTCTATTTTTCTGAGCGTTGGTATAACATTTTTGAGATCTATGACCGGGACGACGGCTCGCTGAAGGGTTGGTACTGCAATGTGACCCGCCCGGCTGAGATCGAAGCAAGGGAGATCCGCTATGTGGATCTGGCCCTGGATTTGCTGGTCTTCACCGATGGGCGGCAGTTGGTGCTGGACGAGGATGAGTTCGCCGCCCTCAATATTGATGAGCGTGAACGGGCGCAGGCTCGCCGGTCGCTAGCGGAGTTACAGAGCATCCTCCAAGCGGGCTGGAGCCTGGAACAGGGCTGGCAGGAGTGGGCTCGGGCGGGGTGAGACCGGCCGGGGCGTGTATAGGAGAGGGTAGCTTTCGATTCTGTTAATACCGAAATTGGCTTTTAAGTTAGAATCATGTTAGGAAAATCTTTGCCTTATGAATCTTGAAATTCACGAAGTCCGCAATGACGAATTCGACGCAGTGGCCGATCTGTTTCATGAGGGCGACGATTATCACCGCGAGGCTATGCCGGAACTGTTCCGGCCCGAGTCGCCTGTGCGCACGGAAGAATTCCTTAAGAGTTTCATCGGCAATGACGATGCGCGGATTTTTGTGGCTGTTCTAGACGGGGAAGTAATTGGGCTGGTGCAATTCAGTGTGATTGATACGGGCGACCGTCCGACCATGTTTAGCCGCAAGCTGGTGTTTGTCGATTCGCTGGTGGTGCGCACCCGGCACCGCCGTCAAGGCGTGGGAAAGGCCTTGATGTCTTATGTGCAGGATTGGGCCGCGGAACACGACATCCCCAACATTGAGTTAACTGTGTATGGGTTCAATCGGGCGGCGATCCAGTTGTATGAAGATTTGGGCTACGAGACGATGATGCGGCGAATGCGCTTCAAAGTCGAGTAAACAACCGCATAAAAAAATACACGAGGCGCGAAACGCCTCGTGTATTTTTTTATGCGGGAATTCAAGAAATTTCTAGGGCAAGGTGAAGTGCAGGAGGCGGTTGTTGGAGGCGTCGGAAACCCACACGCCGCCCTGCGCATCGATGGCGACGGCTGAGGCGAAGCCAAAGCCATCGGTACCGCTGCTAAACTGACCCCAACCACGGACGAATTCGCCCTGGGGAGTAAACTCGAGGATGCGCGGGCCCTCGGGGTCGCTGACGAACAAGTTGCCAGTGACCGGCGAGATTTTCAGGAAGGGTTTGTTGTCCAGCGACTGCCCGTACCAACCACTGATCTCGATTTGCTGGACGGGTGAGAAGTTAGTAAAGGTCTCATCGGGAGCAAAGACCTGAACGCGCTGGTTCCAGGTGTCGGCCACATACACCAGTCCTTCCGCGTCAATGGCCAGGCCAACCGGCTCGTCGAACTGGCCGATGTCAAAGCCCGCGGCGCCAAACTCGGTGACATAGGCGCCATCGGGTTCAAAGATCACGACGCGCTTGTTGCCTGTGTCGGTGACGTAGATGCGGCCTTGCGGGTCCACGGCCAGGGCACGCGGCCCCCAGAAGGCGTCGCCGCGTTCAGCCTGCCCGAAGTAGCCCCACGTGCGGATGAACTGGCCTTCGGCGGTGAATTGCTGGATGCGGTGGTTCCAGGTGTCGGTGACGTAGACGGATCCATCCAGGCCGACAGCCACGTCCCAGGGTTCGTTGAAGGTGCCACCCGGCGCGTCACCGGCAGCCGAATCAGCGAAGGAGCCCCATTGGCGGATGAATGTTCCGTCGGCGGCGAACTGCTGGATGCGGTGATTGCGCGAATCAGCAACGTAGAGGCTGCCATCTTGGGCCAGGGCCATGCCGCGCGGAGCTTGCAGTTGGCCGGGCTCGGCGCCGCTTTCACCAATGGTCTGGTCGGCAAGGGGGGTAATCAGCAGGTCGGCATAGGGGTCGCCGATGGGTTCTTCGATGATGGCCGGGGCAGCACCATAATTCCAAATCTCGCCAATGACGTCCTTGCGGATGTAGACATCCATTCGCGCGCTGGGCTGCCAGGTAGACAGGGTCAGGGTCGTCTTGTTCTGCAGACGGGCGTACTCGCTGTAATCGCGGTTGAGCCAGATGTCCCATAGAGCAGCGCGCATTTCGGGGTTAGTCAAGGCTGCGCGGATGTTCTCCCGATCGGTCTTGGAGAAGATTTTCGTGCCCTCGGTGGGGTAGTAATCTTGCATGGGCCACCACAGGCGAATGTATTCAAATTTAACGTAATCGTTGCCCACGATGGGTTCCATCTTGCCGATGACATCTTCGCCGGCGATGATGACCGGCGCCGTGTTCAGGTCGCGAGAAGGATTCTTGCCGAACCAGCGCTGGTTGGCGTAATCGCGGAAGTACCACTTGTATGGATAGATGGCGTCGTCTGAATAAGCCACAACGAGCTGTTTATCGCCTACCGTGCGAGCCGCGATCTCTTCGATCTGGTGGAGCACTTCTTTGGGGCCGGGGCCGGCGTGGGCGTAGACGAGGAATTCGGTGGCGTAGTCATGGTTGACAAACGAGGCGCGGTAGGCGGCTCGGGCGGTGAGCACGGTGAGGAAGGCAAACAAAGTCAGCGTGGCAAGACGCAGGATTTGGTTGGCGGACCAATCCTTGAGCAAGTAGATGATGCCCGCCGCGCTGGCAATGGCGCCGGCGAGAGCAAAAATGAACGTGTTGGTGGCGGTGAGTTGTTCGAGGCTGCTGCCGCTGAAGGGCGGGTTGGCTCCTAGCAGGGAACCGAGCCAGGCGGTGAGGCTGGTGAGGAAGACCGGGAACAGCAGCAGGGCGATGACGCCTTTGCGGTTGGCCAGGCGCGCCCATTGGGTGGTGTCTACCAGGTACCCCAAACCCCAACCGGCTGCCAGCAGCATGGGTAGGGTGATGTGAACGGTGAGCCAGGGCATTTTTTCTCCAGCGACGCTGTAGGCCAGTAAGGCTGTGACGGACCAGAACAAGAGCAGCCACAGCACAGGCAGCGGGCGCGGAGAAGCGTAAAGGTCTGCGGGTTCTTCAACAACTGCTTCAGCGACATCGGCGTTATCCTGCTCTTTTTCGACCAACACAACCTGCGGCGCGGCAGGCGAAATGCCCGGCAGCGTGCTGAATCGGCGGTGGCGGATGGCGAAGTAGAGGGCCAGCAGCGCGCCGAGGGCAGCCAGGTATTCGTAAATCGGCACCTGCAAGAGGGCGTAATAGTAAATGGGCTGGCTGCCGCGGTTCACCTCCTGCTGCGAGATCCAGTAGCCCAGCGAGCCGATGATGCCGCTGAAGAAGCCGTTGGCGTTGGTGAACATGGTGGTATAGAAGAAGACAAACACGCCGTAGAACAGCGCTGCCTGAGATAGCCACACCCGCCAGTTCCACAGCAGGCCGATGACCGCAGAAATGGCCAGCATCAAGATCAACATGCCGCCGGAGCGGAGCATGCCGGTCGAGGAGGTGTAATCCAGCGGGTCCCAGCCGAGAATGGCGATGGGGAAGGCGGTGAGTTGGGGCAGCACCAGCGTGCCGGTGAGTAAGAGCAGGTTGGCCGAGCGCAGGGTGCGCACGCGCTGCCAGCCCAAGTCGCGGATGACCAAAGCCACCGCGGCGATCAAACTGATAGCGGCGGCGACGGCCAGGACCACCATCACGATGGAGGAAGGGCTGGCTGGGGTGGCCACGGCAGGGGCTTCGGGGCCTTCGGTGGGCAGCGGGGTGACAGCTTCGGCAAGCGCAGCACTGCTGATGCTGTCTACTGCCAGGGCAGATCCTGCCAGCAAAACAGCCACAATGACCAGGATGATGAAAATGTTGAACCCGTTTTGGCTCTTATATTTGACGCGGGAGAGTTCACCAACAAACACCATGCCGATAAAGAGGAGTAACTGAGCCGCATAGATGAAAGATGTTTCTTTCACCACAAAATGCAGAATCAGCGAGGTGGTCAACAAGGTCAAGGAGAGCTTATCGCCTTTTTCGAGGTGGCGCAGGGCGGCATAGATCATCAACACGCCCAGCAGTTCGATGAAGCCCTCGTTGCGCGTATAGCGACCGTAGAACAGCATGTACGGAGAGATGGTGAAGAACAACCCCGCCAGAAGCGCGCCGGTACGTCCCAGGTATCGGCGGAAGCCAAACAGCACAAATGCTACCGCGGCCACGCTGAACAGGGCGGCTGGGACGCGAGCGGAGAAGTCGCTGTCACCCAGTAGGAAGTAGCTGAGGGCGACAATGTGGAATTGGAAGGGGCCATGGGTGACGGGGCTGTGGGCATAGCCGCGGCCCATGTAGAGATCGTGCGAGGGCCAGACGTGGTTCACTTCGTCGTGGCTCATCACCCGCTCACCCAGCATGGCGAACCGGCTGGCTACCGTCACCAGGAGGATCACGATGATCAACAGGGTTTGGATGGTTAGCCGGAACTGGCTGCCGAATAGGGGGCGATCTAACCAGGAAGAGGTCGAGGGTTGATCTTGCGTCATGTGTGCTGTGCTTGCTCCGCTTATATGTAGTAGGGGAATTTACCCTTGTGACTATACTTGAAAAACGTATTTCAGGCAAGGAATAGTCCTTGCTCAGAGTGTGAAGGAAGTGTCCGAATTTTGGGTAATGGCGGGATACTTCGCGCCTTGAAATCACCCAAAATTTGGGCCTGTTCCACCTCTGCCTGAATAGCTATAAGCGGGTGTGGTAGAATCGGCGCATGAGTATTGGTATGAAAAGTCGCAGTCCTTTGGTTCTGCTCCGCTGGATCTCGGTGGCGTTGATCCTGGTGGCCATGGTTCTGACGGTGACTCAACTGGCATGGTACAGCCGGATTCGCTCCAACTTCCCACCTGGAATGGTCATCGCCGGAATACCGGTGGGAGGGTTGGATACCTCGCAGGCTGCTCAACGCCTGTTGACAGCGTATACGACGGTGCCAGTAGAGGCTCGTTATCGTGATGCAGTCTTCCAGATTAAACCTGGAGTGGTCGGTTTTGAGTTGAATATTGAAGCGATGATGACCGCCGCCGACCAGGAGCGCGTGCGCCAGCCATTTTGGCAGGGATTCTGGGATTATATGTGGAATCAGATCCCCCAACCGGCATCGGTTCCGTTAATCTCAACCATCTCTGAAGATCGTCTGCGGCAGTACCTGGAAGATGAAATTGTTTCGCGTTATGACCAACTTCCGACCGCGGCGATGCCAGTGGCGGGGAGTGTCAACTTCCAGCAGGGGCAGGCCGGGACGCAATTGGATATCGAACGGGCAGTGATTTTAATTAGCGACGCGTTCCGCTCGCCCAGCGCCCGCCAGGTGAACCTTTCCTTCAACAAGGTGGAAGCCCCGCGCGCGTCGATGGATCATCTGAGGATTCTGTTGGAACAAATCGTCACCCTGGCGGACTTTGAAGGCGCGGTGGAGTTGTATCTGAACGATCTGCAAACTGGCCAGGAAGTGCATTTTGCCTACAACCAGGGCCAGATCACTACGGCGGATATTGCCTTCACGGCTGCCAGCACGATCAAGATTCCCATTATGGTCTCGACCTTTGCCAGGGTGGGTGATGACCGCCCGCCTGAAGTGGACGAGATGCTGTCGCGGATGATTGATTTTTCGGAGAATGATCCGGCAGACACGCTGATGGAAGCGGTGATTGACCCAGCCACCGGTCCGCTGGAAGTGACCCGCGATTTGCAGACCCTGGGACTGAATAACACCTTTCTGGCGGGGTACTTCTACGTGGGAGCGCCGCTGTTGCAGCGTTTCGATACGCCAGCCAATCAGCGTACCGATGTGGACACCGACCCAGACATCTATAACCAGACCACGGCCACCGACATGGGCTCCTTGCTCGAGGATATTTACCGTTGCTCAGAGAGCGCCGGCGGGACGTTTGCGGCGGTCTTCCCTGGGCTCATCTCCCAGTCGGAATGCCAGGCGATGGTGAACTTATTGGCCAGGAACAAGCTAGGTGTGTTATTTGAGCGCGGCTTGCCCGAAGGCACTCGCATTGCTCACAAGCACGGCTGGGTGATCGAAGCGCGGGACGGGTTGATGCACACGATATCCGATGCCGGCATTGTGTACACGCCTGGCGGGAATTTCGTTTTGACCCTGTACATGTACCACCCGGTGCAGCTACTTTGGGACCCGGCCAACGAACTGGCGGGCACCATTTCGGAAGCTGCCTACAATTACTTCAACCAGATCAGTCCGTAAGGGCCTATCCGATAATGATTGGGGAGGTTGCGATTTTGAGGTTTTTGCGGGTGAGAAGCACCCGCAAAAACCTCAAAATCGCATCTCTTCCGTAATTTTGGATAGGTTCAAAGGACCCTAGCCCTGTAGGAACGCCTGGCGCAGCCTGGGGATGAATTCGTCCGGGGGCAGGTTGAGCGCGCCGCAAACCTCGGCTTGTAGGGCTTCCAGGGCGGGCACGCTGGCGGTGATACGGGCTTCGTCGAAAGCGTAGCGGTGGCGCAGCGCAGCGATGCGCTCATCAAGTGTTACCAACCGCGACCCCTCGATGAGCTTGTCGGCAAGGTGGACCAGTTTTTGCTCCCAGGTGGTTGGGCGCAGACCATCCTGGGTGAGGCAGAAGAGTGGGTGGCGGCGGGTGATTTCAGCCAGGACGGGCTCGCCACGATCGGCTAACATGCGCGCGCCCATCTCGCCGTGATGGATGCGCTGCTCGGGAGGTTTCTCCAGACTCTTGATCTTGGCCAGGTCGTGCAACAGACCGCCGCGGTGCGCCAGGAGCGGGTCCACGTTTTGTCCTGCGGTGCGCAGCCAAACCGCCAGGATGTAAGCGGTGGCAGCGACACTGTGAATATGACCTAGGAGGGAATGTGAGACAGGCTGTTCGATCAACCAGGCCAGGCAAGTGCGATAATCGGGCAGGGCTGGGGTTTGCAGCGCGGCGGGAAGATCGGTGAGGGTGGTGATTTCCAGGGTGTAAAGGGGCAGCGCGCCGGGGGCGAGTTTCCCTGCAGGGTTGAACCAGACTGCGTTCCAACCGGCCTGGGTTGCGCCGAGGACGTCGGCGCGGTAATCATCGCCGATCATGGCGATTTGCTCAGGTTTGGCTCCCAGCACTCCGGCCAGAGAAGCGAAGAAGGCCGGGGTGGGCTTGCGGCTGCCTAATTCAGCGGCGGTGAAAATGGAGTGGAAGTAGTCGGCCAGCCCGACGCGCTCGAGGGCCAGGCGCACCTGGCGAGAGCGAGAGTCACCGGCGTTAGTGGCAACCACCAGCCGGAAATGCTCGGATAGCGCGGAAAGAGCTTGTGCCGCGCCTTCAACTGCCTCAACCTGGGGCCAGGAGGCCATGGGGCCGGAATATTCGGGAAAGACACGCATGAGCGTGTCGCCCCAGTCAAAGACCAGTGTGGTGAGCGGAGTGGGAGTCATGTTAGGGCTCCTGGAATTTTCTGGCTTGTTTTGCGAGTGAAAATGAGCGGCATGAGCGGCAACGCCAGCAGGTTCAGCAGAGCAATGATGATGAAGGTGAGCCGGTAGCCGAGAGAGTCGGCCATTGCGCCGCTGAGCGCCAGGCCGATGCCTGTGCCGATGTTGGCGACTGCCATGAGGATGGAGAACATGGAGGCGGCGATACGCGGGTCGCTGGCACGCATGGAAATGGCAAAGTAGACGGTTTCGTAATATCCGAAAGCCAGGCCAAAGAGAATGATGAGGGGCCAGGCCAGCCAGGGCACGACGATCCCGGCCAGTGCCAGGATGGACGCTCCGGCAATGATCAGTGCGACCCACACGGCGCGGTTCTGCCCAAAGCGATCTACCAGGCGACCGCCGGACAGGCCGCCCAACACTACGCCAATGCCCCAGGCCGTGGTGAGAAATCCGGCGGTGGACACGCTGATGCCAAATTCTGCTTGCATGAAGGGGTTCACAATCTGATTAGCGCCATTGATGATGAGCGAATATAATGCGCCGAGCAGGCCGAGGGCAATAATGCTCTTGTTGGCGAAGGCCTTGAATGCGCCCCATTCAAACTTCCGCTCGGCGGGGCGGGGGGCTTCACGAGCACCCAGCACAAGCACGAGAGGCAGCAGGGTTAGCCCGGCCAGGGTGTAGAACATGACTGCCCAGGAGGAGTGTTGGGCGATGAGGCCGATGACAGCGGAAAGCACCACCACCCCCAGGGCGCGCCCGCCGACCATGAAGCCTTGCACGGTGCCTTGCTCTTCGGACGAGGTGGTATCGAGGGCCAGGCCGTCGGTGCAGGTGTCATAGAGAGCCATGCCTGCCATGAGCAGGAAGCCAACCAAGGCGAAGAGGGCAAAGTTTGCGCCAGGGTCAATGGTGGGCACGATCACCAGGCAGATGGCCTGGATGAACAATCCAATGATGATGTAAGGTTTGCGGTGTCCAAAGCCCAGCAAGTTGACCCGGTCACTGAGCATGCCCATGAAGATTTTGAGGACAAAGGGAATGAGGGCGATGGCGCCCATCAAGCCGATTTGGGTCAGACTGACGTCGAAAGAGAGCAGGTAGACGGCGTTGAGCGCGGTGAAGTAGCTCATGATGGCGCCCTGGGCAAAGTAGAGCAGGGCAAAGAGGGTGTAGCGGAATGTTTTTGAGGCGGCCACGGGCGGCTCCTTTGGGTTTGGTGGTTGCTCCATTATAACCACAAAGGGAATTGCTCAGTCAGAGAGAGAAGAGACCGGAATTTGAGATGCACGAGCGTGTGGCACGCCTTCACGCACCTCAAATTTTGAGATTTTTACGAATTTTGGTGAAAAGAGGAGTGTGCACGCAAAAGATGTCAGATGCCCAAGGGAAGAGCGGAACGGGCCTGACATAAAGACTGCCAGGTTCCACTGAGCCAGGAG
>JAFGLU010000033.1 GCA_016927865.1 Anaerolineaceae bacterium
AAAAACCATGCCCATGCCCGTAGGGTTTTCAATGCTTGCCCCTCGAAAGCTTTAGCCCTCATTTGTGGACTTTAAGAAAGGCGTGGCGCAAGGGCTGGGCGAGCTGGACAATTCAGCGGTGATTGCGTTGTTAGAGCAGATGGCGGGGATCAAGCTGGTTGAATAAAACAATGCGGCGCTCTCGCGCCGCATTGTTTTATTCAACCAGAGAGGCGGGCAAGGGCTAGCCGCCGAGTTTGATGTTGAGGCCGGGGCCTTCGGTGCTGCCCTGGGCTTTGGGCATGTACTTGGCGATGGCGCCGGCGAGCTTGGCCATGGGCATGGTTTGCAGCCAGATGCGGCCGGGGCCGGTGAGGTTGACCAGGAAGAGGCCTTCGCCGCCGAAGATCAGGTTCTTGATGCCTTTGACGAGCTGGATGTCGTAGGAGACGGTGGGCTCGAACATGGCCAGGTGGCCGGTGTCGACCAGCATGTGCTGGCCGGGGCCGAGGGTGTACTCGACGATTTCACCATCGAGGGCGGCGAAGAAGGTGCCGGGGCCCTCGAACTTTTGTAGGATGAAGCCTTCGCCGCCGAAGAGGCCCGCGCCGAGGCGTTTTTGGAAGGCGATGGACAGGTTGACGGATTTTTCGGCCACCAGGAGGGCGTCCTTTTGAGCGATCATGCCCTGGCCCTGGGCCAAGTTGATGGGCAGGATTTTGCCAGGGAACTCGCCGCTGAAGGTGACCAGGGCTCCGTCGATGTTGGACGTGTAGTTAACCACGAAGAGGGACTCGCCGGTGAAGACGCGACCCAGCGCGCCCATCAGGCCGCCGCCGCCGAGGTTGGTGTCCATTTGGACGCCTTCGCTCATCCAGGACAACGAGCCGACCTCGCTGTAGAGCTGCTGTCCGCGGCTGAGGCGCAGGGTGAGGGCCTGCATAACGCTGCCCATGATCTGGAACTGCGTGCCACCCATGGTGGCACCGGAGAGGGTCACGATGGGGTCGGGGAGATCGAGTCGCTGTCCGGCCGCATTGGTGTAATTGCTCATTCTATCCTCCATTGGATTTTGGTCAGGTATCGGTTACAGAAATACAGTAGCAGAATTGTAACCTTAAAACAATACGCAAGATCAGGTGGATCGTTGCTGATTTTCGGGTGATTTTACTTTGGGTGGGGGAGCGCACTGCTGCCACCAGACCACCGCAAGCATGAAAAGGAGCAAGGTGCGTATGGGAACTGTGAGGATCAGGTAGGAGTAAAAGCCGCGAGAAAGCAAGACAGGCCATTCGAGGAGGTTGGTGAACAGGTGGGCGGCGCCGAGGAGCAGATCCAGGCGCAGGGGCAAGGTGAGGAAAATGAGTGGCAGAAGGTAGATGACCCACTGAACACTCCATCCGGGCGACCAGAGGAAAAAGATGGCTGTAGTGAGCCCGGCGAAGGCCAGCGCGCGGCGAGGTTGGTCGAGGCGAGCGCGGAGGAAGAGGAACAAGCCCAACGCGCCGAAGACTGCCAGGCGCAGCCAGGGGCTGACAACGGGCGGGTTGCCCATTGGCAGCGCCGCGGCGGCGGGGTCGGCGCGCTGGTTGAGCGGGCCGAAGTTGCCGGTTTGCAGGTTGCCATCGAAGAGCGCCCAGACCGTTTCCCAGGAGCCCTTGGCTGCCTGGGATTGGAGCGAGGCGGCGGTGAATTGGGGCGAAGCCAGCCAGAGGACTCCATAGACCAGCAGGGGTAGGGCCAGGGCAACGGTAGTGATGGTCACGGCGCGGCGGTGCGGGAGGAACTTCCAAAGGGCGGGGAGGAAGAGGGCCGGGAAGAGCTTGGTGAGGATGCCCAGGCCGAAGGCCAGCCCAGAGAGGGCTGGGGGGCGGCGGCTGAGGGCCACATTGAGAGCTAACAGAGCAAAAAAGATGGTAAGGATATCGAAATACCACCATGCGTAGGGCAGGGCAGCCAGAATTGCGGCAAACAAAACAGCGCGCCAGAGGCTGTCTTCCAGGTCAAGGCGGGTGGCGATGCGCTCAAAGAGGAGAATGGCGCCCAGACCGGCGGCGCTGAGCAGGAGGATGAGCAGATAGGTGTAGACGTGCTCGACGCCGCCTGAGAGGTGATAGAGCAGCTCGGAGAGAAAGGGGAAGAGCGGGGGAAACTCGGACCAGAAGTCGAAGTAAGGCAATCCGGGCAGGGCGGCGAGATTGAAGAAGTGAGCATGGTCGCCGTAGGTTCTCAACCCCTCGAAGGGCAGGGCCAGCAGGAGGGTGGCCCGGATGAGCAGGAATACCAGGACGGGCAGGGAGAGGGGTTTGCGAGTTACCATAGGATGAAAGAGGCGATTGCATTGAGTACACGGCGCATGGCCTCAAGCGAGGCGGGCAGGTCGCCGGGGATTTCGAGGACGTGGTCGGCGTTGGGGATGAGCAGGCTTTCGCCGCGGCAGGATTGGACGACTTCGGCGAAGAAGGCGGGGTCATAGAGCGGGTCGGCGGTGCCTGAGACGAACAGGGAGCGGGGCCGGGCCTGGGCTACGGCGCTACGCAGAGGGGCTTGCTTGACCAGGGGCGTGAGCCAGATGAAGGAAGCGCTGGAGGATAGGGGGGAGTTGACTGCCAGGTGAGCGAGCGCCAGGGTGCCCAGGGATTTGCCAACAAAGACAATTTCGGTGTAATGATCTTGGGCGAGGGCGGCTTGCACGGCGGCATCGACTTCGGTGGCGAGCGCATGTTGCTTGTCCTCGGGGGGGAGTTGATCGTAGCCGGGTTGGCGCGTGCAGGTGTATTCGATGGCGAGGACGTCGGCGCCGCGGCTTTGCAGCCAGGCGCCCGGGTAGTAGAGGACGGGCATGGCGCAGGTGTAGCCGCGCCCGGGGAAGAGGAAGGCCAGACGGCCTTGACCGGATGCGACCCGGAAGAAGGTGTTGGTGAGGCTGCCGTTGGGAAGGGGGATGGAGAGGCTGGTGATTTCGGTCATGGGGTACCTCTGGGTTGATTATACAGGATAGTTGTGCGCGAATCTTGCAACGGTAGGAGAGGAAGTTTATCCGCGAATAACCCTGGCCGGGCCAGGGTAAACGCGAATAGAACGCGAATGGAAGAGAAGAGGGAAGCTCCACGAACCCTGGCACTTGCATCCAGGGCAAGTGTTACACGAATTTCACGAATTGATAAGAGAAGAAATGGGGAAAGGGATTAAAGGGACTGGTGTAAAATTAATGCGTATGAATGAACCAGGTGGGAAGTGGAAAGAACGGGGTGCGATGATGGCAGCGGCGCTGGCGGGACTGGCCTTGCTGGTTCTGGCGGCATGGCTGGGCTCGCCGCAGCAGGGCGTGCCGGCGCGGGCGCAGGGGGAAGGTGCGACGGCGACGGTTACGCTGACCAGTACCCGGCGGGGGCCAACGGCCACGCGCACGCCTTTTCAGCCGCAGCGGCCAACCTTCACACCGTCGCCATCGCCCACACCCACGGCGACCTTTACCCCCACTGCGTTGCCCACGGCGACACCGCCGCCGCCCGAACCGACCGATCCGCCGATCCCGGCTTCTGCAGTAGTGGAAGGCGTGAGCGGGTATTTCCAATCGTTGGGTTTGAGCTGCGAGTCGCGCTCGGCCTCCGATTGGGCGCGCTTCTTTGGGGTGTCGATTGGGGAGTTGGAGTTTCAGGAGCGGTTGCCGCGCTCGGACAACCCGGAGCAGGGCTTTGTGGGCAACCCGCGGGATATGGCGGGGATGATCCCACCGAACTCATACGGAGTGCACGCGGGGCCGGTGGCGGAGCTGCTGCGCAGCTACGGGCTGCCGGCGGAGGCGCGGCGCTGGATGAGCTTTGAAAACTTGCAGCGCGAGATTGCCTCGGGGCAGCCGGTGATTGTGTGGGTGATCGGCGGGGTGCTGCCGGGGCGGGCGGTGGAATACACGGCTTCGGACGGGCAGACGACCGTGGTGGCGGCGATGGAGCACACGGTGATGATCGTGGGGTACAACGAGTCTACGGTGCAGGTGGTGGACGGCGGCTCGTATTACAGTGTGAGTGTGTCGCGGTTCTTGACCTCGTGGGGGGTGCTGGAGAACCAGGCGGTGGTGTACGACGAATAAAAACAATAGCCGCTCGTCAAGGAGTGATTCTATCCATGCCGCGGGACTAAAGTCCCTGCTCAGTACATGAAAGCCCTTCGGGCTAGAGAACGGCAGTTTCAGCGAATGGGGCAGGGAGGATTCAGGATAGTTCAAGGAAAATAGAAACACGCCCAGATTGCCAATCTAGGCAGCAGGGCGTGTTATTGTCAATGGGTTGAGGGTCAGGCTGCGACAGCAGCTTCAGGCTCGGGGGTTTTGACCAGCTCGACCTCGATGCTGATGTCGACATCCTCGCCGACCAGCATGCCGCTGGTCTCGAGGGCCACATTCCACACCAGGCCGAAATCTTTGCGGTTGATGCGGGTGGTGGCGGCGAAGCCCGCAACTTGCATGCCCCAGGGGTTTTTGAGAATGCCGAAGTGTTCGACGTTCAGGGCAACTTCTTTGGTCACGCCGCGGATGGATAGATCGCCAATGAGTTTGGCGGTGTTGTCACCGGTGCGTTCGACGCGCTTGCTGCGGAAGGACATGGTGGGGAATTCTTCGCTGTTGAAGAAATCACCGGAGCGCAGATGATTGTCTCGCTGGCCGTCGCGGGTGTTGACGCTGGCGGTTTCTACATCGACGCTGAGGGTGGTGTTGGTGGGCTCGTTTTCGTCTAGGTTGATGGAGCCGCTGAATTTCTCAAATTCGCCGCGCACTTTGGTGATCATCATATGACGAACCGAGAACTGAATGTGGGTGTGGGCCGGGTCAAATTGCCAGGACATGAAATACCTCCTAAGATACTGATAATGGATTGGGTTGATTAACGATCGAATCTGGAGATTCGGATGCGCCCAGGCCGAGCTTCTTGCACAACCGCCCGAGGGTTTCTTGTTCGGCGGGGGTGAGGGCGCTCATTTCGTCGGCGATGACGGCGGCCTGACGGGGGAAGACCTCGGTAATGACGGCTTCTCCGGCGGGGGTGAGGGTGAGGGTGATTTTGCGCCGGTCTTCGGTGTCACGGACGCGCTGGACAAGACCCTGTTTCTCGAGGTTATCGAGGACGAGGGTGATGTTGCCGGAAGATTTGAGCAGCTTGGCGCTGATCTGCCCCGGGCACAGCGGGCCGAGATGGTGAAGGGTTTCGAGGACGCCAAACTGGCTGAGGGTGAGGTCACCGAGCTGCCCGCGGTGCAGGAGGCGGCTTTCAAAAGCGCCGGCTGCGCGGGTGAACTTGATGAATGTGTCCAGGGCCAGTTTGGTTCGTTCGTCGCCTTCAAAATGTGTTGGCATCAAATATCTCCAATTCAAATCTTTCGATATTGAAATAATAACAAAATGGAGGATATTTGTCAAGTTAGAAGGTTTTAATGTGAGAGGGAAATTTGGAGGGTTGTAGATTCAGATTTCACCCTCACCCGCGCCGTCAGAGCCCGGCGCGACCTCTCCCTGAGGGAGAGGTGAAGATTGGGCCAACAAATTCGCAAGGTGGGTTTTGGGGGGAGATGATTTATAATTGGGGCTTGTGAGCGTTCAACACTCTACTCCTGGCAAATGGGACAGCGATCGATGAATCCATTGTTGAAAGTGGCGGCTTTATTTGCGCGAATTTTGCCCGCGCCGGTGAAACGGGCGGTGTATGGTTTCAGGCCGCTGGCGCGGCTGGTACGGCGCACGCTCAACCGGGCGGCCCCGCAGGGTTTGAGCGAGGCGCAGGTGGCGGCGGGGGATTTGCAGGGCTTTACCCTGGCGTTGGACATGCAGACTGAAAAAGATTACTGGCTGGGCATGTACGAGCCCGAACTGCAGCGCGCGCTGCGCGATTGGGTGAAGCCGGGCGCGGTGATGTTTGATGTGGGGGCCAACATTGGCTATGTGAGCCTGCTGCTGGCGCGCGCGGGGGGCGAGAACGGGCGGGTGACGGCGTTTGAGGCGCTGCCCGACAACGTGGCCCGCACGCGGCGCAACCTGGCCTTGAACGGCATGGATGGGCGGGTGAACGTGGTGCACGCGGCGGTGATCGACCGGGCGGGCACGGCGCGCTTCCTGGTGCATCCCTCCAACGCGATGGGCAAGGCGGTTGGCTCGGCGGGGCGGGATATCGCCGATGCTTATGTGCAGGAGATCGAGGTGCCGGGGGTGGCCCTGGATGATTTCGCCTATGGGGCGCAAGGCGCGGTTCCGCAGGTGATCAAGATGGACATCGAGGGCGGCGAGGTGCTGGCGATTGGCGGGATGGAGCGCTTGCTGGCCGAGGCGCGCCCGCTGCTGCTGATCGAGCTGCATGGGCAAGCGGCCGCGGCGGCGGTGTGGGAGAGCTTGCGGCGGCACGGCTACGCGGTGCGGCGCATGACGGAAGGGTATCCAAAGGTAGGAGCGCTTTCCGACCTGGATTGGAAGGCGTATGTTATCGGTGATCCGGCCGGTTCGCAGGGCTGAGGCCTGAGCGGGGCGGTCATTTTTTGTTAAAAAAGGAAAATAGCTGCATGTTTACACAATCGTTGACCTCTGGTTGGACTTTTCGACAGCTGGGCGGCGAGGAATGGCTGCCGGCGCAGGTGCCGGGCGGCGTGCACACCGATTTGCTGGCTGCCGGGAAAATCCCCGACCCGTTCTTCGCGGACAATGAATTAAAGGTGATGTGGGTCGCGGAGACGGAATGGGAATACCGGTCTACGTTCCAGTTGACCCCCGAGGGGGCGGCACAGCCGCACTTGTTCCTGGTGGCAGACGGAATCGACACGCTGGCGGATGTGTATTTGAACGGGCAACTGCTGGGCAAGGCCGAAAACATGTTCTTGCAGTACCGTTGGGACGTGACGAAAGCAGTGAAGGCTGGGGCCAATGAGTTGAGCGTTGTGTTCCACTCGGCAGTGAATTTTTGCAAGATGCGCAACGCCGAAAAACCGCTGACCGGGCCGGTGGGCATGACCCTGGAGGGCGGGGTGTTTGTGCGCAAGGCGCCCTGCCACTTTGGCTGGGATTGGGGCCCCAAGCTGGCGCCGGTGGGCATTTGGCGCGACATTCGCCTGGAGGGGTACGCGCAGGCCCGGTTGGAGGAGGTGCATTTGCGCCAGGAGCACGGCGCGCAGGGCATAAAGATCCAGGCCGCGGTGACGGCGGAAGTGTTTGGCGATGCTCCGCTGACCGCGAAGATGAACGTGACCGCGCCGGACGGGCAAAGCTGGGAAACCAGCGCGCCGGTGAAGGACGGCCGGGCCGACTTGGAAGTGCTGGTGAGCAATCCGCAGTTGTGGTGGCCCAACGGGTACGGCGCGCAGCCGCTGTATGGCGTCCAGGTGACGCTGGAGAGCGGCGGTAAGCAGGAAGACCGCAAGGATTACAAGCTGGGGCTGCGCACGGTGGAACTGCGCCAGGAGCCGGATGAATGGGGGCTGTCGTTTGGCTTTGTGGTCAACGGCGTGCCGGTGTTCGCCAAGGGCTCCGACTGGATCCCGGCGGATTCATTCCCCACGCGGATGACCAAAGAATCCTATGAGATGTTGATCCGTGGGGCGGCAGAGACGCACCAGAACATGCTGCGCATTTGGGGCGGCGGGTTCTATGAAGACGAGCGCTTCTATGACCTGTGCGATCAGTACGGAATCCTGCTGTGGCATGACTTTATGTTTGCCTGCTACGTGTACCCGCACGACGAGGAAGATTTTGTTGCCAATATTCAGAAAGAGGTGGTGTACAACGTGCGGCGGCTGCGGCACCGCACCTGCCTGGCGCTGTGGTGCGGCAACAACGAGATGGAGCAGGGCTGGTCGGAATGGGGCTGGGGCGAACGCACCGACGACTTGCACGTGCTGGAAAAAGCGACTTACGAGAAGTTCTTCTACCACACGCTGCCCGGTTGGCTGGAGGACCTGGACACCGATCACCCCTATTGGCCCAGCTCGGCTTCGTCGAACACGCCGATGAAGAACGCCAACAGCCAGGAGCGCGGCGACGCTCACTACTGGGATGTGTGGCACGGGCGGCAGCCTTTCACGGCCTACCGCAGCCAGTACCCGCGCTTTATGAGTGAGTTTGGCTTCCAGTCCTTCCCGCCGATGGAGACGGTCAAGGCTTATGCGGAGGAGAAGGATTGGAACATCACTTCGTACGTCATGGAACTGCACCAGCGCAGCTTCAAGGGCAACGCGGCCATGCTGAGCCAGATGACCGACACCTTCCGGGTGCCGAAGGGTTTCGCGGAGATGATGTACATGAGCATGGTGCTGCAGGCCGAGGGCATCCGCTTTGGGGTGGAGCATTGGCGGCGGCACAAGAACCGCGTGGGCGGGACGCTGTACTGGCAGTTGAACGACTGCTGGCCGGTGGCCTCGTGGTCGAGCATCGATTATTTTGGGCGCTGGAAAGCGCTGCATTATTCGGCCAAGAAGTTCTATGCCCCGGTTTTGCTGTCGATTGAAGACACGGGCACGAAGATGGACCTATGGCTGACCAGCGATTTGACCCGCGATTGGCAGGGCAAGGTGCGCTGGGCGCTGACGACCCTGGGCGGCGAGGCTCTGAAATCGGGCGAGATGGATGCGGGGATCGCGGCGCTGGGCTCGAAGCTGGTGGGCACGCTGGACTTCCAGGCGGAAGTGTTCGGCGGCGGCGACCGCAGCCGCGAGCTGGTGTTTGTGGCGGAGCTGCTGCAAGGCGGGCAGGTGCTGGCGACGCAACTGGCGACATTTGTGCCGAACAAGCACCTGGAACTGGTGGACCCGCGTTTGGATGTGCAGGTGACGCAGGAAGGCGGGCAGGCAGTGTTCACGGTTGCGGCCGGTTCGCTGGCGCGCTTCGTGGAGTTGAAGCTGGAGGGGGCGGATGCCGTGTTCAGCGATAATTACTTCGATGTGCTGCCGGGCAAGCCGGTGCAGGTGAGCTGCGCGATGCCGACGGGTTGGGACCGGGCCAGGGTGAAGGCGGCGCTGCGGGTGACGAGCCTGTTCCAGTCGTTTTAAGAAAAAGGAACAAATCCTCACGCAGAGGTAAAATAGTCCCGAATTTGAGGTGTATGTAAACACCTCAAATTCGGGAATTTTCCTCAACCTGGGTGAGTAGATACCAAAAGGATTGGAATGTCCCGACTCACTCGGCACCATCGACGCCCACAGTCAGGATCATGGGAAGTCACTCGCTAAGGGGCATCGCGCATTATCTCTGGCAGGAAAGTGCCGTAAATGATGGGCGCGTAATACATGACTCGTATGCCACAAACTTGCAGCGTTGGGGATGGGGAATTGAGTCTCACATTCAACACATACCGCCAGTTGTACGTGTCGGTCACGTGGTCAAGGGCCTGGTAACTACTGCCATGCCCACCGTCACCTGAGGATGTAATGTGGACCAGATCTTCAAAGTCCGTTCCGGCCGAATTGTAGCGCGTAATCCAAGCTTCTAGATTACTTGCGCTTGTATCGTCGTAATACAGGCGCAGCAATACGATCTGCGAACCGGGCGGAATATCTAAGGGGGCATTGAGCAGCGACCCTGCCCAAGCATCGGCATAGATACATCCATCCCCCGCGGAGGCCAGGCTGGTTGTGCTACTGACAGGTGTGAGAATTGAGCCTGGAACATTATAGAAACTGGCTGTGAACGACACGGCTAAGAGACTTTGCTCATTGGGTCCAGGAAAGGCGGCAGGCAGCACCTGTGCCTCAGTACCTTGCGAACTGGTGATAATGGATTGCTGGTTTGGACCCGGTTGCGAAATAGCAGCCGCCGTTTGCCTGCCGTTCAGAAGAACGACCAACAGTAGCGCGATGATCAGAACAAAGGTCAAGCTTTTCAAGATCGAGCGGTTCATAAGAAACTCCTTTTCTACGTTACGAAGCTATGGAGGCAGCACAAAGAAGAGTGTTTCGCAGTTCTCTAAAAACCTTTTCTTCATCGTGACTGCTCAGAGGGTGGGGGAGGGACCTTGAATTTTCCACACCTGGGTGAGTAGTACCGCTTAATATTTTATTTATAGGAAAAGCCACTGGATGGAGGGGGTACAAATAAGATATTCAAACCAAATCAATATACATTATAGTATCTTTATTCGGCTTGTATATGTGCTCTTCGCTGGAAACTATGCAGGGCGATTGCGCTAAACAGAGTGCATCTTGAAAAAGGAATTTCGTCCCGGTCCCCATAATTCACAATTAAAATCAGTATAGTATATAATTAAATAGCCCGGAGCGCAGGGCAGGCTGAGGCAATTACCCGAGCAGGCGGGTAGGCGTAGAGAATGGTTCAAGCCTTAAGAAGGTATCAAAGATGGTCATGGGATGGTTCCAGTGAAAAAGATTCTAATCTTCCATAATATCGTTCTGGTCCTGAGCACGCTTGCTGCGCTCGTCATATTGGTCCTCGTGGTTTGGATGCTGATCGCTGGCCCGCAAACCGTTCTCCGTATTCTGCGCTTCGGTGATACGAAGATCGACGACTTCCGTCACGAACCCGTTCGGGAGATGACCTCCAGCCCCGTTCCTTACACCTTCGCGCCTGTGTCATCTCAAGACCGCTTGAACTTTACTGTACCGGTCCCTTCCGGATCTACCTCTGACCTGGATGCCTTACTTTCTTCCAATGACACCATAGCCTTTCTGGTGCTAAAGGACGACCAGTTGGTGATCGAGCGCTATTACCAGGGCCACACCGCTAATACTCGCTCGCAGGCTTTCTCCATGGCGAAATCTTTCACTTCCACACTGGTAGGTCTGGCAATTGAGGATGGCTACTTCACCTCGGTCGATCAGTCTATAACCGATTTCATCCCCGAACTTTCCCCTCATGGTTTCGACAAGGTCACCCTCCTCCATCTGTTAACGATGACCTCTGGCAGCGCTTATCAGGAAAACGATAACCCATTCGGTGTCCACGTTATCCTGAACTACACGCCACATTTAGAACAGCGCATTCTAACCTTTCGTATGGCGGATGAGCCGGGGACCGTCTGGCGCTATAAGTCCGGTGATAATGCTCTTCTGGGTCTCGCTTTATCGCGCGTTCTCGCTCCAAACACCATCGCCGGCTACATGCAAGAACGGGTCTGGGACCCAGTGGGTATGGAAGCAGCCGGGAGCTGGAGCCTGGACCACGCAGGGGACGGCCTGGAAAAGACCTGGTGCTGCCTGGCGGCTACTCCGCCAGACTTCCTCAAGCTCGGTCGTCTGTATCTCCACGATGGGGTTTGGGAAGGCCGGCAAGTTCTTCCGGAAGGGTGGGTGCAGGAATCAACGCAGCTTAGCGCTTTACCCGATTCCATTTGGGATGCTGATTTCCGCCAAATTGGCATCTGGAACTACGGCTATCAGTGGTGGCTCGTCTCGAAAGAAGACGGCAGCTATCTGGCGAATGGCAAGGACGGCCAGTTCCTGTACATCAACCCGGCCAAAGACACAGTCATCCTGCGCCTGGGATGGAGTACGGGTAGCTTGCCGCTCAGCCAGTGGATTGCCTTGTTTCAACATCTCGCTGATGCGAAATAAACCAACCCTTCAATCCAGAACGCACGTTTTTTATGAACGATTCACGAGCAACACTGATGAGCGGCGACAGGCGACCAGCGCTCCTCCCGAAGCAATGACACATCGGGAAAAGCAGCCCGTCCGAGAGGACGGTTTTTTTTGTGTTGGGTATATAATTCCTTCATATGCGTTCCGTTGTGAATAAATTGGAAGTAAGGAGTGGGGATATGAATTCAAACCGGAGTTACGAGCCAAAAACAGAAAAGAGAGATTGGTACTTAGTTAAGTACTTTCCTCTTGATGTTTATAAGTTTGCAAACCTTCAAATAATCCTTCTTGGCAAAAATGTAGACAAGAATGCGGTCGTTGATGCAATGGAGAAGGAAATAAAATATTGGATTAACCGTTATCCTATTCCGCTGATGGCTTTTGCCTATGATAATTCAGGAGACCTTTTAATCCTTGAGGATGTAAAACCCACCAATTACGCGATGGGTTTTAATGGTCAGACAGGTCAAATTAGGATTGTTTGGAATAAGTTAGAGGATAAAGAGATTCCTGATGTAACCCTAGACCGAGAATACCTCGAAACTGTATATTCCGATTTTAGTTATGAGACTTTTGGTGAATTGGATAAAAATAGACGGAAGAGAAGAAAAGAGATTAAATCTGGATGGATAATAGTATTTCTGTGGCTTGTGGTGGTACCTTTGATACTGGCTCTTCTTGACTACTATAGCGAATTGGTTTCCGTTGTTGTACTATTCTTTAGTTTTTACCAAGCCATAAAGAAAGGTCTTGAACTCCTAGGAAAATGGCCTAAATCTAAGAGAGAAAAGAAAAACCAAGAGGAAGAGGCATTAAAAAGGCATTACTATTATCATTGCCAACTGAATCCAGACGGGTTTCAGAAATTGAAGAATGAAAATCTTGAGAGAATGGGAAAAGAAAGAGTAGCAAGAGAAGCAGATTCCCTTGTAACGAGGAAGAACTAAAAAAGGGAACGAAAACCAGGCTATCCAAGTGGATTTGTCGGGTTGAGGGGCGGTGGTTGGGTGGGGGAGGTGTCGAAAGACGCCCCTCAACCCGACCTACGAAGCGCTGTGCGCGGGTGAAGCCGGCACGGGGGTTGATTAATGGCGCGATTTGAATAGGGCAATCCCCGTGCCGCTACGCGGAAGGGGGGGAGCGAACACTGTTCGGCGTTGCGAAACCCCTGCGAAGGGTTTTTAATTCGGTCCCCAGACGCGGATGGTGCCGTCCTGGGAGGCGGAGAGGAGCAGGCGGCTGGCGGGGGTGAAGGCCAGGCGGTAAACGGGGCCGCTGTGACCGGTGAGGGTGCGCATGTAGGTACCGTCAGCGGCCCAATATAAGTCGATGTTGCCGCTTTGCCAGCCGACGGCCATGAAAGCGTAGTCGGGGGAGAAGGCCAGCGACCAGGGGGTGTCGCCGGGGGTGTGGGGCTGGAGGACGTAGCGGTCTGCGCGGGTGGTGAGGTCGAGGACGCGGGCGGTGCCGTTGCCGACCACGCCCAAGAGGAGCGCATCGGGAGCAAAGGCAAGGTCGGTGAGGCCGATTCCGGCGTGGAATAGGACCTGCTGGCCGGTGCCGGAATAGCGCAGGGACACGCCGGAGGTGGTGAGGGCGGCGACGTACTGGCTGTCGGGCGAGTAGAGCAGTTTGCCGGGCAGGTAGCCTTCGACAAAGGTGTACATGAGGCGGTTGTTTTCGGAGCGGTTGTAGGCGTAGACGCGCCCGGTCTGGTCGGCCACGCCCATCCACTGGCCGTTGGGGGAGTAAGCCAGGGCGATGCGGGGCTGGCCGGGCTCTTCGAGGTCGCCCAGGTAGGCGCCATCGGACACGCGCCACAGGCGGGTGTCGCCATCGGCGGAGGTGCCCCCCAGGGTGAGGCCTTCGGGCGAGAAGGTGAGGCTGCGGATGGGCGCTTCGAAACCGGAGATGATTTGGGTGACGCTGCCGGTGGAGACGCGGCGCAGTTCGATCTGGTCGGCGAAGAGCAGGGCCAGGGCGTTGCCGTCGGGCGAGAGGGTCCAATCGCTGGGCGGGTTGAAGTGCTCGGTTTGCGAGGCCACGCGGTTGCCCGCAGCAAAGTCCCAGGTGTCCAGGCCGCTGCCCGCCAGGTAGGGGGTGTTGGGGAGGAAGGCCAATTGCGAAGAGACGCCCGCGCCGGTCAGGTCGCGCGTACGCTCGCTGCTGGATAGGTTCCAGGCGGTGATGGTGCGGTCGGCGAACCCGGCTGCCAGCCATTGGCTGTCGGGTGAGAAGGCCAGGCTGATGAGCTGGGCCTGCTGGCCTTCGAGAGCCTGGGGGCCGCGGTGGGTGGAAATCAAGCCGCCATCGGGAAGGCGGTAAGTCTTGATGAGGTGGTCGTTGGTGAAATTGAAGGTTGGGTCGGCGTAGCCCACCGCCAGGCGCCGGCCATCGGGCGAGAAAGCCAGGCGAGAGGGCGGATTGATTTCGGGGGGCAGGGTGGCGAGCGCGGCGCCGTCGGAAACGCGCGCCAGGCGCACCTGCCCACCGGTGGTGAGAGCCGCCAGAAGGGAGCCATCGGGGGATAGGGCGGCTTGAGCCGCGGGATCGGCGGCCCAGTTCAGTGTGAGAGAAGACTCCAGGGTTTGGGTATCCACGCGGTAGGTGTTGAGGCGGGCCGAGCCGTTGGGCAGGCGCGAAAGCAGCAGCAGGCGGGAGCCGTCCAGCGAGAATTGCAGGTCGTAAGCCGACTCGATGGGGCCGAGGTCGCTGTTGAGGGTTTGGGTGTGGAAATTCCATAACTGGAGGGTGTCGGCGGCGACTGCCAGGAGGGAACCATCGGGCGAAAAAGCCACGGCCCGGGCGGAACCGGTTTCATAAATCCTGCCCAACTGTAGATAGGGCGCGCCGTACTGGTACACACCCAGCGGCGAGGCGACCACCAGCCAGGCGCCGTCGGGCGAAGCGGCCAGGTCGTTGGCCAGGCCGCGGCCCCAGCGGGAAAGCTCGACGATGCGCTCGAGGTTGAGCTCGATGATGTTTTCAGGGTTGAGGGGCAGGGGCGTTCCGGCGAGGATGGCCGTGGGGGTGCTGGTGGGGGTGGGCGTAAAGGTGGGCGTGGGGGTGGGAGTGCGCGTGGGGGTGTTGGTGGGTGTAGGGGTGTGAGTGGGCGAGGGCGTTGGGGTGGGGGGAGGTGGAGTCTGCTGCTCGGCGCAGGCGCCCAGCAAGAGGCCCAGCGCCAGGAGCAGGGTTGCAAGGGCGGGCAGGCGCAGCTTGCGGAAAGCGCTTATTCCCATTCCCAGGTACGCAGAGTTTCCAGCACGGGATAAGCGGTCATGTCGAGCTGGATGGGAGAGACGGAGATGTAACCTTCAGCGAGGGCGCCATAATCGGTGCCGGGTTCGGGCACGCCAGTGGGGGCTTCGCCGCCGATCCAGTAATAGGGGCGGTCGCGGGGGTCGAGGCGTTTGACCAGCGCGTCACGGTAGATGCGTTGGCCCTGGCGGGTGATCTGGATGCCGTGGGGCTTGCCATCGGGCAAATAAGGAACGTTGACGTTGAGGAGCACGCCGGGGGGAATGCCGTAGCGCAGGAAGCGCTCGACCACCTGGCGGGCAGCCGCGGCGGCGGTGGTGAAATCGATTTCGGCGCCGTTGCCGGGGGGGCGCTGCTGGGAGACGGCGATGCCGGGCAGGCCGGCAATGACCGCTTCCATGGCGGCAGTGACCGTGCCGGAGTAGGTCAGGTCCTGGCCGATGTTTTCGCCGTTGTTGATGCCGGAGACGATGAGGTCGATGGGCTCGGGGATGACGCCGAGGAGGGCCAGGGCCACGCAGTCGGCGGGCGCGCCATCAGTAGTGAGGGCGGGGCGGCCATCAGCGAGGGTGACGGAACGCACGCGCAGAGGGCGTTCGAGAGTCTTGACGTGCCCTGAAGCCGTCCAGTTGCGGTCGGGGGCCAGGATGGTGATCTTGCCCAGGCCATCCAGCGCGTTTGCCAGCGCCAGCAAGCCAGGGGCCTGGACGCCGTCGTCATTGGTAACCAAAATATGCATGATAGCCTCGAGTGGCGGAGCTTAGAAGAGCTGGAAGATGGTGCGCAGGATGGGGCTGATGCTTTCAACCAGTTCTTCCCGTTCGGCCTCAGGAAGGAACGCGGAGCGCGCGGCGTTGAGGATGCAATCCGAAAGGACAGCCGCGGGCATGCCGACGACCTCAAGGGCCTGGCGGTATTCATCGGTGAGGGTGATGCGCGAGATGCCGGGGTCGTCGGTGTTGACGGTGGTGATGAGCCCGGCGTCGACCATTTGATGGATGGGGTGTTCTTCGAGTTTAGCCACCACGCCGCTTTGATGGTTGCTGGTGATGCACACTTCAAAGACTGTACCACGCTCGCGGGCCATGTCCATGACCAGGGGGTTTTCGACCACGCGCACGCCGTGGCCGACGCGTTCTACTTCCAGGCCTTCAATCACTTCGCGGACCGATTCGGCGCCGGACCATTCGCCGGCATGGGCGGTGGTGCGCAGCCCGGCGGCTTTGGCCTGACGGAACACCCCGGCGAAGGGCAGGGCGCTGAAGTCGGCTTCGTTCCCGGCCAAATCGAGGGCTACGATACCCCGATCGCGGAAATCGACGGCCAGGGCGGCGACCTGCTCGGCCATCTCGACCGGCTCGTGGCGGTTGACCGAGGCGATTAGCTTGATGGGCAGGTGGTAATCGCGACTGGCATCATCGGCAGATTGGCAGACCCAATCCATGACCTCGGAGAGGGAGAAGCCTTGCATGCGGCTGAGCGCAACCGGGGTGAAGCGCAGTTCGAGGTAGCGGACTCCGTCGGCGGCTGCATCGGCGATGGCTTCGCGGGTGATGCGCGCGATGACTTCGGGAGAGCGGTAGAACATGCGCAGGGTTTGAAATTTGGAGAGGAAGTTGGTGAGGGTTTGGGGGTCGTCCTTTTGCATTTGGACGAGCGAGTTGAATTGTGTGTAGGGGACGGTCAGGCCGTGCTGGCGGGCGACATCCAGGAGTGTGTCGAGGCGCAGAGAGCCTTCCAGATGGCGGTGCAATTCGATTTTTGGAATGGCCCGGTAGAAGGAAAGTTGCCCTGTTGAAATCCGCGAGTACCAGCTCATAAAACTCCCTATGGCAACCATCGGCGGTTGAGGAGAGTTCCCAAAATTAAGGTATTTCCCCTTCTGCTTGCGTAGTTACCTGGTTGGATTATATCTTAGGCGGTCGGGTGAAACAAGGGATGAGAACGACGGAAGATTTTTTTGACAATGTTCATTTCATTCTCGAGCTTGTGGCCCCACCCCTGCCCCTCCCCGCTGGGAGAGTATCTTGGAAAATTCAGTCCATGGGCGGGGAGGGGACAAGATTTCGCAAAAGTGAGGGGCTGAAAGCCCCTCACTTTTGCAGAATTCTTTCCCTCACCCGGCAAAGAACTGAGCGATTGAGAATCTTGGCTGTTAGAGTAGGGTTGAGGCAACACCCGAGTTCGATGGTTATGATGTTTTTAATGTGACATTTTCAAAATAATTACTTTGAATTTCGGTCGCGGAGGAAGACGCTGAAAACACCGCCTGCCACGATGAGGACGAGCAGTGCGGCGACCAGGCTAATGCCAATGGTCTGGCGGCGGTTGGCGAGCAGCTCGGGCGGGTAGGGGGTGCGGGAAGGTTGGATGGGGGTCGATTCGGGGGAGGGGGTCTCTTCGAGTTGGGGGAGAACAGCGCTTTCAGCGCCGCTGTTGGGAACCGAAGCTTGCGCTGCCCGGGAAGGCTGCGAAGAATAGGCTCCGGCGGCGAGCAAAAAGAAAGTCACCACGAGGATCAAGAGGAGGCGATTATCCAGCCATTCGGGACGAGGCAAAGATGAAGGAGGGCGTTTCATGGAAAGATCACCTCGCTTATGGGACGATCAATTGTTGGGCGGCTTGTTCGGCCGCGAGGACAGGGTCGGCAGCGTTTTCGATGACCTGGGTGACGGCTTCTTTGAGGACCGGGCCCAGGCTGATGAGCAGATCGTTGGAGGGGCGCGCTTCGGCAGTGAGTGCGCTTTCTCCAAGGATGGTGCGCAGGCCGGGGTCTCGCCAGGCGGTGAGGGAGGAGGGCCGGGTGGGAAGCGAACCGGCGGCTTCCGTCCAGGCTGCCAGGAAAGTTGGATCGCTGAGCCATTCCGCCAACTGCACCGAATAGGCGCGCCGCTCGGGGAGCGGGTCGGTGACTGCCCAAGACCAGCCGGCAGCCAGGGTGACCGGGTTGGGACCGGAAACCGGGAGCGCAGCGATGGCGCCATCAGGAATGCGGTTTTTCAAGTAAAAGGAACTCCAGGTGAGGACAGCATTGACTCGGCCATCTTCAAAAGCGTTCCAGGCCTGCTGTTCGGTTTCAAAATCGGTCAGCCAGGTGGGGAAGATGGCGCTTTGGGCGGCTGAGGTGTACGTTTGGAGCACGTCTGCAAGAGAGTCCGCGCCTAAGGCGGGGCGGCGCTGGGCATCTTCGACCAAACCACCGTGGGAACGATATTGGGCAATGGTGAGCATGGCTTGCGAGCTTCCGGCGGCGAAGGCTACGGGCTGGCCGAGGCGCATGATGGCTTCCCAGGTGAGGGGCGGCTCGATGACCAGGGCGGGACGGTAAACGATGACCAGGCTGTCACCGGCAAAGGGCAGCCCAAAGGTGACGCCTTGTACCATCGCCAGTTGACGGGCATACTCGTACCAATCGGGGTCGTCGATGAGCGTGCTGGCTCCATCCAAGGGGTAGACCAGCCCCTTAATGGCGGCGTTTTCCAGGTCAGGGCGGGAGAGGGCCGTGACTCCGGGTACCGCCAGCGGGGCAGCAGCGGCTGCGGCGGTGAGTGCTTCGAGGGTAGAGCCGGGGCCGCTGGACGCCTTCAGGCGCACTTCAATCTCGATGCCGGTCTCTTCGGTGAAATCGAGGAGGCGGTTGGAGAGGATCAACCCGGCGGGCGAGCCGCTGGACGGGTCGAATTCGGGGGGCAGCCAGAGGGTGAGGCTTTGGGGCGCGGAGGGCGGCGGAGTGGCTGTGGCGGCCTCCGGTGGTTGGGGCGTGGGGGTTTGGGGAACGGGCGTGGGGGTAGTGGGCTGGGCGTCGGGGGTCAAGAATGGAAGTTGGATTTGCTCCAACACATTACACGCGCCTGACGTGAGCAGGGCGATGAAGGCCAGCCAGCTGAAGAGGGTTGTGACCCGGTTCCGATGCGGGTTCCGCCTGTGTGAGGCGGGCGGAACCCGCGAAGAGTCGAAGGAGGTCATTCGAGTTTGACGGGTTCGCTGACCAAAGCGGTTAACAGCTTGACACACTGCTGAACATCGCGGAAGTCAACCATTTCGGAGGGGCTGTGGATATAGCGGGTGGGGATGGACAGGCAGCCGGCAGGAACGCCCGAGCGGCTGAGCTGGATGGCGCGGGCATCGGTCGTGCCGCCTTCCAACACTTCCATCTGGTAGGGCAGGCCTAGTTTTTCGGCTGCGGCGACCATCCAACGGATGACGCGGGGGTCGGCCAGCATGCCGCCGTCGCGAACTTTAATGGCGGGACCTTTGCCGAGGGCAACTTCCATCTTGACGCCCTTGGGGGTGTCACCCGTGCGAGTCACGTCGACTGCCAGAGCCAGGTCGGGGTCCACGTCGTAACCGGCAACCGTCGCGCCGCGCAGGCCGACTTCTTCTTGCGTGCTGAAGACGAAGTAGATTTCGTGGGGCGAAGATTTGAGTTCCTTGAGGGAAGCGATCATCACGGCCACGGCAATGCGATCATCCATCGCTTTGGAGACCAGGCGGTCGCCCAGCTCGAGGTAGGGGCGCACAAAGGCGGCCACGTCGCCGACCTTGACCGGGCAGGAGGCGCGATCGGAAGCGCCTACGTCGATGAACATGCGGTCGATGGTGGGGACTTTGTCGGGGGCATCGGGTTTTTCCATGTAGATCACGCCGCCGGCGCCATTGAGGAATTGGACACGAGCGCCCACGCAGTGAATGGGGTAGATTCCGCCGATGGTGGAGAAGCGCACGAAGCCGTTCTCGTCGATGTGGGTGGCGATGACGCCGATTTCGTCCATGTGCCCAGAGAGCATGATGCGCAGGCCGCCGGGGCCTTTTTTGCCTTTGCGGGCAATGAGGTTGCCGAGGGCATCGACGCGAATTTCATCGACCAGCCCGGCGATTTCGGCGCGGATGACCTCGCGCACAGGAGCTTCGTACCCGGAGGGTGCGACCGTTTCAACCAGTTTTTGGATTAATTGCTTCATTTTTGGCACTCCAAGAGCAGTTCAATTAGCGTTCGGCAGCCAGCACGGAGCGCTCGAGGCGCAGCAGGGCATGGTAGAGGAGGGCAAAGGTGTTTTGCCAATCGGATAGGCGGGCCAGCGAGGCGGCAGTGTGCAGGTAGCGCCCTGGCACGGACAAGGAGAGGGCAGGGATGCCGCTGCGAACTTTGTGCATGGCGGCGGCGTCGGTTCCGCCCGCGCCGGGCTGGCGGAATTGATAGGGGATGCCTAATTCGTCGCCGGTTTGGGCCAGGTGGCGGACAAGGCGCGGGTCAGAGAGGGTGCCGATGTCGGCGATGTAGATGGCGGGGCCGGCATCGAGGCGGGTGTTGTATTGGGTGTTCTCGCTGTCGTCCCACATGGGCAGGTCGACGGCGGGGGTGGAGTCGAGGGCAATGGCGATGTCGGGATTGAAGGCATAGGCAGCCACGCGCGCGCCGCGCAGGCCGATTTCTTCCTGGACGGTGAAGGCAGCCAGCAGCTCGATGTTGGCGGGCGGGTTCTTGACCAGCTCAATGAGGGAGGTGACGCCCAGGCGGTTGTCGAGGGCTTTGCCCACCATGGAGGGGCCGAGCTGGCGGAAGCGGGTGGCAAAGGTGGCGCGGTCGCCGACCTTGACCTTGCTGCTGCCCTGACCGACATCAATGCGCAGGGCATCGATGGGGATCTTGCGCTCGGTTTCGCCTTCTTCGGTGAGGTGAATGGGTTTGGCGCCAATGACGCCGGGGAGGTTTTCCTTGCCGACCAGGACGTGTTTGCCGGGCAGGACTCGCTCATCGATGCCGCCGACGATGGCGAAGGAGAACAGGCCTTCTTTTTCGTCGTCGACAATCATGAAGCCGACTTCATCCATGTGCGTGGCGATTAGCACGCGCAGGGCATCGGGGTTTTGCGATTTGCGCACCGCCAGGACGTTGCCCAGGGCATCGACCTTGATTTCATCGGCCACGCCTTTGAGTTGCTCGAGGACAATGGCGCGCACCTGGGCTTCGTCACCAGAGACGGCGCAGGCATTGCTGAGGCGTTCGAGCAGGGCGATTTGATCGGAGCCGATCTCGGGAATGCTCATTCTGTGACCTCCTCCCAGCGGATTTTTGCCAGGCTGTCGGGGTTGAGGCGGAGGATATATTGGGCCAGGAGATGCCCGGCGCGCTGCACGTCCTTGTGCGAGATGACCTCGACCGGGGTGTGCATGTAGCGCAGGGGAATGCTGAGAACCATCGTGGGGATGCCCTCAGCGACAATTTGCAGGCCCATGGCGTCGGTGCCGGAGTAGCGCGGATAGACTTCGACCTCGAAGGGGATATCGAGCTGCTCGGCCACGTCCTTGAAGCCGTCGTAGACGGCCGGGTGGGTGTTGGGACCCCAGGCCAGAACAGCGCCCTTGCCCAAGCCGTGGCCGCGGTAATCGCGGACGCCGGGGCCAGTGGCAAAGGTGACGTCAATGGCGACGGCGATGTCGGGGCGGATGTCGAAGGGCGAGGTGAGCGCGCCGGCCAGGGTCTCTTCTTCCTGCACGGTGGCTACGGCGTACACATCCCACTGTGGGGCGGCGCGCTGAAGCTCTTCGAGGCAAATGGTGACCGCGGCAACCGAAGCGCGATTGTCGAGGGTATGGCCGGCCAGCAGGTCGCCGGGCAGATCGAGGGGCTCGGTGGCGAAGGAGATGAGGTCGCCGGGGCGCACCAGGGCGTTGACCTCGTCGCCGGGCAGGCCGGTGTCGACGATGAGATGCTCGAGGCCGACAGGGTTACCTTTCAGTGAGGGCGGCAGAACGCGGTCGAGGGGCTGGGCGACGATGCCGGGCAGCTCGCGGCGACCATAGACGATGACCGGGGTGGAGACGAGGATGCGCGGGTCGATGCCGCCGACTTCGGTGAAGTGGATGAAGCCTTCGGGGGTCACGCGGGTGACCATGAGTCCGATGGCGTCCATGTGGGCGGCGAGGAGGATGCGCGGGCGGGGCTCGGGGCCGGTGCCTTTGCGCAAGCCGTGGAGGCTGCCCAGCTTGCTGACGGTCAATTCGTCAACGAGGGGGCGCCAGGCCTCGGCGATGACCTCGCGGACGGGGTCCTCGTAACCGGAGAGGCCGGGAAGAGAAATCATCTTTTTGAGAAAGTCTTTGATATCAGTCATTGGTTTCCATTACAAGACAATCAAGGTTCGGTGGTTGCAGAGGGTTCAATCGTGATGGTAGGCGTCTCGGTGGGGGGCGGGGAGGTGTTGGT
>JAFGLU010000034.1 GCA_016927865.1 Anaerolineaceae bacterium
ATCAAGAAGCTGCTCAAGAAGACGACAAAGAAGCCCAGCATGAACAGCGTGCCGGTCATGGCGTTGGCGTAGGTGCTGTTGGGATGGTCTTCGGAGGTGCGCGTCAAAATCGAGTAAATGTAATAGCCGCTATCTTCGATTTCCTCGCGTGCCACTTCCGACAGCGCGCGCAATGTGGCCCCGTCCATGCCCCCGTCTGCGGCGGTCACGTACAGCATATTGTAGGCATCCGGCTGCTCCAACCATTCCAGCGAGTCGGTAGAGATATACCCCTGGGCCGGGGCGGTGAAGAACCCGCCGCCCAGCGAGGTCACCCCGATGGTCTGGTCGTGGACGATTCCCACGACCGTCAGGCGGCGAATTTTTCCCGAATCAAGTTCAAGTTCAATCGTATCTCCCAATCCCACGCCTATTTCTGCCAGCTTGGTGTGGTCTAATACGATCTGGTGGTCTTTGGGTGCCCAAACACCTTCGAGAAGCGTGACCCGGTTAATGTTCGACTCTTCGTAATCGGGGATGGCCTTCAGGCTGATGCTTTTCCAATCGCCTTGGGTGGTGCGGTAGCGCGAATTGAATTCACGGATGCCTTCCACCTCGTTGACCCCCTCAACGCCTGCCACCTGATCAACCAGTTCGTCGTCAAAAGAAGCAATGGTGATGAGCAGATTGGCCGGGTTGATACCGCGATAGCCTTCGCGCATGTCGGTGAACAAGATGCCGTGCAGGTTGGTGATCATGCCGATTGCGAACAAGCCAACGGCGATAGAGGCGACCACCAGCAGCAGGCGGATGCGGTGACTCCATAAATCCGAGAAAACCTTTTGCCATCGGGGGCGCATTACAACCAGCCCTTTCGAGGCGCTTTGGAGACCTCAGCATAACGCGCCTGGCGTTCGGCCCGCTCGCGCGAGAGCCCAGCGCGCAGCATGGGGGTTTGAGAGAGCAGTTTGCCGGCTTCTTCCACCACCAAGGCGTCCACCACCGCGCTGCAAGCCTGCACCTGGGCTCCTTCGGGCAGGTCGGCCAGCCAAAGGATACCACCGCTTTCCACTTTTTCAACGACGGTGTGCCCGCCGCGCTCCGGCAGGGTGACCTCGACACAACCGTGCTGGATGAGCGCCCAAGAACCTGGGGGCAGCTCCTCGCCGCCGCGCATTTCTACCTGTCGGGCGGCTTTGGTGATGACCAACATCTCGCGGTGCGGCAGGTGCGGCAGAACTCGTGAAACAGCCTCGTTGACCAGTTCGCCATCCACCAAAACCAGCACGCGTTGCGCCCGCTTGGCCAGGGTGGCGTCGTGAGTCACCATAAGCACAGTCTTGCCCTGCTGGGCCAGCCGCTCGAAGAGGGCAAAGACCCCTTCGGCGACGCGCGAATCCAGGTTGCCGGTGGGCTCGTCGGCCACAATGATGGGCGGGTTGTTGGCCAGCGCCCGGGCAATGGCTGCGCTCTGCTGCTGCCCGCCCGAAATGCTGGCTGGGAAGTGGTCGGCCACCTCGCTCAACCCAACCATCTCCAGCAGGTCCCACGCCCGGGCCTCGCGCTCTGAGGGCGGGTAGACGCGGGCAAAGTCCATGGGCAGCAACAGGTTCTCGTTCAGGCTGAGCATGGGCAGGAGCTGAAAAAACTGGAACACCACGCCCATCATCTTGCCGCGCCAGACCGAAAGCTGACCTTCATTGAGCTTGTGCAGGTACTGGCCGCCAATTCGGACCGTGCCGGTGGTGGGGTGGTCGATCCCGGTGATCATGTTCAGCAGGGTCGATTTTCCGCTGCCGGACTTGCCAATAACGCTGACAAATTCGCCTTGCCCCACCTGCGTGTTAATATTCTTGAGCACAGTCACTTCACCCGCGCTGGTCTTGAATGTTTTGACAATCGAATCCAGTTCAAGGAGCGGTTCGTTGGCGTTCATTCAGCTAACCCCGCGTCGATGATTTTTCCATCGATCATGGGCAGCACACGGTCCATACGCTGGGCCAGGGTTTGATCGTGCGTGACCATCAAGATGGTTTTGCCTTTGCGCACCAGTTGTTCAAAAACCTGGAAGATGGTCTCGGCGGTGACGGAATCCAGCCGCCCGGTGGGTTCGTCAGCTACCAGGATTTTGGGATCGTTGGCCAGGGCCCGGGCAATGGCCACGCGCTGCTGCTGCCCGCCCGAGATGTCGGAGGGCCGCTTGGAAGCATGCTCCTCTAACTCCACGTCGCGGAGCAGTTCCAGGGCGCGTTCTCGGCTGTGGCGGCGCTGGAATGTGCCACAAAAATCCATCGGCAGCATAACGTTATCCAGCAGGCTGAGGCCGGGTAAAAGCTGGAAAGATTGGTAAATGACACCCATGTTGCGCCCGCGCCACAGAGCCAGCTTTGATTCGCCCAATTGGTGAATGGAGAGCCCGTCTACAATCACCTCGCCGGAGGTGATGTCGTCGGTGCCGCTAACCATGTTGACCAGGGTGGTTTTTCCCGCGCCCGAGCGTCCAATTATGCCGATGAGCTCGCCGGGGTAGATATCCAGGTTAATGGAGTCCAGGGCGCGCACGGGGCCCGCGCTGGAAGGGTAGTCTTTCACCACGTCCCGTAGCCGGATTAAGGGCTGTTGCGTGGGAGAGGTTTTGTGAGAAGCATCGCGGGTTTCTATCACCCGTCCTCCAAATATGGTAAAATAAACACAGTATCCAATAATAGACAACTCGTCTATTATAAAACCGCTCGTTTGAGATGTCAATTAGAATTAGTTAAGAAAATTGCAAACAAGGGGACCTAAAAATCAATTCGGAGAAGCGCTTGAACAAGTATGACCGCCGTGTGCAACGAACCCGCCGCAACCTCCGCGAAGCGCTTTTTGCGCTTGTGCGCGAGAAAGGCTACGATGCTATCACCATCGAAGACATTACCAATCGAGCCGAGTTGGGCCGCGCCACATTCTATTTGCACTACCACGATAAAGAATCGCTCCTCCTCGAGAGCATCGAGGTGGTTGCATCCGACTTGATTGCGCAAATCGACCAGGTTTCGCCGGAAGTGATGGATAGCAGCGTGCACAGCGGGCCTAACGCGGTCATCCGGCAGGTTTTCCAGTACGCCGCCGATCAGTCCGACCTGTTCCGTACCATCTTGCGCGGCGAAGTCGCTTCGCGGGCCACCGCCCGCATCCAGCAAATCATCCGCGAAACGTCCATGTCCTTGTTGCAGTCGCGCTTGGCGCGGCTCGGCCCCGATTACCACCCCCCCGTGCCCCTGGACGTGTTCAGCAATTACCTGGCGGGAGCGCTGCTTTCGTTTTTGGCCTGGTGGCTGGATGAAGATAAGCCGTATACACCCGACGAAATGCACCACATGTTTGTGCGCTTGTTCTTCGGTGGCGCGCTTTCTGCCCTGGGCATCTCTCAAACACCTAGTTTGGACGATATTAATTGAACTGAGATCTGCCGCTGAAGATAAGCGTTTTCTAAGAACCGGCGGATAAACTTGATAATTCCGCGAAAGAAAATATAATTAAGCTATTGATCATGAGATACACCGGTATCCGGACAATTTGCCCTATAAGGAGTTTGTATGTTGAGTAAAACCATGTTAGATGAAATGAATCTGCAGATCAAGCTGGAGCTGGACTCGGCTTACCTGTATCTGGCAATGGCCGCGCATTTTGAATCCGCCAATTTGGGTGGTTTCGCCACCTGGATGAAGATGCAGGCCGGCGAAGAGCAGGAGCACGCCCTGAAGTTCTACGAGCACATCCATGACCGCGGCGGCAAGGTGGTCCTCCAGGGCATCGAGCAGCCCCCGGCCGACTACGCCACGCCTCTGCAAGTTTTCCAGCAGGTCCTGAAACACGAAGAGGGCGTCACAGCTCGCATTCATCATATGTATGCCGTGGCCCAGAAGGAAAACGACTATGCCAGCCAGGTCTTCTTGAACTGGTTCGTGGACGAGCAGGTTGAAGAAGAGAAGAACGCTACCGAAATCGTCGAAAAACTCAAGATGATCGGCGACTCGACCAACGGCCTGTTCATGATCGATTCTAAGGTGGGCAAGCGCGCCGAGTAATCTCGCCGAGCCCATAGATTTAGTTAGCCAGAGAATGCGGCACGTTTGTGCCGCATTCTCTTTTGTTCGCCCAGCAGCCTGTGTAGGGGGCTATTCATGAATTGCCCCCTACACAGGCCTCGTGGTAGTACTGCACCAAACCGTGGGCGGTTGTGAATGGCGGGCTTTGCCCGCCTCAAAAAAAAATAGAAACAGGGAGTTTTTGTCTCACGGAGTGAGACAAAAACTCCCTGACACCTTTTTTTCCTAGGCGCCCAAAGGGCGCGATTTTTTCTCCACGGTTAACTACGGTGCTACCGAACCTGTCAAATTGCTTGACAGAGGGCCGTTCTCAGCTATACTGACAGCACACTCCCCCGAAGGGACAAACACCCATGAGCGATGCAATTACCCCCGAAATTTTTGCCCACCTGGTCGATCTGGCCGCGCTGGAATTGAGCCCCGAAGAGGCCGAATACCTGCGCCGCCAGCTCAACAACCAGCTCAAAGCCATCCACGAGTTGGAAGCCATTCCGTTGGATGAAGCCCTGCCGGTCGCCGCGCGAGGTGTGCCCTACACCACCGCCATCAGCCAGCTGCCGCGAAAGGACGAATGGAAGCCGACCGAGAAGCCCGAGGAAATCTTCCAGCAGGCGCCGCAATTCGACGACGGCTATATCATCGTGCCCGACATTCCCACCACCAAACTGGACTAGGCCATGGAACTCTGCGATCTATCCGCTCTTGAACTCGTACAATTGCTGCGCGCCCGCAAAGTTTCGGCGGTGGAAGTGCTCGAAGCGACCCTGGAACGCATTGGTCAGGTGGACGGGCGCGCCGGTTCGCTGGATTCCGGCCCGTTGACCGAAGAAGACAAGGGCAAGGTGCATGCCTTCATCACCCTCACCGACGAGCGCGCCCTGGAACAGGCTCGCGCAGTGGATAGCAAACTGGCGGCAGGTGAGGATCCCGGCCCGCTGGCGGGCGTGCCCTTCACCGTCAAAGATATTTTCTGCGTCAAAGATATTTTCTGCGTCAAAGGCACCCCCTCCACAGCGGCCTCGCGCATTTTGGCTAACTTCACCGCGCCTTACACAGCCACCCCGGTGGCGCGTATGGAAGCCGCCGGTGGAGTGATGGTTGGCAAGGTCAACCTGGATGAATTCACCTACGGCTCGTCCAACGAGTCCTCGGCCTTCCAGCCCAGCCCGCGCAACCCGTGGAACACCGGGCATGTGCCGGGCGGGTCTTCGGGCGGCAGCGCCGCCTCGGTGGCTGCCGGAGAAGGCGTGCTCAGCCTGGGCACCGACACGGCAGGTTCGATTCGCCAACCGGCCTCCTTCTGCGGCGTGGTAGGCGTCAAACCCACCTATGGTCGTGTTTCGCGTTACGGCCTGATCGCCTTTGCCTCCTCGTTGGATTGCCCCGGCCCGCTGGCCCGCGACGTGCGCGGCGCGGCCCTCATGCTGCAAACCATCGCCGGGCTCGACCCGCGCGACTCGACCACCGCCAACGTCCCGGTCGAGGACTACCTGGCGGCGCTGGAGAAGGGCGTCAAGGGGATGCGCATCGGCCTGTCTCCCGACTACTTCCGCATCGTCACGCCCACCCCGGATGGCGACTTCCAGGAACACCCCCTGCCCGCCGAAATCGAAGCCCCGGTGCGCCGGGCCGCTGACCTGCTGCGCCAGATGGGCGCGGAGATCGTCGAAGATGTGCCCATGCCCAATACGCGTTACGGCATCCCGGCCTATTTTGTCATCAGCCGGGTGGAAGCCGCCTCCAACCTGCACCGCTACGATGGGGTCAAGTACGGTTACCGCACCCCGCAGCGGGTCAACGACCTGCGCGTGATGTATAAAAAATCGCGCGCCGAAGGTTTTGGCCTGCAACCCAAGCTGCGCATCCTCATGGGCATGTACGTTAGCGCGGCGCAGTACAGCGAGCAGTACTACCAGCGCGCCCTGCGCGTGCGCAGCATGATTCGCCGAGATTTCGACGTGGCCTTTGACCCCAACGGCCCTTACCGTCTAGACGCTCTGCTCACGCCCACTACGCCGACTACGTCCTTTGAGATGGATGCTGTCTACGGCGACTCGGTGCTCATGCAGTACGCCGATCAACTCACCGTGCCTTCCAACCACGCCGGGGTGCCGGGTGTGTCCCTGCCCGCCGGGTTGGATTCGACGGGGCTGCCCATCGGCATCCAACTGCTGGGACCGGATTACGCCGAAGCCAATCTGCTGCGCATCGGGCGCGCCTACGAGCAGGCCACGCAAGACGACGACTGGCGTAAAGTTCTGCCGAAAGTGCTGCGGTAAGGCAGTTTTGAGATGATTAAGCCGGCGGAGATCACTCTCTTCGCCGGCTTATTTGTGCGTTTTATTCTTTATGGGTGGTGGCGCGTAAGAAGCCCAGGAACAAGAGGATCGCTCCGAGTAGTTCGCTCAGATACAGCGCGCCCGGAATTCCAAAGCGGCTAAAGGTTCCCCCAAAAGCCGGGAGGATGGCCCCGAAGGCAATCAGCACATTTCCAATAGCGCGGTGTAGCAATACTCGCTTTCGCCAGAAGATGAAAGCCGAATATAGCGCGCCGCCCACCAGGGTGACTGTGCCGTACAGGTTGAAGAACGGTGTCAGCGTGCGCACGCCGGGGGTAACGATGGCGTGCCCGCTCAACTCGCTGCCGGTGTGTACGCTTTTGGTCATTAGGGCGGGGTCGAGCTGGGCGTTGAAAACGACCACCAGCGCATAGATGGAGCAGATACCCAAAAGGCCCATCAGAATATGGGCAATCAAGGGCCTTGCCAAAAGGTAAACCGTTCCCTGCCCCAACCAGGCCGCCACCAGGATGGCTCCGAACAGATACCACAGCCGGAAGATGAGTGGGCTCCAGCCGAAGAAACCGTAATAGGCCTCACAAAACCCGCCGATGCCGTAAAAGATCATCCCAACACCCCATAGCAAGAGGTGCAAGCCGCGCTTTTTCCAGTAGCGGCGCAAGATAAAGAAGGCGAACACAAAGCTGATCACCGATGAGGCGAGCGGAAGGAAGGAGAGAAAGTTCATAATGGAGAAACCTTTGGGAGAAGAAGATAATTAAGGTCGCGCGCCGAGCAGCACAACGGCCACGACGACCAGCAAAACCAAAATGAGCACAGCAATGAAGATCATCGCAATGGGCAATACTTTTTCGTAAAACGGGGGATAGCGCCGGTTGGACAATGGAACCCGCCTTGGTTGTCTGGATTTTTGTTATTCTTGCAATTGTTCGAGAAAACCAACTGTAAGCTGTTTAATCTCTATCAGAGAATTGATGGCAAGGTTGAGAGCTTGAGTTTTCCAACAAGAAGTTAGGGATAGACCGCAAGGGTTATTTTTTCGTAACTACTCAGCCAGAGGCGGAAAAGGGCCAAATTTGAGGTGCATGTGGGGTGCTTCGCACCCCACATGCACCTCAAATTTGGGGACTTTCTTCGACCTCTGAG
>JAFGLU010000035.1 GCA_016927865.1 Anaerolineaceae bacterium
CTTCCACCCCCTGAACCACTGCCAGCCGATGGCTGGTAATTTCCCCTTGTTTCCTGGCGAGGCGCGCCCACCCTGCGCGCCTCGTTTCTGTAAATCCGTTTCTGGTCAAAATACCAGGATGTGGTCAGAATCCACGCTCCAATTCCCCAAAATATCCATGGATCCAGCTTGAACACCCTCAGCATACGATTGGGGCTCGATCCCGCGAGCCTGGGCGCACGTTCCTCAAGTAAACACTTCGCCGCGCCGGGCTATGGATTTGAGCATGCGCTCGATATTGTAATAACCGTCGGGCGTGACCTGCCGGGCAACGGCGCATTGCACCCCATCACCCATCAAGAATACGCGCACCTGCACTTCTTCCCGCTTTACCAGGTTCAATGCCAGACGTAGTGCATTGTAAGGCCGCTCGTTGCCATACGGCCCATCGTTGATGATAAACAAGTATTTCATTCGTTCAAGTCCTTTTCCCATTCGATTCACTTTGCCCCGTTTTCGCCAGTCATTGTTCTTCAGGAGGTGGAAGTTGGCGAAAGCGATGGTAGAGCAACAAATCATAGATGATCTTCAACCCGCCCGATAAAAAGAACGGAGTGCTAAGTAGTACGGGAACGCTTAAAAAGATGCCCGTTAGCGAGGGAGAGAGCGCTGCCCCCACCGAGCGGGCAATCGCAGTCACGCCTGAGGCGGCCGAACGCTCATCGGGCGCAACCACTGCCATGGTATAGGATTGGCGGGTAGGCACATCCATTTGTGAAATACTGAAGCGCAGCAACAGCACCAGGATGGCTAACGGTAGCGAGGGCATCAACGGCACCAGCATCAACAAGATATTTGAGGGGATGTGGGTGAAGACCATTGTATTGATCAAGCCAATCTTCTTTGCCAGCGCGCCCGCCGACAATGCCGAAATCCCAGCCAAAATGTTAGCCCCAAAGAAGATGCTGCCGATAATGCCCGCCTCGACGCCGAAACGAACATGGAACCAGTAAGCGATCATGCTTTGGACAACCAAACCGCCGGCGAAAGCGTCCATCGAAAATAGGGCGCTCAACTGGAATACAATGTTGCGTGAGCGGTGCAAGCCAAGCGTGCGTTTCGCGGCCTTCCGCAGCACGCTTGCCGGCATCTCGATGGCTGCCGAAAGTCCCAAGAACAAGGCGATTAACACCACCCCGCCCAGGGCATAGCCCAGCAACACCGCGCGGTAAGAGTTGAATGCCGAAACACCACCACCCTGCAAGGCTTGTGAAAGCCAGCCTCCCGCCAGCGCGCCGGTAGCCGTGGCGAAAGAACCGGAAAGGTTGTACCAGGCAAAGACGTGGGTGCGCCGCTGGTCTGGGATAAGTTGCGTCAGGCTTGCTTGCTCAACGGAAAGGAAAGGGCCGATCTCATTGCCGCTCGGGCTGATCACACCGATGATGGCCGCGACCATCAACAGGAGCGGGTTCTTGGTAAGGATAAACACAACACCTGCGCCGATCATCAATAGCGCGCCGACCAGCAGCGTGCGCTTGCGGCCAAAACGGTCGGCTGAGGTTGTCAGCCAGAGTGTAATGCCGGCGTCCCCCGCCAGAGTCAGCGTGAAGAGCAGCCCGATTTGTTTCTCGTCCAACCCGGCCTGCACCAGGTACAGCGCCAGCACCACGGATAGAAAGCCGTAGCAGAACAATCGCACGATGCGCGTGGCAAAGAGACGCGGAATATCAGCGCCGGGGAATTTCATGATAAATTCCCTAGCCGTTTATGCATCGCTAAAGACCTGGGCGCGATGCGTTTGAGGAAGAAAAGCATAAACCTTGTTTCGCTGTGCATCGAAGGCAATGGTGTGAGCGCCTTTCTCAGTCGGAACAGTTTCTAGCCGGGTCAGAGTCGAGGTGTCGAACACATCAATGATCCCTGGATCGCCAACCGCCGCATAAAGATGGTGCAATGTGGGGTTGTAGAAGATCACATCCGGTGCGCCGCTCAGACCGGCTTCTCCCAGTAACGAACCTGTGGCCAGGTCAATTGCAAGCAGTTTGCCGGCATCACAGGCGCAGAATAAGCGCCGGTTTTCATAATCCAGGTCCAGGCCGTGCGGCCCGGCAGCCGGGATTGGAATAACATGGGCAATCCGATCAGGATGCGCTGCGTTTACAACCACGATCTGGGCCGGGTCGGCAATGTTGATGTAAAAGGCGTCGCTGGCTGGTTCAAAAATTGTCCAGCGTGTGCGGCCTGGCGCAGGAATAGCGTGAATCATTTCCTTGCGCTCGATATCCACGATCGAAAGGGTAAACGAGCCTGGAATGTCCGGGCTGCCGACATTGGCTGCCAGAAGCAAACCGCGCTGGGGATCAAACGACAGCCCATTGGGACGCTCACCTACCGGAATCTTGACCAGGCTTTGCTCATCATCCGGCGCAAATACCCCCACCGTGTTCTCTCCCCGGTTTGAGGTGAACACCAGGTTGCGCTCATCCGATACCAGCGCCCCGGCCACGCCCGCCAGACCAGGAATAGAGTGTAGATACTGGTCTGAATAGCAGTCGATCACATCCAATGTGTCGTTAATCGTGTGTGCCACATAGAGACGGCCGCTGGCAGAGTGGACGGCGGCGTGGTCAAAGCCGCCAGGCTTGACATGCTCTGGCAAAGGGACAAAACGCAAAAGTTGAAGGCTCATTTTTGCCTCCCGATGGAAAGGCTGCCTCTTGCCAATCATAAGAGGTGGCCTTTCGATTAACTATTTGGTTTTACTTGTTTCTGGCAACATCCAGCCGGCACCAGGCGTAGAGCGCGTCGTAGACATCGAACTGGTGGGCCAGGTTTTCTTCGTCTTCAGGGAAGCGCAGGCTGAAGCCGCTGGCGATGGCTTCCAGGCCGCGCGCCAGCGGCTCCTTGTCGATATCTTCCGAAACATCCGCCCCATGAACGATCTTCGCCAGGCGCAGCAACCCCGGTTCTTTCAGTCCGTACTTCAAGATAATTGATTCAAACGAACAACGCCCTTCATGATGGCCAAGCTCTACGCCGGGGGCGTCGAAGGGAATAGCCCCGGTTTCCTTGGCTACCTGCTCAATCTGGCTGGCAGGGACAAACAGGAATTCGGCATTGTTGTCAATGAACCGCGTGATCAGCCACGGGCAGGCCACGCGATCAACGTGTACGTGCGAACGAGTAACCCATTTCATACTTCAATCTCCTTGTGTATTTGGTTCGTTTGGTATGTTTCCTGCCGATAACTCGGCATACAGCGCGTCATAGACGAGCGCGCCGCGTGCCAGGGCTTCCCAATCATCTTGGCTGGCGCGGCGCAGGCCGCGACAGATCAAATCCAGGCCAGGGGCGGCGGGTTCCACCGCGGCTTCTTGAACAACGTCCGCTTCATCCACAATCTGAGCGATCTGCGCCAGGGTGGGGTCTTTTAGCTTGTACTCTTTAAGCAGCGTATAGAAGGTGCAGTGCCCGCGGTGATGGGAATAGCGCACTCCAGGGATATCGAATGACTCGGCACCCTCCGGCAGCGGTTTTTGCCCAACCGGAACGAATATGAATTCGGCCTGCGGGTCAATGAACTTACGGATCAGCCAGGCCGAAGCCATGCGATCCACACCAACGTTTTCCCAGGTCACCCATTTCATGCGTTTTCTCCTCTGCGAGCCAAAAGCGCCTGGCGCACGTGCTGGCCTAGTTGCGATTGAAAATAATCCTTCTGTAGGATTTGTTGGTACTGTCGGGAAAGAGCATCCAGATCGGCTTCAGGCTGTTCTAGCTGCGCAAAAATAGCCCGGTATCCCTCTTCGACCTGTTCCTGGAATTGGGCCGCCAGGGTCTCGACGCCGCCAGGCAACGCTGGTGTGGATTTCCACAGCGTGGCTTCGCCGCCCATCTCCACGATTTCGGCTGCCAGCCACTGGAACTGCTCCAGGGTGCGCGCGGTGCATGGGAGCACCCAGACCGTGTCCTGGAACAAGATCGCGCCCAAACGTTTGAGCTTACGCCATACCGCTACTCTGAGAGCGGACGGATCAGGGGGAAGTTTGTAGTGTAGCAGAAGCCAATGCGCCAAGAGAAACCTCGCAGTAAATGTAACAGCAGTTACATTTTATCCCCGATTTGTCTATTTGTAAAGTGACCTTTCGTCTCGTTTCGCCTGCCCTGGAGTCATCGAGAGCAGGCGAAGGGAGATGAACGCTCCCGAAGTAGTTCATCGATACTCAAGACCATCCCGTTCACTGCATCTACAACGATCCCGACTGTGACCC
>JAFGLU010000036.1 GCA_016927865.1 Anaerolineaceae bacterium
CCGCTCATATAAGAGCGCACCCAACCGGGATGATACACCCGGAAGGTGTACCCGGCGGGGCGCAGGTCGTTGAAGAGGATTGATACGGCCATGTTGAGGGCTGATTTGGACATGCAGTAGCCGAACCAGGAGGTGCGGTAGCTGCGCGCAATGCTGCCTGCCTCGGATGAGACGAAGCACAGGCGTTTGAGGCTGCCCTGGTCGAGGAGGGGCAAAAAGGCTTCCATCACGCGCAAGGCCCCGACAGCATTGACATTGTACATTTGCAGGATGCCATCGTAGTCCTGCTCTTCGCGGATGGTGCGCATCATGTTGGGGTGGGTGATGCCGGCATTGCTGATGAGCAGGTCGAGGTGGCTGGTGAGCCGGGCAGCTTGTTGGGCGGCCTGTTTCACTGATTCACTCGAACTGACATCCAGAGGAAGAATGTGCAGTTTCCCATGATGTTTCTCGGCCAGAGCGCCCAACTCGGGCCAATCGGGCAAATATTGCCCCGCGAAGACCATCCAGCCTTGCTCGAGCAGCCCGGCGCAGAGGGCCAATCCCAGGCCGCGGTCGGCCCCTGTGACGAGAACGGTTTTCGATTGCGACATAGATGCTCCTTGGTGTGTGATTGGGACTTTCGTTGATAATCGAGTAGAATTTAATTCTACTCGAGGATGGGTAGGATGTGGCAAGACTGTGCCGAAACCGTCCGTTTTTTGCTATCTACATTCTTTGGTTTTGGGGACTACATGATGATGCAATCGGACCCTGCGGTAGACAAGATGCTGGCCTTGATCGCAGCCTGGGAAGAAACTGCCGATCAGCGTTCGGTTTTCTTGCGCTGCTATAGCATGATGACAATGAATATGCTGGATGCCATTCCGGGTGGGCAGTTTCAAGACGCCGAATGGGTAAATCACCTGCTGCATCGCTTTGCCGACTATTACTTTCTTGCGTTAGAGGCATACGAACAAGCGCCTCAGTCCGCGCCGTCGGTGTGGCAGATGACGCACAATTCCAGCCGTGAAGAGGGTGTTTCGGCGCTGCAAAAGATGCTTTTGGGTGTGAATGCGCACATCAACTACGACCTGGTATTCACCCTGGTGGACGTGCTGGAAGCGGATTGGGCGCAGTTGTCTGAATCGAACCGCGCCTCCCGTTATGCCGACCATTGCGTGGTAAACCGGGTCATTGGACAAACCATCGATGCGGTGCAGGACCAGGTGCTGGAACCGTCTATGCCGTGGATGGAGGCGGTGGACCGTGTGTTTGGCAGGGTGGACGAGTGGATGATCTCCAATTTGATCTCCATCTGGCGCGAAGGGGTGTGGCAGAACGCGGTGCAAATGCTGGAAGCACAGGATGAGCAGCAGCGGGCGGCGGTTGGATTGGCGGTGGAGCGGTCCGCATTGCGGCGGGCGAAGGCGATTAGGGCGCAGAATTGGGTGGTCTTGTTGAAGGACATTAGGCCATGAGCGGCAGCGCTCCTGCTTCACCCAGCCGGGTGGTGATCACTCGTGCTGAGCCGCTGGATTACCGCAGAGATTACGCGGCCCTGCCGCGAGAGTACGGCACGCCCGGGTACTTCAACAGGCCGGACGTGCGGGCAATCTTCCACGCTTTAGAAGATAACCTCACCGTATTGGATGAGGAGACGGATTTTACGAGCAGCATGGCCGGCCGCAAACTGGTGCTCAAGCCCAACCTGGTGACGGTGTATTCCGGCATGGGGCTGGCCGAGCGGGATTATCCCGAGAGCACCGATCCGCGCGTTCTGGATGCGCTGGTGGCGATCCTCCAGCCGTATGCCGCCGGCGTGGTCATTGCCGAGTCTTCAGGGCGAGGGGTGCCGACACGGGGTTCCTTCCGCGTAGCAGGCTTAGACCGGCTGGCGCGTTATCACGGCATCGAGCTGGTAGCCCTTGAAGAACAGCCCGTGGACCGCTATTTTGTGCCCCAGGCACAGGTGCAGCGGGATACATACGTGCCGCGGTTGTTCAGTGAGATTGTTCGCGGAGAAGCCTTTTATTGTTCAGTGCCCAAGCTCAAAACGAATTTGTACACGGGCGTGACCCTGGGCTTTAAAAATGCGATGGGTGTGCTGCCCTATAATCTGCGCCAACGCGGGCATCACTACGCCCTGGAGCAGAAGCTGGTCGATTTGCTGTACCTGTTCCAGCCCAATCTCACCGTCATCGACGGAATTGTGGGCGGGGAAGGCAACTGCCCCGCGCCAGTGGACCCGGTGGACAGCCGGGTGATCATCAGCGGCAATCACCCGGTGGAGACGGATCGCGTCGCGGCGCGCCTGATGGGTTTTGACCCCGCCGAGATTCCCTTGCTGCGGCTGGCAGATGAGGCCGGCTTTGGCGACCCTAACGTGCAAATCCTGGGCGAAATGGAAGCGTTGAAGTTCCGCCCAGCCGACCCATCCCTGAGCAATGCGGCCTTTCGGAAGAATTTTCCCAATGTTAGGGCCTTCTTCGGGCACCCTTTCCAGGCGGCGGCGAACTGCCTGCCGGGTTCCGGCTGCGGCGTGGAGGGCGGCTGCCGCGGTGGGTGCCTGGCGACCACGCGATTTGCTTTCGACATGTTCTTGCGCGAGGGCCAGCGTCAGGACTTCTCCCTGGTGTTGTTCATGGGGCGGGCGATGGAATCGGCGCAGGGTGACGTTTACCTGGATGGAGACGGGCAGCCCTGGCTGGTGGAGGAGATTCTGCGTCTGCCGGGAAAGAAACTGGCTGTGGGCAGTTGCGCGCGCAGCCTATCCGGGCGCGTTGACCGGCATGTGGACGGCTGCATGCCCTATCCCAACGCGCCGCACGCCGCGCTGCACCGCCTGACCGGCACATTGTGTGCGGTGACCTCGTTGCGCAACCAGCACCTGCTGCCTCTGCTGGTAGATACATTGAGGCAGTGCGAGGCGCGCAAGCGCTTGATCCGGGCCGGACAGCGGCTGGACGTGGAGCGCCCGCTGGAAATGGGTGTTCTGGACGGGGATGGAATGGGCGGGCTGGGCCAGGAAGTTGTACAACTTCCCCTGTCGCCGCTTACGCCTGCCGATATGCGCCGCCTATGCGCTGAGGAAAACCGCGCTGTGCTTTCAACTTTCTCAGGATAAGAAATTGACCGCAACCATGACAACCCTGCAAGTGCTTCCTGTACGCACGCCGCGAGAGCGGAGCCTGTTTCTGACCTTTCCCTACCAGATTTTCCGAGGAGACACCCTGTGGGTGCCGCCGCTGCTGCCGGATCTGCGCGAGCGAATCGACCCGGCTAAGGGGGTGTTCTTCCGCCGGGGCAGCGAGGCGGAGTTTTTCATCGCCTGGCGGGACGGGCAGATGGTGGGGACCATCTGCGCGGCAGAGGACAAGGAGATGAACGGCTGGCGCGGGGAAAAAGAGTGCCTGTTTGGTTTCTTTCACTTTGTTAAGGATTATGCCGTGATGGAGGCGCTGCTGGCTGAGGCGCGCCGCTGGGCACAGAAGCGCGGGCTGGAGACGCTGGCTGGGCCGTTCAACCTGGATTACGAGGACAGCTATGGGATTTTGGTGGAAGGGCGTGATCGTCCTCCGGCGCTGTTGTGCGGACACAGCCCGCTCTACTATCAAGAATTCGTGGAGCGCTATGGTTTTGAAACCTTGCGCGGGGATAACATTGCCTTCGCGTTGGATATTTCCACCGATTCACCGGCTATTCTGGACCTGGAGCGCATGGCCGAGCGTGTGAAGGCGCGGGGAAGGTTCACGGTGCGGGGCGGGGACATGGCCCATTGGGAAGACGAGTTGGAGCGCGTGTATGTGCTGCTCAACCAGGCCTTGGCCCATCTGGATGGCTTCCGCCCCTGGCCGCGTGAGGACGTGTTTACCAGCATGGGGCCATTCCGCAAGATCGCCGACCCGGAGTTGATCCTGTTTGCTATGGAGGGCGACAAGGTGGTGGGCTGGCTGCCTGGCTTACCCAACCTGAACGAAGCCTTTTGCCACGCCAACGGGTTGCGCTACCCGTGGGATTACCTCAAGCTGGCCTGGAGTATGCGCCGAAAATATGAATGCCTGGTGGTGAAGAGCGTGCTGGTGCCGCCGGAGCATTGGGGCAGCGGGGTGGTGATCCTGCTGTTCGACGAGATGATCAAGCGGGCACTCGCGAGGGGGTATCGCTGGATCGATGCTTCTTTGACTTCGGCGGACAACCCGCGCACACCGGCGCTGGGCGAGCGCATGGGGGCCAAGATCTATAAGCGCTACCGGACGTACAAAATCAAGGTGTAAAATACGCGGCAACCAGTGCCCCGGCTTCTTTCCAGAAAGTCTGTGGCTGTATGCCCAACAACCCGGCGATTTCTTTTTCCAGGGTTTTGGCACGGGCAGGGTATGCGGACCAATCGGAGAAGAAGGCGGGTTGTGTTTCGAGCAGGTAACGGGTGAGCCAGTAGCCGCGGATGAAGGGGATGGTCATTGCGGGGTAGGTTTTAAGTTTTTCCTCGTCGATCAGGGCTGAAAGTGTCTCCGTTTTGACCGTTTCCAAACCCAACAGACGGTCGGCGGTGAGCATAGCCATTCCTTCACTCATCCACGCGGGCAATCGCAAGGGCAGGGTGTGGGCGTGGGTCAATTCGTGCGCCGTGATGCTGGCGATTTTGTCTTCAATGGGTTCAATCTTGTTAAAAATTGTTTCGCCGATGCTGCGGTCGGCGGTTTCCAGTAGGCGGGCCGGTTTGACCCCTACCACTATTCGCCTTCCAGTGTTGAACGTCCAACCGCCGGCAATGGTCCAGGTACGCTGAACGCGGCCTGCCCAAAAAGGGATGGTGGCTGTATAGAGGATTTTGATAGGCCAGGGGAAGGATTGGATGATGAACGAAAACCAACCGGTCATCACGTACACGCGGCAGTCTTGCGGTGGGCGCAGGTTCCACATCCGGGGAATTAGTTCCATGCTGCACGAGCAAGCCGGGGCGATGATCTCGGCCGCGGCCCGCTCTTCGGGAGCATAGAATAACGTCAGTCCAGCGATTTGCCTTGATTGCATGTTTATTCTGAAATCTCCTTGTCTAGACGGCGTTTGCCAAAGTAGGCGATCAGCCAGTAGCCAACCACCAAGACTGCTGGGCCAAGCATGGCAGGAAGGATGGTGGAGGTCCAGTTTTGAGCAGTGGGCAACCCGTGGATGAGCGCGGAAGGGATGGAAATCATCATCACCAGGGCCGCGTAGATTCCCAAAAGTGCTCTCCACGAGATCATCGGCAAAACGCCTGAGAGGTACAGCCTCATTCCCCAATAGAGGAACATAGATGCGGCCTGTATGGCAGTGAAGGTTTGATAATATTCAACATCCAACCCTTGTATGTAACGCTTATACAAGATTGCGATCGCTAGAGCGAGGTGGGTGAGCATTAAAACCAAGAATGACACTTGTCCATTCAATCGTTCAGTGCGCTCATCCATGGTGGGGGATTTTTTCATATTCTCAATCCTTTTTTGATCCAGAACAATTCATCCAGGCCTTTGCCGGTGATTTGGGAAATGGACAGGCAAAGCTTGAGGGTGGGGTTATACTTTCCGGCTTCGATCAAGCCGATGGTTTGCCGGGTGACCCCGGCTAGATTAGCCAGCTCTTCCTGAGTTAGGCCTTTCTCGACGCGGGCCAGTTTGACGCGGTTTTCAAATTCGATCTCTTCCATAAGCGGTATCCTTTGTTGATGATATTATATAATATAATTTGCAAAATGTCAATAATATATTGCATTATGATGATTATATGTTGCGTCAATAGAGAGGAAAGAAAGATGCGTCCGCGAACGCCGCTAATTTCCGTGAATAGAAGAATATGGGGTACACTTTGAACGGCTGACGGCTTATTCCCAGAGGAGATTTTCCCATGACCTTTGAAGCATTGTATGAAGCGGCGAAAGCCGTGTTGAACCCACGTAAACTGTCGAAAGATGCTGACGCGGGCGGGGTGGGCGCGGCGATCCTTTCGGAGAGCGGCAAAGTGTATACGGGCGTGTGTATCGACACGGCCTGCTCAATGGGTTTTTGCGCCGAACATGCCGCCGCGGCGGCTATGATCACAGCAGGGGAGAACCGGGTGTTGATGATGGTGGCGGTGGGCTGGGAAGGCAACATTATGCCGCCCTGCGGGCGCTGCCGCGAGTTCATCAGCCAGTTGCACGACGATAATCTGGATGCCCAGGTGCTGGTGGCGGAGGGCAAGGTGGTTGCATTGCGGGATCTGCTGCCCTACGATTGGCGCAGTTGAGGGGGAGGCGATGATCCCTGTTCCGCCAGAGGTGTTGGCGGCGTTTGCGCCGCTTTACGGTACGACCGCCGCTCGGTTGATGTATTTTGCCGCCGGGAAAGAATTCTCCGACGGCATCGTTTACGCATACCCGCATGGAAGCCAGGGCAGGCTGTTGAAATTGATGGTCATTCCGCTGTCCGAAAAGCAGCGCGGGTTGTTTCGCCTGGATGAACGGCTGCGCTTTGTGCGCTATCTGGGCGAAAACGGGGCGCCGATTGTATTTCCCGAGTTTTCGCTGGATGGCAGGCTCTATGAGACAGTCGAATGGGAAGGGAACATTTGGGTTGGTTATTGCATGGAATTTGTGACCGGCAAGACCCCGAACAGCAAGTTGTGGGCGCCGGGGTTGTTCCGCCGGTGGGGGGCGACCATTGGGCAACTGCACCGGCTGACCCAGGCGTATCCTTCCTGGGAGGCCTCGATCGAGCCGGAGAGCGGGCAACCGGCGCTGACCTGGCGCGATGAATGGGAAAGCTTCATCGGCATGATCCCGGATGAGGGTGCGAAGGAAAAATGGCTGGCGCTTGGTGAGCAAATGAAAGCTCTGCCGGTGACGCGGGACTCGTTTGGTTTCATCCACAACGACCCACACATCTGGAATTTACTGGCAGAGGGCGAACGCATCACCTTGCTGGATTTTGATGTGGCGAACCACCACTGGTTTATCAACGACATTGCCATTGCTATGCAGAGCGTGTTGTTTGATCACAGCGGTGGGGTGGATCGCCCGGTGAAGGACAAAACCCGGCTGCTGGAGTTTTTACGCTGCTTCAAGGAAGGCTATGACCAGGAGAACGAGCTGGCGGCGGAGTGGTGGGAGCGGCTGGACCTGTTCATTGCCTACCGACGCATTCTGTTGTTCACGGTAATGAACGGCTGGATCAGTTCCAGACCGAGCTGGCTGCGCTCGTGGAAGAAGATGATTGCCTACCAACCCGAGGTGGTGTGCAAACACGGTGGTACGCTGTAAGGGCGAGGCGGAATCACGGATGGGTATGATTCGGTGCCTGGTAGCCTCGCCCTGGGTGGAAAAAGAAGGCGAGGCTATAAGGTGAGAGGGGAGCGAAGTTGTCGAATCTCGCCTCGCCCCTACAGCAGGTATGCCAGAATTTCTGCAGGGGGAGGCTAACACGAGGGTGGATAAAATAGCCGACGAGAATGGCGTTGGAGGCCGCCACGCTTTCCTCTCAGAGCATCGGAAAGCTCGCGGCGACATGCACGCTAGATTTCCTCGCCCTTGAACTGACTCATGTAGAGCTGGTGGTAGAAACCGCGTTGATCGAGCAGCGCTTGGTGGCTGCCTCGCTCGACGATTTCACCGTCCTTGATAACCAGCAACTGGTCGGCATCGCGGATGGTGCTGAGGCGGTGGGCGATGACGAAGCTGGTGCGGCCTTCCATCAGGCGCAGCAGGGACTGCTGGATGCGTGCCTCGGTGCGCGTGTCGACACTGCTGGTGGCCTCATCCAGGATGAGGATATCGGGGTCGGCCAGGATGGCGCGGCTGATGGCCAGCAGCTGCCTTTGGCCCTGGCTGAGGTTGCCGGCCCGCTCGGAGAGGATGGTTTGGTACCCATTGGATAGCTGGGTGATGAAGTGGTCGGCGTCGGCCAGCCGGGCAGCCTCCATGCACTCCTCGTCGGTGGCGTCCAGGCGGCCGTAGCGGATGTTGTCCATGACCGAAGCGCCAAACAGGTAGGTGTCCTGAAGCACCAGACCCAGGCGGCGGCGCAGGTCGGCCTTGGGGATTTGGCGGATATCCTGCTCGTCGACGGTGATCTGCCCGGAGTCGATCTCGTAGAAGCGGGTGAGCAGGTTGATGAGGGTGGTTTTGCCCGCGCCGGTGGGCCCTACCAGGGCCACGGTCTGGCCGGGCTGCGCCTCCAGGGTCATATTCTTGATGACGGGCGAGCCGGGGACATAACTAAAGTCAACTTTGTCGAAGCGCACATGCCCACGCAGGTTCCCGGCGTGGACGGCCTGGGTGGGCTGGTCAATTTCGGCGGGCGTATCGATGATCTCAAAGACGCGCTCTGCGCCGGCCAGGGCGGCCTGGATGGCGTTGTACATGTTGGACAGCTGGCGCAGGGGGTTGATGAAGTTGCGCCCGTAACTGATGAAGGTGGCGATGGTACCTACCGTGACCAGCCCTTGTAGAGCCAGCCAGCCGCCCAGCCCGGCCAAGACAATGACAAAGAAATTGCCCAGCACGTTGGTGAGGGGCATGAGCATCATGGCGTAGGAGTTGGCGTATACGGCGGAGCGGAACACTTCCTGGTTGTGCTCGCGGAAGGCGGCGGTGATGGACTCGTTGCGGCGGAAGGCCTTGACCACCTTCTGCCCACTGATGGCTTCTTCCATGACGCTGTTGAGTTTGCCCAGCGATTTTTGCAGCTCACGGAAGCCCTTGCGCGTGTAGCGGGCGATGAAGTTGGTGAACCAGACCATGATGGGTACCACCAGCACCGAGGCCAGGGCCAGCCAGAAGTTGAGCACGAACATGGCCACCAGGATGCCGACCAGAGAGAGCGTGCTGGCGAAAATGGCCACTACGTTTTGCGAGACGGCCTGGTTGATGGCATCGATGTCGTTGGTCAGGCGGCTCATTAACTCGCCGGCGGGGTGGCTGTCGAAATACTGGAGGGGCAGCGCTTGCATGTGCTTGAAGAGGTCGCGGCGCAGAGCTTTGAGCGTTTTTTGGGAGATGCGCGCCATGATCCAGTTGGAAGCGGTTTCGGCTCCAGCCGACACCAGGTAGATGGAGATCATCCACAAGGCAATGCGGCCCAGGCCGAGGGCATCCTTGGTGGCGATGAACTGGTCAATGGCGCGGCCCATCAGGTACGGCCCGGCCAACCCCAGCAGTGTGTAAATTGTGACCATGACAAAGACAAAGCCAATCAAGACTTTGTAAGGCAATAGATAGGGCAGAAGGCGAAGCAGCGCCCGGCGAGGGTCTTTGGCTTTTTCGACCGTGCGGCGCATGGGTCCTCCGCCGGGGCCGGGGCGCATTTGGGCAGGGGGTCGATCGGAGGTGGTTTGGGAGGTTTGGTGGCTCATGGGTTAAGCCTCCGCCGGGGATTCATCAAGGGCTAATCCGTTGCCCAACTGCGAGGCGTAGATTTCTTGATACACCGGGCTGGACTGCATCAACTCGCGGTGGGTGCCAGAGGCGGCGATGCGGCCCTTCTCGATGACAATGATTTTGTCGGCCTTGAGAACGGTGCTGATGCGCTGGGCCACCACAAAACTGGTGCGGTCGCGCATCCATTCCCCCAACGCGGCCTGGATTTTCGTCTCGGTTTCCACGTCCACCGAACTGGTGCTGTCGTCGAGGATGAGGATGGCGGGGCGCACGAGCAGGGCACGGGCGATGGCGATTCGCTGCTTTTGACCGCCGGAGAGGTTGACACCGCGCTGTTCCACGTGGGTGTCGTAACCTTCGGGCAGATCGAGGATAAAATCGTGAGCCTGAGCGGCCTGGGCGGCGGCCATGACCTCCTCGTCGGTCGCAGCGGGGCGGCCGTAGCGGATGTTGTCGCGCACCGAGCCGGAGAAGAGGATAGTCTCCTGAGGAACAATACCGATGTGCGCCAGGAGCGAATCCTGCATCACGCCGCGCAGGTCATTGCCGTTGACGGTCACCTGCCCGGCGGAGACGTCATAAAAGCGCGGGATGAGGTTGACCAGGGTGGATTTGCCTGCGCCGGTGGAACCCAAAATGGCGACCGTCTGGCCGGGTTGTGCGGAAAGGGCAATGTCGCGCAGCACGGCATGGTCGGTGGAGCCATTGTAGCGGAAGGTGACGTTCTCAAAGGCCACTTCTGGGTGAGCACTGACCGGAAGGGCTGGGGCGGAGGGCGCATCTTGCACCTCGGGGACGGCGTCCAACACTTCGTTGATGCGGCGGGCCGAGACCATGCCGGCGGCCCAGGTGTTGGCCAGCATGACCATGATCATCAAGGGTCCCATCGTGGTTTGTAGGTAATTGACGAAGGCCACGATCTGGCCGGTGGAGATGTCGCCGCGGATGGCCTGCAAGCCGCCCGCCCAAATGACGATGACGATACCAATGTTAATAAATATGCTCAGGCTAGGCGACATGCTGGACATGAACTGCATGACGCGTATGTTGCGATTGGTGTAATCCTCGTTGGCGTCTTCAAAGCGGGCCTCTTCGTGGTCGGCACGCACAAAGGCCTTCACCACGCGCACCCCGGCGATGTTTTCTTGCAGTACATTGAAGAGCCGGTCCAGTTTTTCCTGGACGGTCATGAACAAGGGCCCCATTTTGATGCTGAAGAAGGCGATGACCACAGCAACAACCAGCAGAAGGGGCAGCATGGTGAAGGCCAGACGCGAGGCGGTGTTGAACATGAGGATGAGGCTGCCGACCATGAGCATGGGCGCGCGCGTACCGATGCGCAGGGTGACCTGCACCAGGCGCTGGAAGGCCGCTGTGTCACTGCTCAGGCGCACCATGAGCTGCCCGGTTTTGAGGCGGTCGAGGTTGCCGAAGGAGAAAGATTGGATTTTGAGGAAGAGCGCTTCGCGCAGGTCGCGGGCCAGGCTTTCACTGACCCAAATGGAAAAGTTGTTGTTGCCAATGGCGAACAAGGCGCTGAGCAAGGAGATGCCCAGCATAATCAGCGAGGTTTGCAGCACCACGGGCATGTTCTGCTGGGCAATGCCGTCGTCGATGATGCGCTGCACCAGGCGTGGAATAGCCAGGTCCAGGATCACGACAGCGACCAGCAAGAGGAAGCTGAGCAGGCTTTTGAACCAGTAAGGTTTAACGAAATGGATTAACTTTTGGACAGCTTTCATGGTTTGTTTGTTTTCTTGAGCGCGGTCATGGCGTCGATGAAGGTTTGCAAGTCATCCTCGGCCAGCGGGGCCAGCACTTCGGCCATCCATTGGCGGGTTTGCCCAAAGATGGCATCCAGAAGGGCAGCCCCGGCGGGAGTCAGATCGAGGAAGATGTGGCGGCGGTCTTCGTGGTTTTGCGTGCGGCTGACCAGGTCTTTTTCAACGAGGGCATCGACGGCCTGGCTGGCGGCGGCGCGGCTGATGTGGCGGGCATCGGCGAGAGCGCTGACGGAGTGGTGACCCTTGCGAATGTGGCGCAGAATGTGGAAGTGTTCTTCGGACATGCCGAACTGCTCGGCGGCGGTTTGACGGATTTGGGCGCGGACACGGCCCCAGAAGGGCAGAAAGGTTTCCCAGAAGGCATCCACGGCCTGGCGGATGGTTTCATCGTGGGAGGAGGGAAGGTGAGAATTCATACGACGCCTTTGGTTAAGGGGTTTAATGGTTAATCGATGGAACTATTTTATCGGGTTTAGGGAGTAGAGTCAATATTTTTTGTTAGGGGCAATTCATGAATTGCCCCTAACAAAAAACCACGAGCCAGGCGAGGAGAGCCGTCCACGAATAGGAGAAACGGATGAACGAAAGGCAGATTTAGGGGTCGGGTTTCCCGACCCGCGGTGGAAGGTCACGACCCGGGCGCAGCGCGGCCCTGGATGATTACCTTGCCGGCGTCTCCCGCTGCGCCCCTACGCGGAATGTGGCATTCATTAATTGGCGTTATGAAAGCGGGGCGATTTCGACGCCGACGCCATGCATGACTGGTTGGATACTGGGTAGGGTGCCGGTGGTGGTGGTAAACATATTGGCAGCGCCACCGGTGTCGATGCCTTCATCATCCAATTGCACCCAGGCGCCCTCGCGCAAGCAGACCACGCCGGGGGTCAGGTCCTCATTGAGGCGCACGGGCAGGTGGGCCTCTCCGCGCTCGTTGAACACGCGCACGAGCTGTCCGGCGCTGATTCCACGCGCGGCGGCGTCCTGCGGGTGCATTTCCACGGCGTGATCGGCGCGCCGGCGCAGCTCGGGCAGGTTGCTGCCCTGCGAGTGGGTGAAGTGCGGCGACTTGGGGCTGATCAGGCTGAGGGGGTAGCACGGGTCGCGGGGCGCCTCGCGCCAGGTGGGGAAGGCGGAATGCCCGGTGGCGGCAGTGTAGGCGTCGGAGGCGATCTCAACCTTGCCGGAGGGCGTATCCAGAGGGTGGGCGGCGGGGTTGGCGGCAAAATCGGCCAGGCCTACGCGCTCCTGGTCGGGAGCCTGGTACAGCCCCGTGCGGCGGAACTCGGCCTGGTCGGGCACCTCGGATTGGTCCAGGAAATGCTGGATCCATTCGGCGGCGGTGCGGCCTTCGCTGTATTGCTCGCCGAAGCCCATGCGCTCGGAGAGGTCCACAAAGATATCGTAATCGTTGCGGGCCTGCCCGGCGGGGGGCAAGATATGGGGCTTGTAGGCCAGGAAGTTGCCCGACCAGGGCTCGCCGATATCTTCTTTCTCGAAGGCCGTGGCGCCGGGGAAAATCACGTCGCACATCTTGGCGGTGGGGGTCAGGAAGATCTCATGCGAGACGGCGAAATCCAGCTTGCGGAAGGCGGCCATATTCTTGTGAATATCGGCGCCCTGGTTGACGAAATTGGCGCCTACGTTATACACGGCATGGATATCGGTGGGGTAGCCGCCGGCAACGCCCTTTAGAATGGCATCGGGCCAGCGCACGACGGGCACGGAGGGTTGGGGCGGCAGGGGGGGCACGGGCAGGCTGCCCACGCGCGGGCCGGGCAGGGCGTTGTTGGGTGCTCCGGTGGAGCCGCCCTTGATTCCAAAGTTGCCCGTGGCGACCTGCAGGGCTACCGTCAGGCGGAAGGTTTCTTCTCCGGCGAAGGCGCGCTGCATGGAGTAACCGGGAAAGAGCATGGCCGGTTTGGCGGCGGCATAGGCGCGGGCGAAGCGGGTGATTTCTTCGGCGGGCAGGCCGCAGATGGGGGCGGCCCATTCGGGAGAGCGCGCCGGGCCGCCCTCCGGGCCAATGATGTAGCGCTCGAGGCGATCGAATCCGGTGCTCAAACGGGCTATGGCGGCGCGGTCGGCCAGGTTTTCACTGAACAAAACGTGCAGCACGGCCAGCATGAGGGCAGCGTCGGCGCCAGGACGGCAGGGCAGCCACCAGGTGGCGACGTTGCGCACGGTGTCAGAGCGGCGCGGGTCGATGACAATGATCTGCGCGCCGCGAGCCTTTGCCTCGCGGATGCGCCAGGGGACCTCGGTGCCCTGGCGGGTTTCGAGAACGTTAGCGCCCCACAGGACGATAGTGTGGGCGTGCCGGATGGTGGCAGGGTCGAACCCGGCGCGGTGCTCCCCGCTGCCCAGCAGATAGGGCAGCACAAAGCGGGCCGCGCCGTTGCTGTAACTGCCGGTCAAGCGGGTGCATCCGCCGTAAAAGCTGATGAAGCGCCCCAGCAGAGCGTAGGAGGAATGCAGCGCGCCCAGGGAGCCGGCGCTACCCGCGGCCAGCAGGGATTGAGGGCCGTGCTTGGCGCGGATTTCACCCAGGCGGGCCGCGGTGAGGGTCAGGGCTTCATCCCAGGAGGCGGGACGGAATTGGCCTGAGCCGCGCTCGCCGCTGCGGATGAGCGGGGTGAGGATTCGGTCGGGGGCTTCCTGCTCGAAGGGTAGATGCAATCCGCGCGGGCAGCCGCGCAAGAAAGACCCGGCCAGGGGGTTGTGGGTGACGCGGGTGACGCGCCCGTTATCGACGGTTGCCAGCAGGGGGCAGGCGGTGCCGCCGCAGTCTTTGCCGCAGAAGAAAGGGTAAGATGTACTCATAAATTGTTGGCTGTATTATACTTTGATCATGAGAGAGACGATTTTATCACGCTTGGACGAAATAGAAGCGACGCAGCAGGTCAAGATTCTCTACGCCTGCGAGAGCGGCAGCCGTGCCTGGGGCTTCCCCTCGGCGGACAGCGACTATGACGTGCGCTTCCTGTACGTTCACCCGACCGATTGGTACCTGTCGGTGGAGCCGGGGCGGGACGTGATCGAGGTGGAGGTCAACCCGGTACTGGATATCACCGGCTGGGATTTGCGCAAGGCGCTGGGTCTGTTTCGCAAGTCCAATCCGCCCTTGATGGAGTGGCTGGCCTCGCCGGTGGTGTATCGCGAGTTCACCCCGCTGGCGAGCAAACTGCGCGCCCTGCGCCCGGCCTACTACCAGCATTTCTCCTGCCTTCACCACTACCTGAGCATGGCTGGCCCCTATTTAAACAAAGTGGCCGGGGCCGAGCGGGTGAAGACCAAGCAATACTTCTACATTTTGCGGCCTTTGCTGGCTGTGGAGTGGATCGAGCGGGGTTACGGGGTGGCGCCAACGGCTTTCAACGAACTGTTGGAGCGGTTGGTGGACGAGCCTGTATTGAAAGCAGCCATTCAGCGAATGATCGATGAGAAAAGCCGGGAAACAGAGAAGGACGCCCGCCCGGCGGAGCCGCTAATCAATGCGTTTATTGAACGGGAGATGGCGCGACTGCAAGATCGCCTGAACCATTATGAACCGCGCAGTTTTCCGCGCGAGGAACTGGACGGGATTTTTAGAGACACACTTCGAGAAGTGTGGGGTGGGTGCTAGCACATCTGCCCAAGGAGCATGATCATGGACGTTGAAAAACTGATCGAGCAGATGGAATTGAACGCCGGGCGAATCAAAGCGCTGGTGGAGGGGGTGGGCGAGGAGCAGGCTCATTGGAAGCCCGCGCCCGAGACGTGGTCGATCCTGGAGGTGATGCATCACCTGTGGGATGAGGAGCGCGAGGATTTCCGCGTGCGGCTGAATTTGATCCTGCACGCAGCAGGGCAGGAGTGGCCGCCGATCAACCCACAGGGCTGGGTGACCGAGCGGCGCTACAACGAGGGTAGTTTGTCCAAGGCGCTGGAGGGCTACCTGGCCGAACGTGCGGCCTCGCTGGACTGGCTGCGCAACTTGAAAGCGCCTGACTGGGAAGTGGTGGTGCCGACGCCTTGGAATTTCGATATCAAGGCGGGCGATATGATGGCGGCCTGGGCGGCGCACGACCTGCTGCACATGCGCCAGCTGGTCGAACTCCACCGGGCCTACAACGTGAGCCTGTCGGCGCCGTATGACACGCAATACGCCGGGGATTGGTGAACCGGTGATCACACTGATCCCTTTTGACAAGGCGTATTTGCCCGCCGCGGCAAAGATGTTCGTGCGCAATTTTCGCGAGCTGCGCGGGCGCGTGCCCGACTTGCCGGACGGAATGGAAGAATCCGGCAAGGTGACCGGCTACCTGGAGTGGATCATGACTCAGGGGCCGGGGGTGATGGCGCTGGACGGCGAGCGGCTGGCGGGCTTTCTGGGTTGGATGATTGTGGACGGCTTTCGCAACACCACCCACCGGGCGGCTTTCTGCCCGGAGTGGAGTCACGGCGCCGAAGGGCTCGACCGGGCGGCAATCTACCGGGCGCTGTACCGGGCTGCCTCGGCGGAATGGGCGCGGCAGGGCTGTCATACGCACGCTCTGACTATTCTGGCGCATGATGAAGAGGCTATCCAGACCTGGTTTTGGAACGGCTTTGGCATGTCGGTGGTGGATGCTATTCGCCCGATGGATGTGCTGGAAAACGCCGTGCCCCAGGGTTTAATAGTGCGCAAAGCCACCCTGGAAGATGTAGAGGCGCTGGCGGTGCTGGAAGCGGAGCACTGGCAGCATTACCCACAGCCGCCGTTGTTCATGGCCCCGCAGCAGCCGGATGGGGCGGAGGAATTCCGCGCGTTCCTGGCCGAACCGGCCAACGCCGTGTGGGTGGCCTGGGACGGTGAACGCCCGGCGGGACATATGCGTTTTCAGGGGCAGAGCGAAGGCGCGGCGGCCATCGTCAACGCGCCGGACAAAACCGCCATCACCGGGGCTTTTGTGCGCCCAGAGTACCGTGGGCGCAACAAAGCCGCCCCGGCGCTGCTGGACGCGGCCCTACGCGACTATGCGGCCAAAGGATATAGGCGCTGCTCGGTGGATTTTGAGTCATTCAACCCCGAAGCGGCGGTGTTCTGGATGAAATACTTCCAGCCGGTTTGCTATTCGCTCATGCGGGTGCCGGAAGCTTTGCCGTAGATTTTGCTCCACCGCTTGCGCAGAAAATTGATTACCACCTGTTCAGGCAGCAAGCCGTTGAGGGTGTGGAGCAGGCGGTTGAACCAGCCGGGGATGTAGACGGCTCGGCCGCGCAGAGCTTGGTCGAGCGAAGTACGCACAACGAAGTCGGTGTCCAGGGTGGTGAGTTTGCCCCAAATGCCCTGGGCCGCAGCGCCGTGCAGGGCGCGGGCGGTGGTGGGCATTCCGGCTGGGCAGAGGGCCATCACGTCGGCATAGTCACGGACTTCTTCACGCAAGGCGCGGGAGAAGTTGAGCAGGAAGCGTTTGGACGCGGCGTAGACGGCCTTATAAGGAATAGGGAAGAAGGCTGCCAGGCTGCTGACGTTGATGAGCAGAAAGCGACAGGCGGGATCGCGCAAAGGCAGCACGGCGTGGGTGGTGTCGACGGTGGAGACGATGTTGAGGTTGAGGATGGTGAGGATTTCCTCGCGCGAGCGCTCGGCAAACGCGCCGGGATACTCGATGCCGGCGACGTTGATGAGACCTTGAAAGCGCAGGCCGTCCTCTTGCAGCGAACGGTAAAAAGCCGCGCGCGCGGCGGGGTCCGTCAGGTCGCAGGGGCGGTAGCGCATGGGCACGCCTAACTGCGCCATCCATTCGGCGGGTTGGGGGTGCAGGTCGGTGAGGAAGAGGGGGTAGCCGCGCCGGGCGCATTCGCGGGCAAAAGCGCTGCCCACGCCCCCGGCTGCGCCGGTGATGAGGAGGTAAGAGGAGGGGGGGATCATGGGGCCAGGTTTTGAGAGCGATACCAACTGTGCATGTGTTGTTGCAGCAGTTCCACGCCGCGGGCGGTGATGGCGGACAGCAGGCGGCGCGGGTCCTGGCTTTGCTGAGCTAACTCAGCAGCGGTGACAGGGGGCGTAAAGCTGACCCGAACGTGGGGACGGATGGTGTTGGGTCGGGCGAGCTGACTGAGGATTTGCAGCACTTCGGCCAGCCAGCGGCGCTCGAGGGCTCCGCGATGAATGCGGGTGAGGGGGTGGTTAGCAAAGCGACGCTCAATCACGCCGCTGGCAATGGCCAGGCAGGTTTGCAAATTGGGCACGTTGCGCAGGAAGGCCTCGATGCTGGCCGACCACTTGCCGATTTCATCGGATGCGCCGGGCAGAACGGCGGGGTCGGGATCGATGGTGGCGGTGGCAAACAGCAGCAGCGAGCCGCCGGAAAGCAAGTGGCGAATGCCCTGGCGCAGTGACTCGATGCGCACGGCGGGATCGGCGTGCGTGTAGATGAACCAACGGTCGGCGTTGCACATGGCGCGGTAGAAAGGTACTTCCCAGACGATGATCTTGAGGTCGGCGCGGGGCAGACAGGAGGCCAGGCAGATGGAGTCGTAAGCCCCGGGGTGGTTGGAGACGATCAGCAGCGGCCCCTGGGCAGGCAGGGCTTCTGCGCCCTGGGCCTGCAAGTCGATGTTGAACTCGGGCAGCAGGCTACGGCTGCCGCCGGGGATGCCGCCGCGGGCAATTTCCTCGTCGGCGGCGGCGAAGATGCTCGCAAAACGGCGGGTAGGGCGGGCCACCAGCCCGCCCAGGGCGCGGCGCAGAGGACCGTCCTTTTTCAGCCCGAGGGCGTGGAATACCTCATCGGTGATGCGATTTTGAAGTGCGGTAACCTGTTCAAGCGAAACCATAGCGAAAATTTTATCATATTGGCAAAGAAATCTCCGGCGCGAAGAGGCTGTCTAAACTCCTATAATGCGCCTTCATTTATGAGGAAAAATGTCGTTGCGACGCCCCTGTCCCGAACAGGGCGAAGCAACCTCCAAATTGGCGTCGCAACCCTCTTGGAGGCTGCTTCGTCGCTGAGCCTCCTCGCAGCGACACATGAGTTAGATTTTTTAAACAGGCGCGAAGGGTTTCACAACGTCAATTCCTAATAAGCAGGTTTTCTCACCACCGCGCGGGCTAAAGCCCTTGCTCAGTACACGGAAACCATTCTTTGGTTTTTTCAAGAGAGCTATCGCCTCAACTTTCAAAGAACCTCTAAACAAACAGGTGGCAAGTCTGCAAATATGTGTCATAATACTTTAGGAACAAGAGCCAGACGTGCTCACATCGGAGGGGGGCCACTCATCCACTTGATTCGATTGAGGAGGAATGAAAAATATGGCAGTAGATGTAGAACTTGAAGCGCTCCTTCGACCGCGACAGTATCCCATGCCCCCCTACCCGCCAAAGGTCATCACCCTGGCGAACGGGAAGAAGATGGTGGTTCGCCAGGCGGTCCGTGAAGATGTGCCGGCTATCTTGAAGTCGGTCCATCCTTGCATGTTCATCCAGCGCGACTTTTACAACATTGTCAGCGCCCGGCTGTATGGTGAACTGCTGGCCTGGTATTACTACCGGGCCAAGAGCCCGTACTGCCTGGTGGGGCAGGTGGACGGCTATCTGGTGGGCATTGTCAACGGGCGGATGGAAAACGAGAAGGTCGGGATGAGCTATCACACCCTGGCCATCGACCGCGGCCTGCGCATTGGCTCGCACCTGTTTGCAGCCAAAATGGAATATCACATCGAATACCTGGGGCAGGAAGAGGTTCTCATTGTGGCCGAAAGCCCCATTGGCCACCGGCGCTGGATGATCGAGTACCCGCTGGAACCGACCACCATCCCGCACGAGCTGGGCGGAGGCGATTCGTGGCGCCTGACGCGAGAACTTTATTTCGCGGCCAAACCCCGCCTGGTGGTGGGCGACCGCCCCGTGCCTCAGGACTTGATGGATAAGGCTGAGGAAGCGATCCTGTTCGCCGATGACGACACCATCCGCGAGCGCATTGCCGGTCTGAAAGGCAGGTAAAACCATGAGAGACGTTGCGATTATTGGGGCAGGCATGATTCCCTTCGGGCGTCGAGACGAAGATTCCCTGTTGGATATGCTCGCCTATGCGTCGTTGAAAGCCCTCGATGATGCCGGGATGGGAGATAAATCGGTCAGCGCCGTGTATGTTGGGAACATGGGCGCGGGTATCATCCAGCACCAAAGCTCCATTGCCAGTTCGCTGGTGGACCGCTTGAGCCTGCTGCCCGCCGCCGCCGACGTGGTGGAAAACGGCCCGGCTTCGGGCGGGTCGGCGGTGAAGAACGGGCTGCTGGCGGTGGCCTCTGGCTATTACGACTATGTGCTGGTGGTGGGCGGCGAGAAGATGCGCGAGGTGACCGGCTGGCGCGCCACCGATTTCGTGGCCACCATGACGCACCCGCAGGTGGAATATCCCTATGGGGTCACGCTGCCGGGCATGGCGGGTATGTTCACCCGCCTGTATATGGAAAAATGGGGCGTGACCCGCGAGCACCTGCTGGCGGTGACGTTGAAGAACCAGGAGATGGGCGCGCTCAACCCCTACGCCCACGTGGAGATGACCCTGGACCGTGAAGGGATTTTTGACAGCCCGCACGCGGTGGTCAACAACCCCGTGGCGGCGGACCCGCTGCACCTATATGATATGTGCCCGGTGAGCGATGGGGCCGCGGCAGTGCTGCTGTGCCCCGCCGAGATGGCCAAGAAGCTGGGCAAGCCCTATGTGCAGATTGCCGGATTTGGTCAGGCCACCGACACGCACACCCTGCAAGAGCGGGAGGACCCCACCGATTTGAAGGCCGTAACCCTGGCCTCGCAGCAAGCTTTCGAAATGGCCAAGATGAAACCGAGTGAGATCGATGTTGCCGAACTGCATGATGCCTTTACCATCCTTGAGATCGCCGAAAGCGAACACGTGGGCTTCTTCAAGAAGGGCGAGGGCGGCAAGGCTGCCGCGGCAGGCAAGACGCGCCTGGGCGGGCAGATCCCAATCAACGTTTCGGGCGGGTTGAAGGCGCGCGGGCATCCCGTGGGAGCCACCGGCGTGGCCCAGGTGGTGGATATCGTCTGGCAGTTGCGCCACGAACTGCCCAAGGAGCGCCAGGTGAAGAATGCCCGGCACGGGCTGACGGTCAACTTTGGCGGGTTCGGCAATAACATCACCTCCTTTGTGTTGAAGAGGGTAGAGTCATGAGCACAGAAATCCCAATTGTTGCTTACAAATGCAAGAAATGCGGCCGGGTTCACTACCCGTTCCATGATCGGTGCCTGAGTTGCAAGAGCCGCGAGTTTGAAAAGATCAAACCGCAGGGTAACGCCAAATTGCTGACCTTCACGGCAATCTATAACCTGCCGTGGGGTTTTGACCAGCGCTTCCTGCTCATCGGGGTGGCCGAGTTCGAGAACAAGGTCAAAGCCATGGGGCAGATCAAGGCGAAATCGATCGATGAGTTAAAGTTGGGCATGACGGTGCTGCCCAGTTGGGAACCGGTGCGCAAAACCGCCGGAGAGGATGTGTACGGGCTGAAGTTTGCTCCGTTGGAGTGAGGCCAGGAACGCACAAAAAAACGCACTCCCCGCGCCGCGGGGAGTGCGTTTTTTTGTGCGTTGTGTTGGGTTACACGTCCAGGTTCTTGACGCTCTTGGCGTGGGTGGTGATGAACTTGGTGCGCGGGGGCACGGCGCTGCCCATGAGCATGTCAAAGGTGCGGTCGGCGGCGGCGGCGTCTTCAATGGCCACTTGCAGCATGGAGCGGTTGGTAGGGTTCATGGTGGTGTCCCACAATTGCTCGGGGTTCATCTCGCCTAGACCTTTGTAACGCTGCAGGCCGACTTTTTCAGCGGCAGCGCCCAATTCCTTGATGATACTGTCTTTTTCGGCGTCGTTGTAGGCGTAGCGCACCTGGTTGCGGTGAGCCAGCCGGTAGAGCGGGGGTTGGGCAATGTAAAGATGCCCGTCCTCGATCAGCTTGACCATATAGCGGAAGAAGAAGGTCAGCAGCAGGGTGCGGATGTGGCTACCGTCCACGTCCGCATCGGTCATGATGACCACGCGCCCGTAGCGCAAACCGGTGAGGTCGAAACCGTCGCCGATGCCGGTGCCCAGGGCGGAGATGAGGGCTTTGATTTCGTTGCTGGAGAGCATCTTGTCCAGGCGGGCGCGCTCGGTGTTGAGGATTTTGCCGCGCAGGGGCAGGATGGCCTGGAAGTGCCGGTCGCGGCCTTGTTTGGCCGAACCGCCTGCCGAGTCACCCTCAACAATGAACAACTCGGTCTTGGACGAGTCGCGGTCAGAGCAATCGGCCAGCTTGCCGGGCAGGGTCAGGCTTTCGAGGGTGGACTTGCGAATGACCAGATCGCGAGCTTTGCGGGCGGCATCGCGCGCGCGGGCCGAGGTGAGACACTTGGAGATGATGGCTCTGGCAGCAGAGGGGTTTTCTTCGAGGAAGGTGCCCAAGGCTTCGCCCACCACCTGCTGGACGTAGGTCTGCACCTCGGGGTTCATCAGTTTGACCTTGGTCTGGCTTTCAAACTGCGGGTCGGGGTGCTTGATGCTGACGATAGCCGTCAGGCCTTCGCGGGTGTCATCGCCGGTGAAGTTGGGGTCGGCTTCTTTGAGCAGGCCGCTCTTGCGCGAGTAGTCGTTGATCACGCGGGTGAGGGCGGCGCGCAGGCCGGTCATGTGGGTGCCGCCGTCGATGGTGTTGATGGTGTTAGCAAAGGAGTAGACCGACTCGGAGTAGGCATCGGTGAACTGGATGGCGGCTTCGACGCCGATGTTGTCCACTTCCTTTTCGGCGTAGACCACCGGGTGGAGGGTCTCGCGATTGCGGTTGAGGTAGCGCACGAACGAGACAATGCCACCTTCGAAGTAGAAGGTCATTTCGCGGTCGGCGCGCTCATCCATAATCTGCAGGGTGACCTTGCGGGTGACGAAGGCCATCTCGCGGAAGCGCTGGACGAGGGTGTCGAACTTGAAATCCAGTTCGCCTTTGAAGATGGTAGTGTCATAGCGGAAGGTGGTTTTAGTGCCGGTTTTCTTGGGGTTGCATTTGCCAACCTCTTTGACGGGTTCCTGCGGGATGCCGCGCTCGTAGCGCTGCATGTACACTTTGCCGTCGCGACAGACTTCAACCTCGCACCATTCAGACAGAGCATTGACCGCCGAGACGCCCACACCGTGCAAACCGCCCGAGACCTTGTAGCTGCCGGAGCCGAACTTGCCGCCGGCGTGCAGGATGGTCATGACGATTTCAAGGGCCGATTTGCCTTTTTCGGGGTGAATATCCACCGGGATGCCGCGACCGTTATCTTCAACGGTAACGCTGCTGTCTGCGTGGATGACCACGGAGATGCTTGTGCATACGCCTGCCAGTGCTTCGTCGATGGAGTTGTCGACCACTTCATAGACCAGATGGTGCAGCGCTTTTAAGTCGGTGCCACCCACATACATGCCGGGGCGGCGGCGGACTGCTTCCAGGCCTTCGAGGACCTGGATATCTTTTGCGGCGTAGGAACTGACCGGTTGTTGAGACAAGACTACCTCCAAAGAGAAGGCCTGCCGGGGGTGAGCCGGTGGGCTGAATTAAATGCGCGCACGGGCCGCGGGTTGGCCACGACGGAATTGCTCCATCCAGGTCATGCCGCTGCGGTAATAAATGAAACTAGCCGCCACTAATGAAGTGGCGATGAAAGCATTGCCGATCACGCCGACCAGCATCATCCACGATGTTTCGGGAGCCAGCTGCCAAAGGTAGCCCATGCCTTGCGCCAGAACGACCACAGCCAGCAAAAACATTGCTACGCTGGGGAACAGGCGGCGAACCATTTGCGCGCTGTTGAACATGGCGCGCAGAACACTCTGCCGGGCGGCGAAAATGCCATGAGGAGAGAAGACCAGTGGGATGAGCAGCCAGGCCAGCATGAAGCTGAGCAGCAACACGCTAATTTGGGCCATGGCGGGGCTGATGAGAGCCAGGATGGAGATCACCAGCGTGGTGGGCAGGAGAAAAGCCATCAAGACGATGAGGATCGCCAGGGCGAACAGAAAGGTCTGGACGATTTCCCAGGCGGCTTCACGCAGCGAAAAAGCGACCGGTGGCACGGCGCTGGAGCGGGCAATGGCGCTAAAATACAGGCTGCCGATGACCAGCCCCAGCAGGCCAAAGAGCATCCAGCCGCCCACAGCCTGTTCCCAACTGCCCACTTCCATAAATGGAGCACTGCCGAGTGGGGTCTCCAGGGGAGAGGTCCCTGCCATCAAGCTGGGGACGCCGACCGGCAAAGCGCTGAGCAGACTGACGAGATTGAAGTGTTCCAGCATCGAATTCCACATCTCGGGAACCTGCGATAGGATCGCGGCGGTTTCAGGATTGAAAGCCAGAACATCGTCCACCATTTCTTGGATGAAAGGATTGACGAGCTGATGGAGGCGCAGGTGCGGGCCGAACCAGAGCAGCACGTCCAGCAGGACGGGCAGCAGGATGAGGTAAATGCGACCGGTGACGAGGTTGAAGCCGGCGGTCAGAGCCTGAATCATGCGGGGTGGAGCGCTGTTGGCAGCGGGTGTGGCAGTATCCATACGAAAGAGTATTTTACCATATCCGGCCTCCCCTTGCCTAACCGAATGGGCGTTCCAGGGCCGCTGCGGGCTATTCGTAGCGGCGGGTCTTTAAGTCAGGCCAGGTTGGGACGTCTGGAAAGTGTCCTGGCGGGCAAGGGTTGTTTGTCCACCCGGCAGACCCGCCCGCCCGGCCGGCCAGGCGGGTCTTGCGCGAATGCCCAGTCGCCTTGCCCGTCGATGAATCGTTAAACCAAATGGAGCAGCCCAATACGGGAGGCGTCGCCTTTTGTGTAGCGGCGGGTCTTTAACGCGGGCCAGGCGGGGTCATCTGGAATGTGTCCTGGCGGGCAAGGGTTGTTTGCCCACCCGGCAGACCCGACGGGATGGCAGATGGGTGTGCGTGGGCCACAAGCCGGAAGTGGTTCTTTGGGAGGTCTGTGTTGGCGGCCCTGCCGTTATCCACGGAATGGGTTTGTTGAAACGGTGGCGTGCTGATACAATTCAAGCATGGAAGCGCGCGGAAACCTGCCCGAGATGAACCGCCTGTCGGTGTTGGCGGCGACCATTTTACTGGCTTATGCGGCCATGCCGTTCATTCAGCTTCCTCCGCGCGAGGTGGGTTTTCAACTGCCGGGTTTGTATGTGTCTGTAATACTGAATTTTTCCACGATCACATCTATCTTGGCGGCGGTGATGGCGGCATTCGGCGCAGATTGGCTGGCGCGAGGGCATCCCTTGTATTCGCAAGCGCGCAACTGGCGACAGTGGTTGCTTCCGGGGCTGACCGCATGGGTGCTGGGCGTGCCACTCTCTACGCTGGAGGTGGGGCTGGAGTGGTGGGCGGTGTTTGGGCTGGGCGGGCTGCTGTTGGTGTTAGTGTTTGTTGCCGAATATATTACCCTCGACCCAAATGATTTGCGCCACGCCCCGGCGACCATTGGCTTGACCGCGGTGGGTTTTGCGCTGTTCCTGGTGCTGGCTATCGCTTTGAAGGCGTCGGGGCAGCGCCTGTTCCTGGAAATTCCGGCGCTAATCCTGGCAGTTTTCCTGGTGGCCATGCGCAGCATGTATTTGCGCCTGGGGGGCAGGCTGACGCTGATCTGGCCGGTGGTGATCGCGGTTTTTATTGGGCAAATGGCGGCGGGATTGCATTACTGGCCGCTCAGCCCGCTGCAACACGGTATGGTTTTGTTGGCAGCAGCTTATGCGCTGACGAGCCTGGTGGGGGCAATTGCGGAAGAACGCCCACTGCGCGGAGCGATCATCGAGCCGGCCATTATGCTGGTGATGCTGTGGGGGTTGGCGGCGTTGTTAGGAAGGTGAGATGCGCCTGACATATGCTCAATGGGTTCTAATGCGCGATCACATTGTGGCCCAATTGCCCGAAGAAGCCTGTGGATTGATCGGCGGGGTGGGGCATGAGGCCCGCCTGGTTCTGCCTGTGACCAATGAATTGCACAGCCCGGTGCGTTTTCGAATGTTGCCGCAGGAGCAGTTGGAAGCGTTCTTACGCTTCGAGGAGGCTGGCCTGGAACTGATCGGTATTTTTCATTCTCATCCTTACGGACCTGTGACGCCTTCACCTACCGACATGGCTGAATGGATGTATGCAGATGTGAAATCATTAATCTGGGCGCCGAGGTTGGGGTTGTGGAGCGCAAGAGCCTTTATAATGGAAGCTTCTGTTTTTCAAGAAAGACCCTTGATTGTGGAACTGGCGACAGGCGCTCCGGCGTAACTGGCTATGGTCTTTGGGGTTATAACTTATACGGGATAATTGTTTGAGAGGTGGTATGGAAGCGTTTGCTCTATCGTTAGTGGCATTAGGGATCTCTTATCTGTTAGGGTCGATACCGTTTGGCTGGCTGGTGGTCAAAATTGCAACAGGCCGGGACATTCGTGGGATTGAAAGCGGGCGCACGGGCGGTACCAACGCCATGCGCGCGGCGGGCTTCTTGGCCGGGCTGCTGACCGCGGCGGGTGATGTGGGCAAAGGGTTCTTAACCAGCCTGGTGGTACGTTGGCTGGTGCCTGCCGATTATGCTTTGTTTGTGTGGGTGCAGGTGGCGGCTCCGCTGCTGGCGGTGCTGGGTCACAATTACTCGATTTTCTTGATTGAGAAGCGCAGCAACGGCAAGCTGCACTTGCGTGGCGGGGCTGGTGGCGCGCCGTGTCTTGGCGGCGCGGTGGGCTTGTGGCCCTCGGCGGCGGTGGTGATCCTGCCAATTGGCATCCTGGTGTTTTTGTTCGGCGGCTATGCTTCGCTGACCACGATCAGCATTGCGCTCAGTTCAATCGCCATTTTCTCCTATCTGCATTTTGTGCAGGGGTATCCCTGGCAGTTCATTCTGTACGGCGTTGCCAGTTTGCTAGCGCTGGCCTGGGCGCTGCGGCCCAACCTGGCGCGTCTGGCGCAAGGTACCGAGCGGGCGGTGGGCCTGCGGGCATTGATCCAGAAGCGGCGACTAGAGATCGAGACAAAGTGAAAAACACTCTTTAGCACACAAAAAAACTCGCGCTTTGCGCGAGTTTTTTTGTGTGCTAAAGTTCTTCTCCACCTTCGGAGTGCATATTTTTATACAGGTAGCGCACGTTGCGACGGTGAAGCTCCTCGGCAAGGCCTGCCAACAGCACACGGCTCTTGCCACAAGATTCGATATCAATGGCGGTGATGGCTTCCTGGGGGTTGCGCTTGCGCAAGGCGCTCTTCACAGATTTGCGCAGGGTGGAGAGGTAGTTAAGGTTCTCCTTGACCGCGTCGTCAATTTCACCCCGTAAGACGATGTCACCGTGGCCCTGGATGATGTTTTCCAGGCCCATCTTGCCGATCTTTTTGACTGTGTCTACTAACACGTCAGGGTCACCATCCACGATATAGGGCAAGGGCAGGAAAGCATCTCCGGCAAAGAGGACACGGTCTTCTTCTACCAAAATGGAGATACCATCTTTGCTGTGGCCCGGGGTGTGGAAGAAGATCAGGCTCTTCTTGCCCACGCGCAGCACCATGCCCCCGTCAGAGAAGGTGAGGTGAGGGGCGACAATTTTGATCTGCTTGAAGGTTGGGTTTTGCCGGCGGGCAGATTCGAGAGAGACCGGGCCCTTCTCTAGCATAATTTCTCGGGTGAGGGTGTGTCCAATGATGGTGGCGCCGGGGAAAAAGCAGTTTCCCCAAGAATGGTCAGCGTGGTAATGGCTGTTGATGACGTAGCGGACGGGAACGTTCAACTCTTCTTCGATGTAAGAACGCATCGCCAGTGTTTCTTCTGGCAGCGCCAAAGTATCGATGACCACGGCCCACTGCGGGCCGGTGATTGCTCCGGCAGTTACCTGGGCATAAATTTCGCTTTGAAACCAATAGACATTTTCTGAAATTCGCTCGCGTTGCATAAAACTTCCCTGGAAAAGATTTCAGGTAACTGTTCAGTGGCGAAAGAAACTTCCGAATTTGGGGTATTAGCAGGTGCTTCACACCCGCAAATACCTCAAATTCGGTTCTCACCCACCTCTGGTCGAGTAGTTACGAATACACGTATTAATAGCATAAAGCGAGACAAAAGTCAAAAAATGGTTTTTCTACTCTCGCAAATGTAGAAAATAACCCAACTTCAGATGGTTACAGTTGCTTCACAACCGTAATCACCTGAAGTTGGGAAACCGCCAAAAATTGTTATTCGTTTGTCTCGTCGGGCTTGCGGCGGCGGAAGAAGACCCAGGCAAACAAGCCCAACAGCCCGCCACTCAACAACATGCCCATCACCAGGCTGATCCAGTTGGAGGTGTCGCGCATTTTCTTCTCCGGGTCAGGGGTGGGGCTGGGCGTGACGGTGTGGGTGGGGGTGGCCGTAGAGAAGTTCGCCGGGTTGGTGGGAATCACGGTCAACATGGTGAACTCTTCCTTCGTGGCGCTGGGTTCGACCGACGGAGAGGGATTTTCTCCGCCAGGCGCCGGATAGCCTCCGCTGCCGTTGGGTTGGAAGGTGCCAGGGGTGCCGAAGGTGGGCGAAACAAACGCCGTGCGCGAAGGAGTGGCGGTTCGCAGGTTGGTTGAAGTGCGCGGCGTGGAGGATGGAATCCGCGTGGCGGAAGGCTGCGGGCGGAAAGTGGGGGTGCGCGTGGGGGTGCGGGTGGGAGGAGGTCGCGGCGTGAAGGTGAGCGAGGGGGTGGGGGTGGGGGTGACGGTGGCGATATTGGGGATGATGGAGAGGATATCAGAATAGAAGTAACCACCATCGCTGCGCACGATGCGCAATCGGTAATAGTTGGTCACGCCGTTGGTGCGCCCACCGTCGGTGAAGGAGTAGCTGCTGCCCGAAAGGGCGCTGCCTTTGCGTTGGATTAAGTCGCTGATCGGTCCAAAGCCGGTGTTGCTTTGCAGGCTGCGTTCCACGTAAAATCCGCTGATGTCGGCCTCGCTGGTGGTGGTCCATTGGACGGTGACGGTTTTGTCGCTGGCCAACACCACGAAGGTGGCAGGAATGCCAATGCCGACCATGAAGGGTGTGTAATTCAGATCGTCATTCAGGTTGGGCCGCCCGGAATTGTCAATGACGACCCTGATTTCATTGGCAACCATGTCGCAGCTGGTTTCCTGGCCTGTCACACCGCCCGCGCCGGTTCCCGCAGGGTTCTGCCCTGTAGTATCCCAGCCAGCGGTGATAACTCCAGAAGGGTGGTACCACCACAGGGGGTAGCGCGCGGCATTGGTGGTCTGCTCGCAGTAGTAACTCGAGTCGATGGCAGCCACACAGGCCGAAGAGCGGTCATAGCGGAAGCTGAGAGAGAGCGAGCCACCGGCTGAAGCCCCATCTGCCAGGAAGATATCGAAGGCATTGCTGCACGGGTTGGGGCTGCCGGCGCTTGCCCCAGTGAAAGGGATTCCGTCAGGGGCCGGCATGCCATGATTGACGATGTAGAGGGGGAAGTCTGATCCCTCCGAGGAGCGCTGCACGGCGATCTGGTTCTCGAAATAGAAGGTTTTACTGGTGGTGGCGGTGACTCGGGTAACCTGTACACCCGCCCCGTTGGCATTGCGGGCGATGGGCGCGCCAAGTTGTTTGTTGGCTTTGGAGGCGCAGTGAGTGGCAGCGCCTGGGACGGCCGCCCCGCCCCAATAGTTGTGATCGATCTTGCGGGTGGCAACCACGGCCGCTTCGCCCACGCCGCATTCCACCGGGTCGCCGGCGCGATTGGTGGTGATATTGTTGGCCAACAGGTTCAGCGCGCCGCTCCCGCCGCTCCACCACAGGGCATATCCGCTGTTGGCGGTGATGTCATTGTAGCGGACGGTGACGGCGCTGTTGGCGCCGGTCACGGCAATGGCGTCTGCCCCGCCGGTGAGAGTGTTGGATTCGATCAGCAGGTCGGAAGAACTGTTGCTGACTGCCAGCAGGGTGCGATTGGGTGAGGAGCAGGCGCCGTCGGTAATAGTCAGGTTGCGGATGGTGGCGCCGCTGGTGACTTCGAGGAGGGGGTTGGCGCACAGCGAGCCTTCGGCGGTGAGGGTGGCTGCGCCCTGGCCTTCCAGGGTGAGGGCTTTGTTGAGAGTCACGGCATTACCCTTGATCGGGTAGCTGCCCAGCACGCGGATGACCGAATTGGGCGCCAAGGCATCGATAGCATCGCGCAGGGCGGTGCCCACACCGGAAACAAGGTCGCCGCCGCTGTTGAGGTAGCAGGGTTTGGCAGAAGCAGAGTCGCAGGCGACTGCATTTTCGGCGACATAGGCCGGGGAGGCGACGGGCGCGACAGAGGTGAGCGGGGTGAAGACCTGCTGCGAGCGGGTCCAACCGGAGGCTCCGCGCTCAAACACGCGCAGCAAAATGTTACCCGCAACCGTGGTGCTGCTGGAAATGCGCAGCGACAGGCCCAGGGACTCGAAGAAGTAGTAGCCGTTGAAATCGGCCTCGTTGGCGGCGATGAGAGAATACCCGGCGGGGGGCATGGTGTCCTGCGAGCAGTCCGCGGCTGGAGTGTAGGGCTGGCCGGTGACCTGGCCGGTGATATCCAAATCGGTTAGAGCAGGGTCGGTCCAGCCGCTGGGGGCATAGGCACAGACTTTGAGATTGGGGTCTGTGGCGCCGGTGTCCACCGTGTAGAGACCCAACTCGAAATCGAGACGGTAGCTGAGGCGCTGGCCGGCGGCGCAACCCGCCGAAGGGCAGGCGGAAGGAGCCACCAGCGTGAGTGTGGCGGTGGCAAGTGGCGCAGGTTGGATGGAATTCTGGGGAACCGAAGACGCGACCAGGGCCAGCATGGCAGCCAGGTAAAAAGTTGTCGCCAGGACGCGCAGGAATGATCCGCGGGCGGGGTTCATGCCTTCATTGTACATAAAAAACTAGAGTTTGGGTATGGAAGGAGGAGGACAGAAGTAGGGCGTACTTGGGCAGGCTGCCCGCCCAAGTACGCCGGAAAGATGGTCTTATTGTCCTTCTTGCTAAAGAAGTGGTGTTTGTTTTACGAGTGTTTGTGCAGCGTAGCCGCACAAACACTCGTAAAACATGAACTGTCAACTTAGCGGCACTTACAGAACTTTGCTCAAGAACAGCTTGGTGCGGTCTTGGGTGGGGGTGCTAAAGAGGATATTGGGCGGAGCGATCTCGACGATCTGGCCCTCGTCCATGAAGATGGCGCGGTTGGCAGCGGCGCGGGCAAAGCCCATCTCGTGCGACACGACCACCATCGTCATTCCCTCGCGGGCCAGATTGAGCATTACGTCCAGCACTTCCTGGATCATCTCGGGGTCGAGGGCGCTGGTAGGCTCATCGAAGAGCATGATCTTGGGGTTCATGGCCAGAGCGCGGGCAATGGCCACACGCTGCTGCTGCCCTCCGGAAAGCTGCGATGGGAAGGCCCTGGCTTTGTCGGGAATGCCCACTTTTTCGAGCAGGCGCATAGCAACGTTGGTTGCTTCGACCTTGCCCCGCATGCGCACCACTTTTTGGGCCAGGGTGACGTTATCTAGCACGCTGAGATGGGGAAAGAGATTGAACTGTTGAAAGACCATTCCCACTTCGGTGCGCACGGCGTTGATGTTCTTGGCCGAATCGAGGGGAATGTCGTCGACGATAATGGAGCCGCTGTTGAATTCTTCCAGACGATTGATGCAGCGCAGCAGGGTAGATTTTCCCGAGCCGGAAGGGCCGATGATGACGACCACCTCACCCTTTTCGACTTCCAGGCTGACCCCGCGCAAGGCATGTACGGAGCCGAAGTGCTTATGAATGTTGGAGATTTGAATGATGGGCGCCATTGGGTTCCTACCTTTCTGTCCGGGTGCGGCGTTCCATCCAGCCCACGATTCGCGCCGAGAAGAGCGTCATGGTCAGATAGATGAGGGCGATCATGGTCCAGGTTTCGATGGGCAGGGGGGTAATGCCGGTGAATTCGCGTCCCCGGCGGGTGATATCGGCTACTGCCACCACGCTGACCAGAGAACTGTCTTTGAGCAGGGAGATGAACTCATTGCCCACCGGCGGGAGGATGACTCTCAGGGCTTGAGGCAGAATGACATAGCGCATGGCCTGAACGTAGGTCATGCCCAGGCTGCGGGCGGCTTCCATCTGGCCCTTGGAGATGCTCTGGATACCGGCGCGGTAGATTTCGGTCATGTAGGCGGCATAACACAACGTGAGACCGAGGACCGCCATGGCGATGGGATTGGCCAGGTAGGTTTGGAAGGCGCGGATGTTGAGCGCTTCGCCGATGTCTTTGATGATGGAAGGAAAAGCGAAGTACCAGAAGATCAACTGAACCAGCAGCGGGACTCCGCGAGCCACTTCGACGTAGACGGTGGTAAAGCCGCGAACAAACTTGAGACGGGATAAACGCCCCAACGCGCCGAACAGCCCCACCACCAGCACCAGTAAAAACGTGATGACGGTGACCAGTACGGTGGTGCCCAGGCCGTCTTTCACGAATTTGAGGATGCGCCAGTAGGGATCGGGGCGAATGACGGCCAATAGGCCGATCAAGCCGATGACGGCAAAAAACATCCACCACCAGGGGTCAAAGCGCTGGACGTTTTCGTTTCCTGGGATGGTAGGTAGATGAGGATCGTTGGTATTTTTAGATAGGCTCATGAGCTTCTCCCTGGAATGAAAACGGCCCGGAAGGGTTCCGAGCCGTTTTTGCATCTGAGCAGATTATTGACCGGCCAGGTACTTTAGTTCCAGTTCGCCGACCGTGCCGTCAGCCTTGAGGGCTTTGAGCGCGTCGTTGATGGCCGGGAGGAGTTCGTCGGCTTTGGTTTTGCAGATGGCGATGCCGTAGTTTTCATCGGTGAAGACGTCGCCCACTGTCTTGAGCTTGTCGGGGTTGACCGCCAGGAAGGCCAGGGTGGTGGGGTAGTCGGCGATCACGGCGTCGATCTGACCATTGGCCAGGTCGAGGAAGGCCATGTCATAGGAGTCGTATGTCTTGACCTCGGCTCCGGCAATATTGGCGGCTTCCATTGCGCCGGTGGTATTGATCTGCGCGCCGATCTTCTTGCCTTCCAAATCGCTGGCGCCCTTAATGTCGGCATTGGCAGCTTGCACGGTGACGATCTGACCCGCGTTGATGTAGGGGTCGGAGAAGGTCATGGTGGCTTTGCGTTCATCGGTGATGGTGATGGCGGCGATGGCCAGGTCGTACTGGCATTCGGAGATGCCCGCCAGGACGGAATCGAAGCCGGTGTTGACGAATTCAACTTCCAGGTTGGCTTTTTCGGCGACGGCTTTCATGAGCTCGACGTCGAAGCCGGTGAGTTCCTTGGTGTTTTCGTCAACCATTTCGAAAGGCGGGAAGGTGGCATCGGTTGCGACGCGCACTTTGGCCTTGTCACCCGCTCCGGTGGAGGTGGATTGACAGGCAGTGAGAACTAGGCTGGCAACGACCAGCAGGCTGATCAATACGAAAGACAGACGTTTCATTCTATTCTCCTTGGTGTTTGGGTAAAAACTCGTACGGGTATGCTGATTATAGCGCAAAACAGGTGGCGCGGACTCCTCTCTCGCCTTCCCCATTCTCAAAGCGACATGTTGGCGGAATTGGCGCCAAAAACCTGAAGTCCGGACAAAAGTTCGGACAATCTGGGAAAAGGAAGAGCCTCGAAGAAGATAAACTTGGTTTTCCACGACCATCATTATCA
>JAFGLU010000037.1 GCA_016927865.1 Anaerolineaceae bacterium
GATAATGATGGTCGTGGAAAACCAAGTTTATCTTCTTCGAGGCTCTTCCTTTTCCCAGATTGTCCGAACTTTTGTCCGGACTTCAGTTCAGCTCCTTGACAACGAAATAATCGAATTGCGCCAACTGATTCACAGTCGGAAAGCCTCACAAGGAAAGGTCAAGCGGGCCCAAATAATTGTGGCGGCACATGAGCATCCCGAATGGAGCAATCAACAAATTGCCCGGGCGGTAGGATGTAGTGATCGTGCGGTGCGAACCTGGGGCAAACGCTGGGTAGAACACAAGAATTTGGAGGATCTGCCGCGCCCAGGAGCACCCAAACGTTTTTCCCCCTGAGGTGCGAGCGTAAGCTACGGCTCTAGCTTGTAGCGTGCCGAAAGAAAAAGGCAGGGCCTTGAGCCGCTGGAGTCTGGCGGAAATTGCCGCACAATTGGTGACTTTGAAGGTGGTTTTGGGGGTGGCGACCAGTACCGTGTGGCGCTGGTTTCAGACAGAAAAGCTAAAACCCTGGCGTTACCACAACTGGCAGCACATTCTCGACCCCAAGGCGTTTGTAGAACGAGCCCATCCGGCTCTGCGGTTATACGAAAAGGCCAAAGAATCATTGCTGGCCGGGATTTGGGTGGTGTGCGTGGATGAAAAGACTTCGATCCAGGCCCGAGAACTGGAACAAACCCCGCGAGCGGCGGCTCCCGGTCGGCCCATGCACATCTCGCCACGTTACAAACGGCATGACGCTTTGCAGTTGTTCGCCGGGCTATCGGTTCCTGATGGGATAACCTATGCCCAAGGGGCCGAACACAAACGCTTCGTTGACTTTCAGACGTTTTTGACCCAGGTCATCATTCCAGAAGCATTGCGCCGTGGGGTGCGGGTGATCAAGTTGGTTCTGGACAATGGCTCTACCCATGCCCCCAAACAATTGCAGGACTGGCTTCATGCCCAAATCAAGGAAAACCATGGCCCTTAGAAATTGAAGTCGTTTGGTTGCCTACCTACGCTTCCTGGCTGGATCAAATCGAAATTTGGTTCAGTAAATTGCAGCGAAAACTACTTACCCCGGGCAATTTCAGTTCGTTGAAAGAATTGGAGCAATCGATTATGGAGTTTGTAAGGTGCGGTAATCTTTCAGCCAAACCGATCCAATGGTCCTACACGGTCGAGAAATTGGAACGGAAACTCGGATTGAATTTATGAAATCCTGTACTTTGTGCTTCCCCCGCGCTTATCAGAAGGATGCTTATCAAGAAGCTGGGGGTATAATTTTCCGAGAAAAAATTCTCTCGGTGCTTGAGGAAAACGCCACATTTGACTCATCTTGGCAAGTTTTTTACCCATCAATTTCCATGTTGAGAATTGCTGGAACTGCGTAGTTACCTTTCGCCTATGGTAAAATATGCGTCATCAGTTTGTTTGAAAAGTTTCCAAGAGGAAAATAAACAAATAAAAATTGTAACTGCTCAGAGGGTGGCGAAAGCCCCTGAATTTTGGGTGTAAGTGGGTTGCTTCGCAACCCACTTACACCCAAAATTCGGGTCTCTTCCACCTCTGACTGAGTAGTAACTGAAGTTCCTTTGACAGGAAAGAGAAGTTGGTGAAAATGAAGGTGTTATTTGTTGCTGAGATTGGTAGTATTCATGTCGCTCGCTGGGTTAACCAACTCAAAGATACTGGTTGGGATTATCGTGTTTTTGAACCTTTACCGGTTTCCACAAATGTTCGAAGTGAAATCCGGGCAACCCGCCTATACTTGCCTTTCGAAACCTCTATTCCAAAGGAAATTGAGAAGGGGGTTGAGATTGAATACACCATTCCTCAATGGCCTTTATCTGGCAAACTCAAACTGCGCACCAGGATTCTACGAAAGAGCATAAAATTGTTGGTAGGTCCGGTTAGTTTGTTGGCACGTATCCTTAGGAAATCTGTGATTTTATCTACCCTACCGATAACTTTCATTGCTAAAGTATTTCGAAAAGGACTTCGGCTTTTGGGTAAGCACCCTTCCCCAAAAGGCCTATTAGAAAGAATATCCAACCGAGAGTTGTTTGAGCCCTTATATAGTAAGCGATTAGACAAAGAATATATGTTTCGTGTCCTTCACGCAAAGTTCATCGCGAAGGAGGAAAAAACAAGTTCGCTTTTTGATCTTCATGCAACAAAGCTAGCTGACCTCATATATTGCTGGAAGCCAGATGTTATTCATTCCCTTGGCATGTTTGTGAATTGGCAAAATAATTCATTGGCCCTTCTGGAAGCGCGAAATAAATTGGGCGGAAAATTTCCTTGCCCCTGGATAGTTTCATCATGGGGCGCAGACCTGGATTTATATCCGCACCTTGGAGAAACTCAATGGGAGGAAACCGAGGCAGTTATGTCTTCCTGCGACGGCTTGATCATTGAAGGCAACCGCGATATTGCTCTGGCGCAAAAATTGGGTTTCCATGGTCTTGTTTTGGAGAAACTGCCTGCGTTTGGTGGGGTGACCTGGAAACCGGAGGATATTTGTTTACCGGGTCCGGTATCGAAACGGCGTGTCATTGTTTTAAAGGGCCGGGATAATACAGATGATGTGACATCCGGGGGAGATCCGCAGGGGCGAGCAATGACCGCCATGCGAGCATTTGAACTTTGTCAAGATGTATTACAACCCTACTCAATCGTGATAGTACAAGCTACACCTGCTATTGAACAACAAGCCAAAATTCTACAGGCAACGACAACGCTAAAGATCGCTGTTTTTCCGAACAGTATTAGCTTTCCATACAAACAATGGTTGAACTTGCTAGGCACTGCAAAGGTGGTAATCGCAGTTACGGCAAGTGATGGATTGCCCAGCACGCTGGTGGAGGCAATATCTTTAGGGGTCTTTCCAATTCATTCGGGTTTAGAGATAATTCGGGATTGGATTCAAGATGGGAAAAATGGCTTTTTGGTTTCTCCGGATGATATCCATGCAGTAGCTCGGGCGTTACGAACAGCTTTGGTGGATGATGAACTTGTGGACAATGCAGCAAAAATTAACGCAAAAATCATAGCTAATAATTTCTCGGATCCGGTAGTTCGTTCGAGGGTAATTCGCCTGTATGAGAACCTACCGCAACTATGTTAGAATAATTGGCGCCCGATATATTAAGAAGGAATTTGATGCAGCATATCCTAGTCACTGGTGGTAATGGATTTATTGGTTCCCATCTTGTTGATGCCCTAGCGGCTGCAGGATACCATGTAATGGTTCTTGATCTATTCCCAAGGACAAACGAGGGTATGCCTGAAGGCGTCCAATTTGTTCAGGGAAGTCTTCAGGATTTGCATACGGTTCGCCGTTTGTTAGAAGACCATCGCATAGAATTGGTCTATCACACAGCATGGGCGAACATTCATGAAACAGCGTTGAAAGATCCCCTGGGGGATATTCAAACGAATGTGGCGGCAAGTCTTACATTGCTTACTGCTTGTCGCGACACAGCAGTGAAACGAGTAGTGTATCTTTCTTCAGGCGGCACAATCTATGGGGTGCCCCATGAATTTCCGACGAGGGAAGACCATCCAACGAATCCAATAAATGCATATGGCATAACAAAATTAATGGTCGAGAAGTATCTCAATATGTTTTATCATCTTTATGGGTTAGAATATACCATCCTGCGCCCGTCTGTTCCATATGGACCACGTCAAAACCCGTACAGACACCAAGGTGTCGTGTCTGTTTTTATCAACAGGGCATTACGCAATGAGCCGGTCACAGTATTTGGGGATGGCCAGATCGTTCGAGACTATTTTTACATTGATGATTTGATCAAAGCTTTGTTGACGACAAAAGATTTAACATTCACACCATCACTCACTACATTCAATGTGGGAGGGATGCGTCCATATACGTTAAACGATCTGATCGTTGAGATCGAAAGTGTTTTGGGTGTTAAGATGAATGTGAATTATGAGCAGCAGAGGAAGTTTGATGTTCCATACTTGTTATTGGATACCAAGGCTGCTCAGTCGGACCTAAACTGGAGTCCTGCAGTTTCTCTCGAAGAAGGTATTAGACGGACAGCCGAGTGGCAGGAAAAGTGGATAGACCGTGAACAACAATGAGATTTAAGCATGACTGATAATAGCCCAACCTTTAGCATTGTTATGCCAATTTACAATGAGGAGCGATATATTCGAGAGGCGCTTGACAGTATCTTGTCGCAAACCGATTTGGACTGGGAAGCTCTTCTGGTTGATGACGGCTCGACAGATGCAACCCCAGGCATATTGGACGCGTATGCGAAGCAAGATGCGCGTTTTCGCGTGTTCCACAAGGCAAATGGCGGACAAAGTACTGCGATTAATAAGGGAGTAAATGAGGCTCGCGGAAGGTGGATATGCTGGCTGAGTGGAGATGATTATTACCATCCTCAAAAGTTGGAGTTAAATCGGGAACTGATCCAACTTTTTCCGGATTGTGAATTTTTCTTTACAGAATGTCAGTTTGTTTATTCAGATAGAACGAACCTTGAGTTTTCAATTCCTTGGCTGGATCCTTCTGATGAAGAACTCCGCCTAATTAATCTATTCCGCACAAATTTTGTTAGTGGTATCAGTGTTTGTGTGGACAAGGTGGCTTGGCTTATGCACGGCGGTTTCGACGAAACTTTGCGATATGCCCATGACTTGGATATGTGGATGCGACTTTTGTTGACCTTGAAATCGCACTATGATTCTAGTATCACATGTTATATGCGTTTTCACTCGCAGCAAGAGAGTTTCATGTTCCCTTTGGGATGTCAGTTTGATGCGTCAAAAGCAATTATTCGTTTAATTAACAAACATCCGTTCCACGAATTAATTCCTTTCGCTGATTGGTCAGCAGAAGGAAAGGAGTATGCAATTTTAGACAAGACACTTAATCTTGTAGCCGGAATTCCTGATGGGAATTTACTCTACGGACTTGGCTATCATCCTGCATTACAGATGAGGTTATTAGAGTGGATTTGGAACATCGCGTCAGATTTAAAAGTATCAAACGACCTAATAATGCTTATCAGGGATTTTTCGGGTGTGTTAGCAAGAAACGAGGTAAAATCTCAGTTTAGTTTACTTTGGAAGGCCATCCATGCGGCAGTATCATTGGGAGCTCCAAGATTCAAATATTTTGAGGTGAACCCTGTAGATGTGGGAAGGGTGAATTATTTTATTCAGGCAAGTAATAGAACAGAAGTAACTCTGCCTTTACAAAACTATTTGTCCAAATATGATTCTGTGCAATTGTCAAATAGCGATCGTCCGCTGCATAAGATCTGCAACTTTGCCTTAATACTTCCTTCTGATCTCTCATTAGATGATAATGAGTGTCCGCAAATAAACTTTTTCTTGAATATGTGTTATGAGTTAATTCAAATGGGTCATAATATTTTAGTTGTTGGTCGTTCTAATTATTCTTTTGGTTATATTCGGGGTTTAATGTATGTTGGTGCTGTTCGGGAGGAAGAAATTTCTCAATTGCTCTCGTCCTTTTTCGGCTTTGATGTTGTAATTGCCCTAAATTGGGGAAACCATTCATTATGGAATCTCTCAATAGAGTGTGAAAACGTTAATCTATCTCCAGATGCGACATCCTCTTCTAATCTAGAGATTCTATTAAAAGTGGCTGGTTTGGAAGGCCACGGAACACCTTGTGTTAAATGTGAGAATTGGATCAAGCGGGTTTTTCTATTTCTAGCAAATAAAAGTAAGCGTAAAGGCTTATAAATCATGGCAAGCAATTCTAAGATTCAAGTCGTTTTTGTCGCTAGAAAATTATGGGCTGGTGGAGCTGAAAAGGTCCTTTATTATCTTGCTCATCGTTTGGATCAAAAAAAATTTGAGCCTATTGTCATTTACATGCTTTGGCAAGATAACATTCCGGTAAAGTACGATGTTTCTATTCCTTTGTATTGTCTCCAAAAGGGTGACACAAATTTAAATAGTCCCAAAAACCTCGATGCTGCTAACTTTATTAGTATGCCTGACGGTGTAGAACCCCATACGAATATCAACATTTTACAGAATAAACCCCAAAAAAGCACTTTTCTCACCTTGGTTCGTTCGCTCTATCGGATCTATCATAGCCTACCTGAACCTGTGAAACAGCGAATTGCGTTACGCACGCGTTTGCAGAAAATTACTCATTTTGAAAGGCTTGGTGGGGTAGGTGAGGCAATGGAACAAAGTGAAGCAGAAGATAGCCGGGCTCAGAGTGTTAATGTTGTAAATGAGTATGCGAATCGCTTTGCTAGTTCTATAGGCATCAATATTCCTGATGTCGTAGTAATGAATAGGATAATGCGGACCATTCGTAATGATGCAATTTTGATCCCTATGCAAGAAGAGCCAACAGTTAGAGTGTGGATATCTCAAGCCAACTCAGTATATAAATATATATCTTATTTGTGTGCACCTGAATCTTTACATATGACATTAATCTATCCGGATGAAAAACGATTTGAGATTGAAAATTGGTTGTTTGCAAATGCTGAAAGATGTGCAGATGCAGTAGTGGTTCCAAACGATTGGATGAAATCTGATATGGTTGATTCCTTTGGAGTCAATCCAGATCGCGTCAATATTCTTGCGAATCCTGTAGATTGCGAGTTAATTATTGAGAAAATGGCCCAGCCTCTTCCCCATGATTTTCCTGATACTCAGGGCAGAACACTTTTCGTACAACTGGCACGCGTAGATGATCAGAAAAATCATATTCTAATGGTTGAAGCTTGTAAATTGTTGCGTAAAAAATATACAGATTTTCTTGTTTTAGTGATAGGAAATGGGAATGAGTTTAAAAAAATCCGAGATTTGATCATGGATTATCGATTGGATGAAAATATCCGTTTATTAGGGGAATCGGCAAATCCATATCCTATTTTGAAACAAGCGAGGGCATCACTCTTAACCTCAAAGTGGGAAGCATCACCTCTGGTTTTGGTTGATTCTATGTTGTGTGGTGCAGTCCCAATTTCGGTAGATTGTATAGCTGGCCCAAGAGATATGTTAGGGGACAATCAATTTGGCTTACTAGTTCCGCCTGATAACCCAAAGGCATTTGCAGATGCAATGTACAGAATTGCGCTCGATGATGAACTCCATGGCAGATTACGCGAACAAGGGTTAAACGAAGCCTGGAAATATGATATTCATAAAGTGGTTAAAGAATGGGAAGATTTGATTATCAGAGTTTCTGAAAATGAGACAAAGAATTGATTTGAGGTGCAAGACAGGAATTTATGGAGCAAAATTATGAAAGCTTTAGTAACAGGCGGTGCGGGTTTCATTGGATCTAATTTGGTCCAATATCTCATAAAGAACGGGGTGTCTATACGTGTTCTGGATGATTTGTCGACTGGGTACCAGAAAAACGTAAAAGATCTGGATGTTGAGTTTGTTTTTGGGGATGTTTGTGATTCGAGCCTGGTTAAAAAGGCCATTGAAGGCGTTGATGTTGTCTTCCACCTGGCCGCGAGTGTTGGTCGACAGAAATCACTCAATGACCCAAGGCGTGATGCGGAAGTCAACATGATAGGCACAACCAATGTGTTGGAAGCTGCCCGGCAAGCAGGTGTGCGACGGATCGTCAATACCTCTTCTGCTGCGATCTTTGGTGAACTGCTGACCATGCCAATCGCCGAAGATCATCCTCTCAACCCCGATTCGCCCTATGGCGTCAGTAAACTTGCTGCTGAAAAGCAAGCGCTGTGTTTTTCTGATTTGTACGATTTGACTGTGGTCTGTCTGCGCTATTTCAATGTTTATGGGATTAATCAGCGTTTTGATGCATATGGCAATGTGATCCCCATCTTTGCAGACCGTTTGTATAAGCGGTTACCTATTACCATATATGGAGATGGTGAACAAACCCGTGATTTTATTAATGTAACAGATGTAGTGATGGCGAACTACTTGGCGGCAACTGTCGCTAAGCAAAGTGGCGTGTATAATATTGGCTCCGGTTTAAGCATAACTATTAACCACTTGGCAAAGATGATGAAAGACATTAGTGGAAGTGATTCGTCAATAGAGTACGCTCCTATGCGACCGGCGGACGTTCGTCACTGTAGGGCAGAAATAAGCAAAGCGAAAAATAATTTGAAATTCTCTCCAAATGTTAAAATCGAGGATGGTTTAGTGGAGTATCTTAAGTGGTTTGAGGAAGATCGAAAGGTAATAGAATGACCTTATTGCATTTTTTTATTTCAGACTTCCTTTCAGGGTTGAATAAATAGTATGACTGTCAACTTTATACCCGACGAAGATCGAAAACCTATTGTAATCACCCCACCGAGTTCTCTCGATATGCCCAATTTCCGCGAATTATGGGAATATCGAGACTTATTGTTTTTTCTCACTCGCCGCAACCTTAAGGTTCGCTTTCAGCAAACCTTGATCGGATTCTTGTGGATCATCTTGCAGCCCCTCATTCAAATGGGGATTTTTTACTTCATATTAGGTATCCTGGCGAAGATTCCCACTGAGGGTGTCCCCTATCCAATTTTCTTCTTATCAGGTTTTGTTGTCTGGCAGTTGTTTTCACAGGTGGTAAACACAGGCGCATATAGCCTGCTGGAAAATATTGGGGTTATCATAAAGTCCTATTTTCCGCGTCTAGCATTACCCCTTTCGCAAACAATTGGTTCCCTGGTGGATTTTCTCGTTTCATTTCTTATTCTTTTCGTATTTCTCCTTGCCAACCACTTTCCAATCACCGCTCGCTATTTCCTGCTCCCGGTTCTTTTGCTGATTACTGTAATCTTCTCTTCGGGTGTGGGGTTGTTGTTTGGGGCGCTCATGGTAGTTTTCCGTGACACCAAAAATTTCCTGGCATTCATTTTGATGATCTGGATGTACCTAACACCTGTCCTGTTTCCAATCTCGATTGTTCCTCAAGAATTGCAGGTTTTGTTCTACCTGAATCCTTTGACCAGCCTGGTGGAAGCATTTCGATGGGTTTTCTTAAATCAGGGAGATTTTCCAACGGTTGCGAACCTGTTGATATCGTTTGTGGTGGCTTGCGCCCTGTGGTTTGCCGGTGCTGTGGCGTTCCGGTCGATGGAAAATCGAATAGCGGATGTGCTCTAATGATGACTAGATTAGCAATAAAAGCCGAAAATGTCTGGAAAGAATATCATATTCACCACAGCATGGAAGGACCGAGCAGTTCCTTAAAGGAACTGCTCAACGCGCCGTTCCGGATGCTTGCCCGAAAGGCCAAACCGGAACCTATTCATCAGGCAGAGCCTTTTTTTGCTCTGAGGGATGTATCTTTTGAGATCAGTCACGGCGAATCGGTTGGTCTTATCGGACGAAATGGAGCTGGGAAAAGTACGCTCTTGAAAATCCTTTCTCGGATTACTCGTCCCTCAAGAGGACGGATCACATTGTACGAGAGGGTAAACTCATTGCTGGAAGTCGGTACTGGATTCAACACGGAGCTGTCCGGTCGGGAAAATATTTACTTGAATGGCAGCTTCTTGGGGATGAAGAGTTTTGAGATTCGGCAGAAGTTCGATCAAATTGTGGGGTTTTCAGAGATCGGAGAATTCATCGACACACCCGTGAAGTACTATTCTAGTGGAATGTTTGTACGTCTGGCTTTTTCTGTCGCGGTCCACCTGACTCCTGAAACTCTGTTGCTGGATGAGGTCTTGGCGGTGGGTGATGCGGGCTTCCGTCAGAAGTCGATGGAAAAGATGAAGGAGTTGCTTACCAGCGGCGCGACGATTGTTCTGGTGTCTCACAGCGAGCAATCGATTAGAGACATTTGCGATCGGGCCATCTGGTTGGACAAGGGCGCTGTTAAAATGGACGGTCCTGCAACCGAGGTAGTGGAAAAATATACCCAATTTATTAAAGCTGGGTAACTTCTATCGAGTTTACACCTCTCATAAAAACTGACGACTCCGAACTGCAGTTCGACTTTGTTCGCGCGTCTGGCCCTGGAGGTCAGAACGTCAATAAAGTTGCCACGGCGGTCCAACTGCGCTGGGATGTGCGCGCCACGACTGCCCTCACGCCGGAGGTCAAAGAGCGCCTGATCCGGCTGGCGGGCAGCCGCGTGACCGAGGCGGGGGTGCTGGTGATTGAGGCGAAGCGCTTCCGCACGCAGGAGCAGAACAAGGCCGACGCGCTGAAGCGGCTGGTGGTTTTGGTTCAGCAGGCGCTGGTGGAGCCGAAGGTGCGCAAGAAGGTGCGTCCTTCGGGAGCGGGGCGGGCGCGGGACAAGCAACACCGCAGTGAGGTGAAGCGTATCCGGCGCTACAACCCGGACGAGTGGGATTGAGGGGGAACAAATCGCCAGGGGTGTTCGTCGTCAGGGTATGTAAGGCAGAAACTACCCGCCATGTGCATTTCATGGCATAATCGAGACACCTCAAGCAAGGAGTACATATGCGCTTCCAGAAAATTTGCGTGCTGGGGTTGGGCTACATCGGCTTGCCCACCGCCAGCACTTTTGCCAGCCACGGCGTGCAGGTCATTGGGGTGGACGTGAACCCCCTGGTGACCGACAGCCTGAAACAGGGTGAGCTGCACATCTACGAGCCCGGCCTGCGCACAGTGGTGCAGGCGGCCATCCGCTCGGGCAACCTGACCATTCAATGCTGCCCGGCGGAAGCGGACGCCTTCATCATCGCGGTGCCGACGCCGTTCAAAGAAGAGAAGAAAGCCGACCTGTCCTATGTCATTTCGGCGGCAGAATCGATTGTGCCGCATCTGCGCCGGGGCAACCTGGTGGTACTGGAATCGACCTCGCCGCCGCGCACCACCGCCGATGTCGTCCAGCCGATTTTGGAACGCTCGGGACTCAAGGCGGGCGCGGATTTCCACCTGGCCTATTCACCCGAGCGGGTGCTGCCGGGGCAGATTTTGCGGGAGCTGATCGAGAACGCCCGCGTGATCGGCGGCATCGACGCGGCTTCGGCGCAAGCGGGGCGGGATATGTACGGGATTTTCGTGCGCGGCGAGATCATCCTGACCGACGCGACCACGGCGGAGATGGTCAAGGTGATGGAAAACACCTACCGCGACGTGAACATTGCTATTGCCAACGAGTTTGCCCGACTGGCGGATCGCTTTGGGGTGGACGTGTGGGAGGCGATTGCATTGGCCAACCGCCACCCGCGGGTGCGCATCCTCAACCCAGGGCCGGGCGTAGGCGGGCACTGCATCAGCGTGGACCCCTGGTTCCTGGTGGAGGCGGCCCCCGACCTGGCGCAGTTGATTCGCACAGCGCGCACGGTGAACGACACTCAACCGCACTTTGTGGTGGATCTGGTGCGGCGGGCGCTGGGCGGAAAGCTGGAGGGCAAGCGCATCGCCGCGTTGGGATTGTCCTATAAGCCGGATGTGGACGATTTGCGCGAGAGCCCGGCCATCGAGATATGCCATCTGCTGCAAGCGGCGGGCGCGGAGGTGTGGGCGCACGAGCCCTTCAAACCGGATGCGCAGGTGACGGGCGTAAAGACCGCCGCGGTGCTGGGCGAAATTCTGGATGAAGCCGACGCCCTGCTGCTGCTGGTGGGGCACAGCAAATTGCGCGGGCTGGACCCGGTGGAGTTGGCCCAACTGACCAAGGCCCGCGTGGTTGTAGATTGCGTGAATGCCTGGGACGAGAAGAACTGGACGCATAATGGCTTCCACGTTTACCGGCTGGGAGTGGGGTTCTAATGCTGCGGGTGCTGTCGATTTTCGGCACGCGGCCCGAGGCGGTGAAAATGGCCCCGGTGGTGCGCCTGCTGGCGCAGACTCCGGGCGTGGAAGCGCGCGTCTGCGTGACGGCCCAGCACCGCCAGATGCTGGATCAGGTGCTGGAGGCTTTTGACGTCCACCCCGATATTGACCTGAACTTGATGCGCCCGAACCAGAGCCTGGCGGAACTAACGGCCAACATCCTCACGCACCTCGACCCGGTCCTGGTGGAAGAGCGCCCGGATTGGATCCTGGTACAGGGCGACACGACCACGGTGATGGCAGCGGCGCTGCTGGGCTTTTACCGGCGCATTCACGTGGGACACGTGGAGGCGGGGCTGCGCACGCACGACCGCTGGCAGCCCTTCCCTGAGGAAGTGAACCGGCGCATTGCGGCGGTAACGGCGGATTTGCATTTTGCGCCCACCGAGCACGCCCGGCGCAACCTGCGCGCCGAGCAGGTGCCCGACGAGCAGATTGTGGTGACGGGCAACCCGGCCATCGATGCGCTGCACTACATCACCCGGCAGCCCTGCCCGTCAGACGTGGAAGCGCTGCTGGGAAAGATGGGTGTTCAACCGGGCGGGAGGCGGTTGGTGATGGTGACGGCGCACCGCCGCGAGAACTTTGGCCAGCCGCTGGAAGATATCTGCCGGGCGCTGCGCCAATTGGCCGAGAGCTACCCGGATGATCTGGCGTTGCTATACCCGGTGCATCTGAACCCCAACGTGCAGGAGCCGGTCTACCGGCTGCTGAAGGATGTGCCCAACATCACCCTGACCGACCCACTGGACTACCTGCCCATGGCGCATCTGCTACAGCGGGCCACCCTGGTGCTGACCGACTCGGGCGGCATTCAGGAAGAGGCCACAGGACTGGGCAAACCGGCCCTGGTGCTGCGCGAAGTTACCGAGCGGCCCGAGGGCGTGGAAGCGGGTGTGTTGAAGATTGTGGGAACCGACCCGGCTCGCATTGTGGGCGAAGCGCGCCGCCTGCTGGATGATTCCGCGGCCTATAACGCCATGGCCCACGCGGCCAATCCCTTTGGCGACGGGCACGCTGCCGAGCGCATTGTGGCGACTTTGCTCCAATACAAGGAACGGTAAACGCGCTGTGAGTGATTCGGTTTGCATCTTGCCGCGCGCAGAAGGGGTTGGGGGTCCGGCCTCGTTCCGCATGCGCCTGTCGGCGGGATTGGAGGCGCGCGGCATCCGCGTGCACCAGAATCCCGATGACCCAACCTGCCGGGCGGTGCTGGTGCTGGGCGGAACGCGCAATGTGACCGGGCTGTGGCGGGCGCGGCGGCGCGGAGTGCGCATTGTGCAGCGGCTGAACGGAATGAACTGGATTCAACGACTGCGGCGTACGGGAGCCAGGCACTTCCTGCGCGCCGAGATGAACAACCTGGTGCTGGCGGGCATTCGCCGCGGGCTGGCGCATGAGATTGTGTACCAATCGGACTTTTGCCAGGCGTGGTGGGAGCGGGTGTACGGCAAGCTGCGCACCCCGGCTCGGGTGATCTACAATGGTGTGGATTTGAACGAGTTTTCACCGCAAGGTCCAGAAAGACCGCCCACAGACCGCGCGCGGGTGCTGGTTGTGGAAGGGCACCTGGACCGGGCCCACGAGACCGAACTGGAAAGCATCCTGGGGCTGGCCCGACGGCTGCGCAAGCTGCCCGCGGAGGTGTGGGTGGCGGGGGATGTGCCCCAAAGTTATATCGAGCGTTACGAGGTCAGCGACCCGGGGCTGGTGAAGTGGCTGGGCGTGGTGGGGCGCGAGCAGGTTCCGGGACTGGCGCGGGCCAGCCACATGCTCTTCGCGGTGGAAATCCACGCTGCCTGCCCCAACTCGGTGATCGAAGGGCTGGCCTGTGGGCTGCCGGTGCTGGCCTTCGATACTGGCTCGATGGCCGAAATGGTCCCGCCGAGCGCGGGGCGCGTGACGCCGTGGGGCGGCGACGATTGGAAGCTGGACCCGCCTGATCTAGACGGGCTGGCGCGAGCAGCGGAGGACATTTTGGCCCGGCAGGCAGAATTACGGGCGGGAGCCCGAGCGCGAGCCGAAGCGCTGTTTGGCCTCGAGTCGATGGTGGAGGCTTACCGGCGCGTCTTGGGTGTGTGAGTCAAGCATTGACGAATCCACCTATTGGGCCGTTATAATATGCATGTGACACTTAAAAAGCTTTTTCATGGTTTGCTGTTGCTGGCGCTGTTAGCTGTTTCTCTGACGCCTTTCACCAGCGCGCGCGCAGCCCAACCTCTTGTAGAACCGGCGCAATCATCGGTCACCGCTTACGACCTGATCATTGCCATGAACACCTTGCGCGTCTCAAACGGCCTGCCCGCGTTGATCGAAGACCCGATCATCAACGCGGTGGCGCAGGGCACTGCCGAGATCATGGCTGCCAATCAGATGTCCTGGCACATCGGTGATGTGCGCGGGCGCATTGCCGCCGCCGGGTATGGGGCGGGCATGACCGTTTGGGCCACCGAGAATTTTGCGGCGGGCAGCAGTTTCACCATCGACCTCATCATGCTGGCCTGGGCCGATGAAGCTCACATGATCCCCGCGGTCAAATCGGCTTACTGTCATGTGGGGGCTGGTGTGGCAACGGCAGCCAACGGCATGACTTACTATGTGCTGCAGGCTGCATATGTCTCTGAGAAGGCCTGTGGGTCTTACGGTTCTACCGGCGGCGGTTCGACGACCAATCCAGGCGGCGGCAGTACAGGCAGTACAGGCGGCACCTATGGTGTTATCGTTCCGGTGAAGGTTGCCGAACCCGACGCAGAAGGTAAAATTTTCCACGAGGTGCTGACCGGGCAATCCTTATGGGCAATCGCGGTTGCGTATCAGGTCACCATCCAGGATATTGAAACCTGGAACAACATCTCGCGGAATGACAAGCTGCAAGTGGGGCAGCGCCTGTTCATTCCCAGTGCAAGCACCGAGGGCTATGCTACGCCCACCCCGGTGGGCATGATTCAGGTGAGTACGCCCGATGCCGATGGGAAGATCGTGCATACCGTGCGGTCCTACCAGACGCTGACCACCATTGCTCAGGCTTACAATGTGCCGATGGATACCATTCTGGCGCTGAACGGTTGGCAGATGGATTGGCCGCTGCAGATTGACCAGAAGCTGATTATTTCCGCGGGCAATGTTACTCCCAGTCCCACGCCGCGCCCGCTGACGCCGGTTGAAAAACTGACCCCTGCGAGCGACGGCAAGTATTACCACGTTGTGCAGAGTGGTGAGACGTTATCCTGGATCGCCGATCTGTACAAAATCAACGTAATTGACTTGATGGGCTGGAACGGGTTGAATAACTCTTCTATCCTTTATCTTGACCAGAAGTTGCTGCTGCAAGTGACTCCGCCGGCCACAATCACGCCGACACCTGCCCCGGCTACTGCCACCTCCACCCCCACCCCGGTGACGCCCACGGCTACTCCCAGCCGCACGCCCACATTGAAGGTTTCCAGCCCCACCCCCACGGTTCCGGTATCGTTCTTCGAAAGGCAGACGCCGGTGTTTTGGGGCATTTCAGGCGCGGCGGTGTTGAGTGCGGTACTGCTGGCTGTAGGTGTTCTCACTCGGCGAAAACGGGCGGAGTAACCTTTCACACTGGTTGCACAGGACTGTTGAACACGGTCCTTACGTAGGGGTATCTAGGTTACGAGTAACTGCTCAGAGGGCGAGGAAAGTCCCTGAATTTGAGGTGTATGTGGAGTGCGAAGCACTCCACATACACCTCAAATTCAGGCCTCTTCCACCTCTGGCTGAGTAGTTATGGTTACGATAATATAAATCTCTCTGCGTCCCTTTGCGCTCTCTGCGAACTCTGCGGTTTCTCTTCTCTGTCATGGGCGCAGTGGACATTCGCGGGTAGGAAACCCGCGCTACGAAGAGAGGATCACTTCAAATTCGCAGGTTTCTGCGCCGCCCAGGATGGAAGAGAGCAGCCTGACCTGCACGGTTTTTTGCAAGGCGTGGGCAAAGTTCTGCTGCAAATTGTAAACCGAGCATTTGCACTGGATGGGCGACTTGACCCAGCCCAGGCGGACCAGGTCGCAGCTGCACTGTGCAATGCTAACCTTGATTTTGTCCGCGGTGACACGCTCGTACCTGGATGCGGGGAACACCTGGGCTAGCTCCAGCAGGAATTCATCCAGGTTGGCGCTGCGGGCATAGGCTTCTGCGAAGGCCTGGAAGGTATACGACCGGCCACAAGCCAGCCCGCAGGCGCGCAAAAGCGTATCCTGGGCGGATTCATCCATCTGCTCGAGGGCGTTGGCGTAGCCTGAAAACCAGTACCTCAGGAAATCTTCCTGGTCGCTATCCAAAGCCTATTTCACCGTCTTGTAATGAATGCGGAACTTCCATCGGATGGTGGTCTGGTTGTGTTCGCGCAGATACTGGATGGCCTTGCGTCCGAAGATGAACCCAAAGGTCTGGATGATATTGTCCAGCGTGCCGTAATCCTGGTCGGTGAAGAAATCGAGGTACTCGAAGCCGCAGGCGCGCAGGGTCTGGTCGTGGAGGATTTCATAGGGATCCTCGTCGGGCTTGTCCCGGATCACCGGGGCCAATTCTCCACCGTACCATCCCGAGGCGATATCGACCAACAGGATCTGCCCGCCGGGGCGCACCACGCGCACGGCTTCGCGGTCGAAAGCCAGGATGTTATCTTCGTTGTACAGGCTGGCCAGGGTCACGCCGACCACCACGTCTACGGAATCATCCGAGAGAGGCATGGCTTCGGCGCTGCCCTCCAGGAAGGTGACGTTGGGCAGGTTTTGCTCGCGGGCGGCTTGCAGGGCCAACTCGCGCATGGCAGCTTCCGGCTCAATGCCAATCACCTGGGCGGCAAAGCGGGCCAGGTCAAAGGTAGAAAGGCCGCTGCCCGCGCCCACATCGGCAACGGTCTTGCCGCTGAGGGGAAAGTGCTGGTGCAGGGCTTCCACGACGGTGGGAGTCTTGGGCACGCGCCCGAAACGATCATAGATCTCGGCGTAGTCGCGGTAAAGAATGTCCCAGCGGTTTTCGATGGACTCGGGGATTTGTTTGGACGGCATGGGCGCCTCTGCGTTAGAAATCGCGCAGGAGAACGGCTTCGGGGCCGCGCTTAATCTCCCACGGATAGACGATGTGGGCGTCGGTGGTGGCGGCAAAGTAGTCGGGGCGCAAGGTGCCGAACAGGCTGCGGTAGGGATTGAAATGCAGCACAGCGGTGTAAGCGATGCCCGCCGCGCCGGTGATACGGTTCTTCACGGCAGTCATGGTGCGCCCAGAACCCCACACATCATCTATTACCAGCATGCGCCGCCCGCGCACCAGGTTGTCATCGGGGAACTGTAAGAACTGCGGCCAGGCCAGCAGACGGTTTTTCTCGCGCTGTTTTTCGCTTTCCAATTCGTTAGGAAAATCCACCGAGGCAATGAACAGATCGTTAATTTTAAGGGCTTCCGCTAAAATACCACCGGGAACAATTCCACCGTGGGTGATGACCACCATCGCGTCAAATTCTGTTTCAAATTGGGGTATCAGATGATCGATGAGTTTGTCAACGTCGTTCCAGGTAAGTACTTCGCGCCGCATAAGCCTGTAATCCTGTAGTGAGATAATCGTATTATAGCAGAAACCGGAGCAAATTTCCCTTCTCAAAAAAACGGTACAATATATAGAAGAAAGCTCCTGAATTTGAGTAGAAGCCATAAATCCATGATTGCACTGAAAGGAGACCTGAATGTTTTCTCATTGGACACAAACTGATATCGTGGTTAACGGCGTGAAAATCCACTATACCCGCACCGGACATGGGGATAAACGCCCAATCCTGTTGATTCATGGTTTTTCGGATAACGGTCTGTGCTGGACGCCGGTGGCGCGCGAGCTTGAGGCCGATTACGATGTGATCATGCCGGATATGCGCGGACACGGCCTTTCGGAGCGTGTGAAGGCGGATGAAGATGTTGATATGCCCGCCGACGTGGCCGAGCTGATCGGCGCGCTAGGGTTGGATCGCCCGGTGGTGTGCGGGCATTCGATGGGCGCGGGGGTCACCTACCACATTGGTGTGCGCTTTCCAGAGCTGGCGCGGGCGCTGGTGCTGGAAGACCCGCCCTTCCGGGAGTCTTGGCCGGAGCAACCTGCCGATCAGGCCGGCGAAAACCCAATTGTGAAGTGGGCCCGCACTTTGCCCGGACGGAACCTGGATGATTTACTGGTGGAATATCGCCGCGAGCACCCCACCTGGCCGGAAGAGCTGGTGCGCCCGATGTGCGAGGCCAAAAAGCAGCTCGATCCTATGGTCGCCGAGACCATGTCGAGCCGAATCCGCCGGGATAGCTCAAGCTGGTTGGAGACCCTGCCGCAGATCAAACTGCCCATGCTGGTCTTCACCGCCAACCCGGAGTTAGGAGCCATTGTGACTCCCGACTCGGCTGCCAAGGCCCGCGAGTTGAAGCCAGACATGGATCTGGTTCACATTCCGGATGTGGGTCATTTGATCCGCTTTGATAGCTTTGCTGCTTTCATGCAAGGATTGCGGGATTTCTTGAAGAAAATCGACTATTAGGTGAGGGGTAGACCTTCGTTTTCTGACGGACGTTATCCCAATCCCCACCCTGCCCTCCTTTAGCCAATACAGATTCGGGTGTGCAGGACTGAGGGAGGATAGAAATTTGGAAAAGTGAAGGGCGCCTCGCCCCTCACTTTTCTTAACTTAGCCTACGCTGCTACTAAAACAATAAATCGAGCAAATGAGGATAAAAGGAGCGGTTTTCTTCCGCTATAGCTTGCTGAAGTATAGTCTACGAATCTCAGTTGGTGGTTTTTTCGATGAAATTCACAAGATCGGACGCAAATCGTTCAGGTTCCTCCCAATGAAGTAGATGCCCTGCGCCGTGATAGTCGATGAACTGCGCGCCTGGTATTGCCCTGACAAGCGTTTCTTGGTCCGTTATAGGATAACGGGCATCCTGATCGCCCCACACAATCAACGTGGGCGCTTGAATATGACCTAGCTCCTGCGAGAAGTCACCTATTCTACGCCAACGATTTTCAAACAATTCCCGCCATACGAATGCTGGAACCTTGACGCCCTCAAGCACTGCGGTATCCAGTACCTCGGGGGGGACAGGTTGAACAAGCATTGCTTCGGTCATTTGCCGCACCAGGGCTTCATCGACAGGATCTGTCAGCTTCGATACGGTTGAGTCCCAGAACTTGCGCGTCTCAGGGCTGCCAGCCAAATGAGGAGAAGCTCCAATAAGAACGAGCCCGTGGGTGCGCTCGGGCCAGTTGATTGCGAAGCGCGTTGCGACCGCGCTCCCCAGCGAGTGTCCCACAATGATGGCTGCCGGGACATGAGCCGCAACCATGAATGCCTTAAGATCCTCGGCGAAATGAACGATGCTATATCCTTCCACAGGGCGGCTGGCATCGCCGTGCCCCCTTTGTGTCAAAGCGAAAGCGTGGATGGTATTGGGCAGATGCGGAAGCACGTGCGCAAAGGATTGCCAGGAATCCAGAAAGCCGTGCAGAAAAATAACCGGAATGCCGGATTGGTCTCCCTGTTCAACGTAAGGCAATCGAACTTGCGTGGAAAGCTCAATCATCCTCAAAATATGTGCCATGTTCACTCACTTTTCTAAATTTCACTCGAGGCGCCCACATAAACCTCAAAATCGGGGCACCTTCTAACCGGCCTGAGACGTTACGAGTTGATTTCTGTCCTCTCCTCAAACTCATGACTTTATAACAGGCTGGGCGGGTCGATTTCGACCAGCCAGTTGCCCAGGTCGCGGTTGCGCAGCAAAGCGGCAGGATCGGCGGCGCGCAGAATAATCTGCCAGCGGTACAGGCTGTTTTGCCGTCCGAAGAAGCACGGCGCCGGGCCGATCATCTCGATGTTGGGATTGCCGGAAGTGGCGATCCAATCCTGCACCTGGCGGCCCATGATTTGAGCGGCTTGCTCGGCGCGGGCGGCGTTGTTGTCGCGCAGTTCCAGGCGGGCCAGGCGGGTGAAGGGCGGGAAGCGCAGGTTGCGGCGGTGGGCCAGCTCCTGGCCCAGAAAAGCCTCGAAGTCCTGGCGGGCGGCAGCCTGGATGGCGTAATGCTCGGGCTGGTAGGTTTGAAAGATGGCCTGCCCGCCCAGTGGCGATCGCCCGGCCCGCCCTGCTACTTGCGTAAGCAGTTGAAAAGCGCGCTCCCCGGCGCGAAAATCGGGCATTTGCAGCCCCACTTCGGCCAAAATGACCCCCACCAGGGTGACCAGGGGCAGGTCGAGGCCTTTGGCAATCATCTGCGTGCCCACCAGAATGTCGGCCTGGTGATTGCTGAAATGGGTTAACAGCAGGTCATGGGCATCCTTGCGTTGGGCGGTTTCGGCGTCCCAGCGCATAACTCTGGCCTGCGGGAAAGCGGCCTGCACTTCGGCTTCCACGCGCTCGGTGCCCAGACCCATCTGGCGGATCTGGGTGCTGCGGCAAGCCGGGCAGCGCTGGGGCATCTGGCGGCGGTAGTTGCAGGTATGGCAGACCAGGCCGCCTTGCCCGGCATGGTAGGTGAGGGGCAGGTCGCAGCGCGGGCATTGGATAGCCTTTCCGCAGTCGCGGCAGAAGACGTAGGTGGCAGTGCCGCGGCGGTTGAGGAAGAGGATGGCTTGCTGGTCGCTGGCAAGAGTCTCCTGAAGGGCAGTCTGTAGGGCGCGGCTGAAGATGGAGCGGTTGCCTGCTTTCAGCTCCTGGCGCATGTCCACGACCTGGATGCGCGGCAAGGGCGGCGGGGCGGAGTCATCGTCACCGGCGGTGGCGTACTGGCGGTGGGCGGGGGCGCGGTTGGGCAGGCGCAGCACGGGCCAGTTGTGCTTGCGGGCGCGAGCCATAAGGGTCACGTCGGGGGTCGCCGAGCCCATCACCAGCAGGCTGCCGGTGAGGCGCGAGAGGGCCAGGGCGGTCTCCACGGTGGAATAGGCGGGGGGCAGTTCGTCCTGGTAGTAGCTCTGGTCGTGGAACTCGTCCAGGACGATGAGGCCCAGGTTGGGCAAGGGGGCGAAGAGAGCTGAGCGCGGGCCGACGATGATGGGCAGTTGCCCGGCGCGAGCCCGCCGCCAGGTGTCGTAGCGTTCGCCCTCTGAGAGACGCGAGTGCATCAAGCCGACCTGTCCGGGGAAGCGGGCAGCAAAGCGGCGGGCTGTTTGGGGGGTGAGTGAAATTTCAGGGACCAGCACCAGGGCACTGTGCCCGGCGCGCAGCGTTTCGGCTACCAGGTACAGATACAACTCGGTCTTGCCCGATCCGGTCACGCCGTGGAGGATGTGGGGCAGGGGTAAACCCCCAGCCGCGGCGGCACGGGCGGCGGGCTGCAGGGCGCGCCAGGCGGTTTGCTGGTCGGGGGTGAGGGGCAGCGGTTCGGAAGTGATCGCAGCGGCTTCAATGGCATCCAGCGGGTCGCGCCAGATCTCGCTCTCGCTGAGGGTGATCAGATCCAGACCGGCCAGGTACTCCAGGTCGGCAAAGTTTGCGCCTGGCGCCGAGGCGTAGACCCAGGTGATTTGCACGGGGTCGGTTTCGTGTGCCAGAAAGTCCAGGATGGCCTTTCGGCGCTGGAAGACTTTGAGCCGCACGGCGGCGGTGGGGGGCTCCCCAAGGCGCGAGTCGATCTCGGCGGGAGGCACGGCCAATTGGGCGGTGCGCACCAGGCGGGGCTGCACGCTGGGCGGCGGCAGCACGCTGCGCCCCACCAGCCAGCCGCGGCGCTGCATTTGTTGGGCCGCGGGCCGCCAGTTGGTGTTGCGCAGCGAGGCGTCGATTTGCCGCCCGCGCAAATCGCCGCGGCGCGTGAGCAGGTCCGCCAGGCGCTGCTGCAAGTCGGGCAGGGTTTGGCCTTCCAGCGCGGGGGCGTTGAGTTGGTAGAGGGTGTCGGCATGCTTGCTCAGGCCGGGCGGAAGCATGAGCCCGAAGCACAGCGCCAACGGAGAAAGCGTGTTTTCGGCAAGCCACTGCGCCAGCGAGAGTTGGGCTGGAGTGAATACGGGCTGGGAATCCAGCACCGAAAGCACCGCTTTGGTTTCGGCCACCTGGGGATGATCGACGAAGCGCCAGACAATGCCCTGGACGGTCTGCTTGCCGAAGGGCACAGTGACCAAGCTGCCGGGGAAGACGCAATCCACCAAGTCTTCGGGCAGGTGATAGTCGAAGAGAGCGGTGATTTTGGGTTGGTTGACTGCGACTTCGACGTAGACGGTCATAGGGTTAGTTTACCACTAACCCAAGCGCTCCAGGCCCACCTGGGCGATGCGCAGCCGCTCCATTTGATCGACGCGCAGGCGAATGCCTGCCTCGGTGTCTTCAAAGCTCTCCCCATTCTGAGGGATGTGCCCCAACCGCCCCAGCAGATATCCGGCGATGGTGTCGTAATTGGGATCGTCCAGCTCCAGGCCAAAGGCGAGGTTGATCTCTTCGATGAGGGTCATGCCGTCAATGCGCGACGAGCCATCGGGCAGCAGTTGGATGGGCGGCGGTTCAAGCTCGGCGGAGTCTTGCACGTCGCCGACGATTTCTTCAAGCAGGTCTTCCAGGGTGACCAATCCGGCAGTGCCACCGTACTCGTCCAACGTGATGGCAATGTGCTGGCGCTGGGCGCGGAATTGGGTCAGTAGATCGTTAAGTGGGATAGATTCGGGGATAAAGAAAGCCTCACGCACCAGCTCGCGGGCGGTCCGGCTTTCCAGGCTGCCTTCATCCAGCCGCAGGAGCACGTCTTTGATATGCAAGATACCCACGATTTGATCCAGGCTCTCTTCGTATACCGGTAACTTACTCACGCCTTCGGTTGCAGCCACGCGGATGGCTTCGCGCAGGCTGGTGTCGGCCTGGACGGCGACAACATTGGTGCGGGGCACGCCGACGTGACGGACCAGTAGTTCGCCAAAGTCGATGACGGCGCTGAGCATGTCCCGCTCGGGAGGGTCGACAATCAACCCGACCTCGGGACTGGCGACAATTTGCTTGAGCTCTTCTATCGAGCTGACCGAGGAGTGGGAGTGACCGTTGGGGGGCAGCCCGACCAGGCGCAGGATGCCGCGGGTGGCCCAGTCGAGGAGGTTGACAAAACCGCCGAACACGCTTGCAAAAGCGTTCATGGCTGGGGCGGCAGCCAGGGCGAACTTTTCGGGCGCGCGCAGCACAGCCACCTTGGGCACCTGCTCGCCCAGCACCACGTGCAGCGCGGTGACTACTGTTAGAGAGATGACTAGGGGCAGGGCGAAGAAGGTTTTTTCAAGGAAGGCCAGCGCCGGGGGCAGGTTGATATGGTGAAAGTACGGTTCGAGGAGCGCTTCGAAGGCGTTTTCGCCGACCGCGCCCAGGGCCAGGCTGACCAGGGTGATGCCGAGTTGGGTAGCGGCAATGAGCCGGTCGCGGGAGGGCTCGTCCTCCAACCAGCGGCGAACCAGCTTTCCGGCGCGGCCAGAGGAGTCACTGATCAGTTCCAGGCGTGTGCGGCGAGATGCTACTGCGGCAAATTCGACCCCCACGAAGAACGCGTTGAGGGCGATGAGGATAAAGATAAGGGCGATCTGGCTAAAACTCATACAGTTTTGAGAACGGCAGCGGCTCCATATCCGACCACGGAGGCGCGATCGCCGGTCTCATCGGCGGAGGTGCTGTGATGCAGCACTTCCACGCTGTTGGCCCCCAAATCGCGCGCGGCCCACAGCACGGCAGCCACGGCGCCCACGCCGCAGGCAAAGCCTTTTCCGCTGTGCTCGGCGGCAAAAAGATCGTCTGGATCGAAGTTCTTCAGGCGACGCAGCATTTCACTGTCCAATTGATTGGCTACTTCTTCCGGGTAAAAGTGGGACAGGTCGGTGCTGGCGACCAGCAGGCAGGAGCGGCCCTGCACCGTTTGGGCCAGGGCTTTGCCTAGCATCTGCGCCATGCGCGGTGATTGGCTGCGCACCATGACGGGCAGAAGCTGGAAGGGTTTGGCCAGGGCTACCTGCAGGAAAGGCAGGAGGATTTCAAGGGAATGCTCGCCGTCATTGGCCACCGGGGTCAACTCATGGCCGTTTTGCCCAAGGAGCTGCGCCAGGCCTTCGACGGCAGGCCGGTCGACGGGCATGGCGCCCAGCGGGGTGGCGTAGGCGCGGTGAGCGGTAGTGAGCAGCGTGGCGGGGTGAGGGGCGTGCATGGGTGAGACCACCACCACCAGCTCGGGGGCCTGACCGCGCACGGCGGCAAAGGCATACCCCGCGGTGCGCCCTGAATACCGATGCCCGGCGTGCGGAGACACCACGGCCACTACCTCACCGGGTAAGTTCGGAATCTGCGCATTGTCTAAGTAAGCGGTGATCTGGCTGCGCAGGCGGCTTTCATTGCCCGTGTACCATAACCCGGCAATCGGTGAAGGGCGTACTTCTGCAATTTGCGTGCTCATTTTTGCTTACTGCAAGAAGTTCCAGGGGTTGACACGGGTACCGGAGGCGTTCATAAGTTCAAAGTGCAGGTGGGGGCCGGTGGAGTTGCCGGTGCTGCCCATCAGGCCGATGATCGCGCCCTGTGAGACGCTCTCGCCGCAGCCGGAATAGATCTGGCTGAGATGGGCGTAGAGGGACTGCCAGCCGTTGCCGTGATCGATGATGATGACATAGCCGTAGCCTCGCTCATGCCAGCCCGAGTACACTACCACGCCGCTGTCGGTGGCATAGATAGCGTTGCCGGTTTGCCCACCAATGTCAATGCCGAAGTGGTTTGTCTGCGGGGACCAGTCGTAGCCGGAGAGGAAGCGCTCGGTGGAGGGCCAGACGAAGGTGCCACCGCCGATGTAGCCGTCGTAGACCGAGCCGCAGTAGCCAGGGCCAAAGACCTTGGCGGCAGCGGGATCGGTGCGGCTGATGAGCGGGGCGCTCCAATTGATGAAGTCGCGTGTGCCGCCGGGGACAAAGATCAATTTATCGGCTTCAATGTTGGGCTTGCTGAAATCGCCGATGGTTTCTTCACTCAGGCCGTTGCCGGGCCAGGTGATGATATCTTCCGGGGTGACGCCGAAGAACTCAGCGACACCGTTGAGGCCGTCGGTGGCCGTCCAACGGTAGAGGACACCGTCGACCGGGAGGATGTTGAGCACCTGCCCAGGGCGCAGGCGGTGGGGGTCGTCGGCCAGGGTGTCAAAGTTGCCGTAGAGAATGCTCTGCGGCTGGAGGCCGAACTTCTCGGCGATGCCGAAGACGGTGTCGCCGTTTTGCACTTCGTAGGTGTTGATCTCGAAGCGGGGTTTTTCGGGTAATATGGTGTGAATCTGAGCCAGTCGGATGATACCCTGGTCAAAAGCGCTGCCGGCAATCTTGAAGGAAGGGGCCAGGACGGTGGGCGTGGCGCTGGGCAGGGGCGCGGCCATGGCAGCCAGTTCCTGGCTTTGAGTGACCTGGCCCTTTAAATAGAAAGACCCCATGACCCACACAACAAGCAGGATGAGGGTAACGGATACAACCGCGGTTCCAATGCGCAGGGCGATTTCACCCAATCCCAGACGCAGTATTTTTTCCCAAATTTCGTTCCACCGGCGGCCAGGCCGCTCTTGCGTGGAATCGGGGTCTCCGGGTTCCTGTTTTTCAGGAAGCAGAGAAGGGGACGTGCTCGAATCCTCTGTCATTTTAATTTTACTAACCTCTTGAGAAGATCATAACACAGGAAAATCGGAGGGTCAAGCGACGATTGACCTATGAAAGATGTGTTATCCTTGGGGTGTTAACCGTCTGTAAGTCTAGCGCGGCTCGTTAGCGAAAATTGAATGTTCCAGGAGATCTATGAAGGTTCCCGTGTGGCAGGAAGAGATCCGGGTGAAGGCCTCGGATGTGGATTTTCGGCAGCAGATGAAGATGACCAGCTTCTTCTTGATGATGCAGGATGTGGCTTCGACTCACGCCGAGCACATCGGTTACGGTTATTACGATATGCTGGAAAAACAGATGGCCTGGGTCATGTCGCGGATCAAGGTGCGTTTTTTGCGCTTCCCGCAGATGGGCGAGAAGCTGATGGTGGAGACCTGGCCGAAGGGCGTGCGCCAAAAGCTGTTCTTCATGCGCGATCACCGCATGTTGGGCGCGGACGGCGCGCCGGTGGCGCTGGCCACGACGGCCTACGTGCTGGTGGGGGCGCAAGCCCGGCGCATTTTGCCACCTTCGGCGCTGGATGTGATCGATCCGGACAACGACGGGCGGCACGCGCTGGACGAGGATCTGGAAAAGATCCTGCCGGTGGAGAACCTGGAAGAGCGCTACGTACTGCGAGCGGGATACAGCGTCACCGACATCATGCAGCACGTCAACAATGCCCGCTATATCGAGTGGATCGCGGACTGCTTTTCGATGGAAGAGCACGCCGCGTGGCAGGCAGAATGGTTGCAAATCAACTTCAGCCGCGAGGTGAAGCCGGGTGAGTCGGTGACCATGCTGCGCGGGCAGCGCGAGGACGATCCCCAAACGTGGTACGTGTGCGGGGTGAACCAGACCAGCAGCGAAAAAGCCTTTGAAGCGGAAGTTCACTTTTTGAACGGGAACGGGTAGGAAAATGGACAGAATTGAGCTGCTCTCTCCGGCCAAAGATCTGGAAACGGGCAAAGCCGCCATTAACTGCGGGGCCGACGCGGTCTACATCGGCGCAACGGCCTTTGGGGCGCGCGAATCGGCGGGCAACAGCCTGAACGCGGTGCGCGAGTTGATCGATTACGCTCACAAATATTGGGCTAGGGTGTACGTGACGGTGAACACCTTGCTGCGCGACGACGAACTGGAAGCGGCGGGGCGCTTGATCCACGAACTGTATGACTCTGGTGTGGACGCGATTATCATTCAGGACACGGGCCTGCTGGAACTGGACCTGCCCCCGGTGCCGCTGTTCGCCAGCACCCAGATGCACAACCACAGCCCCGAGCGGGTGGCGTTTCTGGAGAAGGTGGGCATCCGGCGGGCCATTTTGGCGCGTGAACTGAGCCTGACTGAAATCCGTGCCATCCGGCAGGCCACCACCCTGGAATTGGAGACTTTCGTCCACGGGGCGCTGTGCGTTTCGTACAGCGGGCAGTGCTATATGAGCTATGCATTGGGCGGGCGCAGCGGGAACCGAGGGCAGTGCGCGCAGCCCTGCCGCAGGCCCTACAATCTGGAAGATGGCAACGGCAAGCTGCTTCAAAAGGGAAAGCACCTGCTCTCACTGCGCGATTTGAATTTGAGCGACGACCTGGGCGCGCTGCTGGATGCGGGAGTGTGTTCGTTTAAGATTGAGGGGCGGTTGAAGGACAAGGCCTACGTGATGAACGTGGTGGGGCATTACCGGCGTAAGCTGGATGCGCTGCTGGAAGGAAAGAAGCTGCGCCCGGCCTCATCGGGCAAGGTGTACTTCGACTTTACGCCCAATCCGGCCAAGACGTTCAACCGGGGCTTCACCCAGTACTTCCTGCACGGGCGCAAGCAGCCGGTTGGCTCGCCGGACACGCCCAAATCGCTGGGCGAGCCGGTGGGGCGGGTGGCGAAGATTGAACGCTATTCATTCAGTCTGGACAGCAAGGTGGAGATTCACCGCGGGGATGGGCTGTGCTACTTCAACGCGGATCGCGAACTAACGGGTACCACGGTCAACGACGTGCAGGGGGGGCGCATCTTCCCCAGCAAGGGCGAAGGGCTGGCGCTGGGCACGGAGGTGTTTCGTAACCACGACCACGAGTTTCTGAGCGCACTGGAGAAGAGCCAGACGGAGCGCAAGATGGCTGTGCGGTTGCGGCTGGCAGAGACAATGAAGGGCTACGCGCTGTTTGCGCTGGACGAGGACGGCAACGAGGTGATGCTCTCCATGGAAACGGAGAAGCTTCCGGCTGAGAAGCCCGAACAGGCCGAGGTGGCGATCGATAAGCAACTGCGCAAGCTGGGCGGAACGGAGTTTGAATGTACCTTCCTGCGCAGCGATCTTTCCCAGCCCTATTTCATCCCGCTCGGGACGTTGAACGCGCTGCGTCGGGGAGCGGTGGAGGCGTTGTTGGAAGAGCGGGGGCGCAATTTCCCGCGGTTGAGCGGGGAGATTCTCCGCAATGACGCGCCTTTCCCAGAACAGAAGCTGAGCTACCGGGGCAACGTGCTGAACGAGAAGGCGCGGGCCTTCTACCAGCGGCACGGGGTGATGGAGATCGAGCCGGCGGCGGAGTCGGGGCTGGAGATGCGCGGGCGGCTGGTGATGACCACGAAGCACTGCATCAAGCACCAGTTGGGTGCGTGCAAGCGCTTTGGCGGCACGCAGGTGGTGCAAGAGCCGCTGACGCTGGTAGACGAAGACGGCAACCGCTACGGGTTGAAGTTCGACTGCGCGAGGTGTGTGATGGAGGTGTATTTCGGGGAGACAGAGGATTTCTCCGCGAATTTGCGCGAATAAAACGCGAATGGAGGAAAAGAGATTTCTCCACGAATTTCACGAATGACACGAATGGGAAGAAAAGAATTATTCTGCAGAATGCACGTAAATGGGCGCGAATATCTGGTAGGGGCGCAGCGGTGGGATTAGGTGCGGAAATGAACCAGTGCTAAGCTGCGCCCAGGGGGAAGAAAGAAGGAACCGCAGAGACGCAGAGTTCGCAGAGGAACTCAGAGAAAGAGAAAGAGATTACACTTTTGACGGCTGACGGCTGACGGCTGACGGCTGACGGCTGACGGCTGACGGCTGACGGCTGACGGCTGACGGCTGACGGCTGACGGCTGA
>JAFGLU010000038.1 GCA_016927865.1 Anaerolineaceae bacterium
CACCACCTTGTCGGCGTGGCGGTTAAAGATGTCAAGCGTGTTGGCCGCTACAATCGCGTCGCGGATGGTGTTCTGTTGGTAGAGGAAAGCCGGGTTGGTTCCCTTTTCCACCGGGTGCCAGGTGCCCCATTCATCAACAATCAACCCGATTTTGCGACCCAAGTCCCACACATCCAACGCCGCGCGCTGCTGGATGACCAGGTTTTCCATCTTGAGACCTTTTTCGAGCAGGCGGTAAAATTCTGCCTCGGTATATTCGGTGGCACTGTCGCCGGCCGTACCGCAGTAATAGTGCGCGGCAAAGCCGTCTATGTTGTTAAAGACCCAGTAATCTTTATTGAGCTTGCGGAAAAAGCGGTCAGTCCATTCCACGTCGTTGCCCGCCGGGCCGCAAGCGATCACGAACAGCTTTTTCCCAAAGCCACGCACAAAGGAAGCGTAACGGCGGAATTCCGTACAGTAATCTTCTGGGGAAAAGTTGCCGCCGCAACCCCAATTTTCATTGCCTACCCCCCAATACCTCACGTTCAGGGGTTCAGGGCTGCCGTTTGCCGCGCGGCGCTGCGCCCAAGTGGAACCGTTAGGCCCGGAATCGGGGAAATTGCAGTATTCGACCCAATCGCGCAGCTCACGGGCCGTGCCCGAACCGACATTCCCACAGAAATAGGGTTCAGCGCCAACCAGGCGGCAGAAGCGGACAAATTCTTGGGTGCCAACATGATTGTTCTCGACCACTTCGCCCCAGTGGATATTGATCCGGCGGGGACGCTGGTCGCGCGGGCCAATGCCGTCCTGCCAGTGATAATCGTCGGCGAAGCAGCCGCCCGGCCAGCGAATGATCGGAGGTTTCATGCGGCGCAGAGCCTCAATAATATCGGTGCGGAAGCCGCCCATATTCGGGATGGCCGAATCCTCACCAACCCAGATGCCGTCGTAAATGCACCGGCCGAGGTGCTCGGCAAAGTGCCCATAGATATTGGGGTTGATGGTGGCGATGGTATCCGCCGGGTTAAGCGTGATATGGGTCGTTGTCATAGTCATACCCTCATTTCTTCATGCGTGCGAAATCAAACGAGTGTGTTGGGCGGCTGGTTTTGACCCTGTTCTACGTCGCCGGGGGCCCAGAATTATCGAGATAAAGGTAGCACTTGACCGTCCGCCGTTCAACCTGCACATCCGGGGGATCCACTTGGTGGCAGATATCCATCACCTGCGGACAACGGCCCGCAAACTTGCAGCCTACCCGGCCGTATTCCTTCACCTCCGTCGTTCCGAGGGTGATACGTTTTGCCCAAGACTCTCGTTCCTTGGGGGCAGGCTCTGGAACCGATTCCTGCAGCAGCTTGGTGTATGGATGGAAAGGTCGGTCCAAGACATCCTCAACTGGCCCTGCTTCGACGATATAACCGCGCAGCATGATGCCGATTCGGTCGCTGATGTAGTAGGCCGTTGCCAGGTCGTGCGTGATGTAAATGACGCTCACCTGCTGTTCATCCCGGAGCTTGCGAAATAGGTTGACGATTTCCATGCGCAGCGAGGCATCAACCATCGAAACCGGCTCATCGGCGAGGATCAGCTTGGGCTGGGAGATGAGCGCCCGCGCGACCGAAACGCGCTGGACCTGGCCGCCGGAAAGTTCGTGAGGATAGCGCCGGCTCACTTCCTCCAGCGACAACCCCACATTACGCAGCGCCTCATCTACGACCTGGACTGCTTCACGGCGATTAGATGCTATTCCAAAATTCACGGCAGTATCAATCAAGTAGGCATCTACCCGCCGTAAGGGGCTGAAAGTCTCGAACGGGTTCTGGAACACCGGCTGAACCTTCTTCATGAACTCTTTGAACTCGGACCGCTTGCGGATCGTTGCCAGATCGCGCCCTTCAAACAGCACTTTACCCTGCGTGGGTTCAAGGTCGCGCAGAAGCAGGCGCGAGAGGGTGGTTTTGCCGCTGCCGCTTTCGCCCGCCAGGGTGAAAATTTCCGGCCGATCCTCGTCCAGCGAAAAGGAAATGTCATTGACAGCCACCAGGCGTGAGCCTCCCAAAAGCCCACCAATATGAAACTCGACCGTGACGTGTTGAACATCCAGCAGTTTTTCGGTTGTGCTCATAGGGAGGCCTCCTTAACCAGGTGGCAGGCCACCCGATGATTTTCTCGAATCGGGACCAAAGCGGGTACTTCAGTCCGGCAAACATCCATCACTTGCGGGCAGCGTTCGTGGAACCGGCAGCCACTGGGCGGGTTGGCGAGGTTTGGTGGCGCGCCTCGTAAACCCGCTTTAAGCGATCTTTCACCAATCATCGGTAGCGAGCGGATCAGATGTTGGGTGTAGGGATGGAGCGGAGCATTGAAAATACTTTCGGTTGGCGCTTCTTCAGCAATGCGGCCGGCATACATGATCATCACCCGGTCGGCCACGTTGGCATGCACGGCCATGTCATGGGTCACCAAGAGGACCGTATTGTTGCTCAGGGCCTGGATATCCTTGATCATTTGCAGAACGCCGCGCTGGACGACGACATCCAACGCGGTGGTTGGCTCGTCGGCAATAATCAGACTGGGCTGGAACACAGTTGCCAGGGCAATGGCCACCCGCTGCCTCATTCCGCCAGAAAGCTGGTGGGGGTAAGAGTCCAAGACCTCGGTCGGGAGTCCCAGCCGGTTGACATGCTCTCGCGCCTGTTCGAGGAATTTCTTCTTATCCCTGATGCGTTCGTGCGTATCAACAATATCCTCGAAAGTTTTGATAATCTTCCGCACCGGGTTGAGAACGCTCATGGATCCCTGCATCACATAAGAGATTTCCTTCCAGCGCACGTTGCGCCTTAGCTCTTCTTGGGAAATATGCAATATATCAACGTCATAAGTCCCGAAATGATAGTTAATGCTGCCCGAATTTACTTTGAGTGGAGGCTTGATATTACCCGAGATGACCTTGATCAGGGTGGTTTTGCCACAACTCGACTCACCTGCCACGCCATAAATCTCATTCGGCAGGAGGTCAAAAGAAACATCGTCAACAGCCCGTACGGTCCGGGAGATGCCATATATTTCAGTCCGGTAGTAAGCACAGAGGTTTTGTACGCTTAATAGTGCCACTGGTTATCCTCCCATCAAGCGCAAGCGAGTTCGTGGATCAATGTACTCATTGATGCTTGCGAAGAACAGATACAGACCGAGAAACAGAATGATAGCTACCAGAGCCGGTGCAGCGATCCACCACCAGACTCCCGCCACCAAGGCCCCGTGCTGATTGGCCCAGAAGAGGGCGGTTCCGAGGGAAGGGGTGGTCAGATCGGAAAGTCCCAGAACGCTCAAAGTGACTTCCATGCCAATTGACCACAGCAAGTTATTAATGGTGGTGGCAAACACGATCGGCAGTACGAAGGGAAGGTGCTCGTTGATGGTGATCCAAAATCCGTTGGTCCCGGAATAAACCGCGGTCCGTGTAAATAAGCGCTCCTTCAGGCTCAACACCTGGGAGCGAATCAGGCGGGCGTCATAAGGCCAGCCAAAAAACCCCAGAACGACACCCAGCAGGAACAGGTTCATCATGTCGCGCAGCAGGAAACCCAGCAGGATCAGGATGGGCAGCAGGGGCATAATCACGAAGCTG
>JAFGLU010000039.1 GCA_016927865.1 Anaerolineaceae bacterium
ACAGAACTGGTTGGCGCTCATCCAATTCGCCTGCGCTGATATCTTGTTCAACTTCGCATCCGATTTTTAGGATAGGTACTAAGGGTCGAAGAAGACCCTTAGGGTGGAAGAAGAAACGCCAAACTTCACGCGCCGGATTCTTTGAGGGCTTCGGCGAAGACGGCCAGAGCCTGGTCGATCTGCTCGCCGGTGACCACCAGCGGAGGAATCCAGCGGATAACGTTGTCGTAGGGGCCGCAGGTGAGCAAGATCAGGCCTTGCTCGAGGCAGGCGTGGACAACGGCCTTGGCGGCGGCTTTATCCGGCTTGCGCTCGGGGGTACGGAACTCGACGCCGACCATCAAGCCCAGGCCGCGAATGTCGCCGATGACGGGGTACTGTAACTGCAAAGCACGCAGGCCGCTCAGCAATTGAGCGCCGCGCTGTTGGGTGTTTTCTAGCAGGTTTTCGCTTTGGATCACCCGAATCGTAGCAGCTGCCGCTGCGGCGGAGACGGCATTGCCGCCAAAAGTGCCGCCGTGCGAACCGGGGGTCCACTGCTGCATCAACTCGAGGCGGCTGAACACGCCGGAGATGGGCAAGCCAGAGCCCATGCCCCCACTGGCGACAATGATATCGGGCTGCGCGTTGAAATGCTCTAGGGCAAACCAGCGCCCAGTGCGGCCAAATCCGGACTGAATTTCATCCAGGATCAACAAGATGCCATACTTGCTGCACAAGTCGCGCAGGCCCTTGAGAAAGGCCGCCGGGGGGACGACATAGCCGCCTTCACCCAGCACCGGCTCGATGATCATGGCGGCGGTTTCGTGGGGAGCGGTTTGGGTGAGGAGCAAGTAGTTGAGTTCTTCAAGGCACCACTGGCTGGTCTGTTCATCGTTCCAGCCGTAGCGGTAGGTGTAGGGATAGGGGGCGATGAAGGCGCCCGCGGGCAGGGGCTGGTAACCGGCGCGGTAAACGGTCTTGGTGGAGGTGAGGGCCAATGCCCCGGCGGTGCGGCCGTGGAAGCCACCCTGAAAGGCGATGACATTGATGCGCCCGGTGGCGTGGCGAGCCAGCTTGATTGCCCCTTCCACGGCTTCGGCGCCGGAGTTGCTGAAGAAAAAGCCGTCGATGCCGGAGGGCATGATGGGCAGGAGGGCACGCACAAGCTCGAGCATGGGTTTATGGTAGACGAGGGTGGCCTGACCGTGCAGCAGCAGCCCGGCTTGCTCGCGAATGGCCTCTACCACGCGGGGATGGCAGTGTCCGGTGTTGGTGACGCCGAAGCCGCAGGTAAAATCCAGGTATTCCTTGCCTTCCTGGTCGTACAGATAGCTGCCTTCAGCCCGAGATGCGATGATATCGGTGTAGCGAGTCCAAACCGGGGAAAGGTGGGGCAGGACGTCTTCGTATGAATCGATGGGGTTTTCCATAATCCGATGTGCGCCTCTGTGCGCCGATTAACGGCGGTTCTTTGCTGATGAACCTAATCTTTGATAACCGACTGCGGGATGCGCCAGCGAGAGTCGTCTTTGACGATGAGCGGAACGAGAGAGGTGGAGGTGCGGCGCACGCCGGGCAGGCGCCCCAGCACTTCGGTCACGAAGTTGTACAACTCCTGGTTGTTGCGCGCGACCACCTGGATGCTGATGTCACGCTCGCCGGTGGCGCAGGCGACATAGGTGACAATATCGTAGGCGGCCAGTTTCTCGGCCAGGTCATGGATTTGCCCAGGCTCTACCTCGATGAATACGTCGGCGATTACTGGGAACCCAACTGCGCGGGGATCGACCACAGCCGAAACATTGACAATGTGCTCATCCAGCAAGCGCTGCAAGCGGTAGCGCACGGACCGCTCGGTGATGTTCCCAATCTGCCGGGCAATGTCGGCGCAAGACATACGTCCGTCCTCGGTGAGGAGGTCGACGATTTGCTTGTCGATCGTGTCTAGTTTAATGGTCATGGCGGATATCCTCCATTAATCATCTGCATATGTCTAACAAGGTACGATTAATCCATATTATATTCCGAAGTAGACAAATATCAAGCCCGAAAGATCATTTTTCGCATATATTCGAATTTTCGATGTGTGCAGGATGCGAACCACCCTGCACACATCGAAAATTCGGTCTTTTCTGCGTCTGGCTGAGTGGCTGCCTGCTTCTTTGATATAATCCTGAATATGAAATGGTTAAAAAGATTTCTCCTGGCCTGGGTCGTGATTTTGGCCCTGGGGGGGATTGCGATGCTCATCCCGGCCATCCGTGAGCGGGTGGTGTACCGGGCTTACCTGATTCAACTGCGCGTGCGGCAGATGATTGACCCGCCGGAGGCGGAAGTGTTTGTGCCGCAGGCCCCGATTGAGGCGCCCCTGCTGCCTACTGCTACCGCCACGCTTGAACCTACCGTCACCGCCACGCTGCCGCCTGAGGCTCCTACGCCGACCACCGTGCCCAGCCCAACCCCGCTGCCGGGACGGGTAGAACTGCTGGGGGTGACCTATGTGGATCAGCATGGGGCTTTCAACTACTGCGCGCCGGCTAACCTGGCTATGGAGCTAAACTTCTGGGGTTGGGAGGGCACGCGCGAAGATATCGGCACGTTTGTCAAGCCGCATCCCCAGGATAAGAACGTTATGCCGTATGAACTGGCTGATTACGTCCGGCAAAACACCCAGTTGGGCGTCATTGTCCGCAACGGCGGGACGCCGGAACTGCTCAAGGAACTGCTGGCGATGGGTTACCCCGTGCTGGTGGAAAAGGGCGCGATCATGCGCGACCTGACCGGGGTGGATTCGTGGATGGGGCATTACCAGGTCATTACGGGTTATGATGATGCAACGCAGGAATGGGTCATTCAAGACTCGTTTTATCACGCCGATTATCGTGAGACCTACGAAAAGTTTATGACCGGCTGGCGCTCGTTTAACTTTGTCTTTTTAGTGGTCTACCCGTTTGAAGAGGAAGGCCGCTTGATGGACCTGCTGGGGGATTATGCCGACGAGCAGAAGGCCAACGAGATGGCGGCGCAGCTTGCTGCGGATGAGATTTACCGCACCCAGGGCGTGGACTTGTTCTTCGCCTGGTTCAACCGCGGCTCCAGCCTGGTGCTGCTGCAAGATTACTACGGGGCCGCCGGAGCCTACGACCAGGCATACCAGGTGTATGCTTCTTTGGAAGCAAAAACTCGCCCGTACCGGATCACCTTTTACCAGACCGGGCCGTATTTTGCTTATTACTGGTCGGGGCGCTACCAGGATGTGATCAACCTGACCACCCAGACGATTGGCTCGACCCCCGAACCGTACCTGGAAGAGAACTTCTTGTGGCGCGCGCGGGCTTTGCTGGCGTTGGGCGACCGGGAAGGGGCGGTGAGAGATTTGCGCGAGAGCCTGGAGGCGCACCCTAACTTTAATCCCAGCGTAGCCGAACTCCAGGCCTTGGGAGAGACACCCTAGCCCTGGGAGGGGCCCCTATGCACCGCATTTTGCACTTCGCCGACGCTCACATCGACATGGTGACGCAAGGCCGCCACGACCCTCAAACCGGGCTGGCTGTGCGCGCGATGGATTTCCTGCGCGCGCTGGATACCATCGTGGACACCGCCATCGACGAGCGGGTGGACCTGGTGATTTTTGCCGGGGATGCTTACCGCGACCGCACCCCCGTGCCCACGTTTCAACGCGAATGGGGGCGGCGGATCAAGCGGCTTTCGGAAGCGGGCATCGAGACCATCCTGCTGGTGGGCAACCATGACCTTTCGCCGGCCAGCGGGCGGGCCCACGCCTTGCAGGAGTTTGAGACCCTGGCGGTGCCGCATGTGCAGGTGGTTTCGCAACCTAAATTCCTGAGACCTGAGAACCTGGGCGGGCTGCCGTTGCAAGTGCTGGCGCTGCCGTGGGTGTCGCGATCGGCGCTGATGGCGGCGTTGAACATGAGCGGGGCCGAGCCGACCGAGGTGTTCACCGCGCTGGAAGAGCGCCTGAGCGGGCTGGTGAAAATCTGGCTGGATGAGCAGGTGGATCACAGCTTGCCGGTGGTGCTCACTGCGCATGCTTCGGTGCAGGGGGCGGTCTACGGCGGCGAGCGCACGGTCATGTTGGGCAGCGACCTGGTACTGCCGGGCTCGCTGGTGCGTGACCCTCGCCTGGACTACGTGGCCCTGGGGCATATCCACAAACCGCAAAACCTAAATGAAGGCGCGCACCCGCCGGTGATCTATCCCGGCTCGATTGAACGCGTGGATATTGGTGAGACGGCCGACGACAAGTTTTTCATTGTTGCCGGGTTGGAAAAGGGTCAGCCCACGCAGGTGGAATGGCGCAAGCTGAACGGGCGCAAGTTTTATGATCGCCGTGTGCGCCTCGAATCGACGGATGGGGTGCTGGAGCGCTTAATCGATGCGCTGCCCAAACCTGAGGAGTTGAAAGACGCCGTGGTGCGGCTGGTCATTGATTACCCTTTCAACCTGGATTCGGTAATCGACGAAGCGGCTGTGCGGCGCTATGCGGAGGAATGCCTGGAGTTTCACTTCGTGCGCCGCCCGCAGCGTGACACACGCCTGCGCATTCCGGAAGATACCGCCGTCAGCAGTATGACGCCCCTGGAACTGCTTGAGATTTACTGGCGTACAGTAGAAACGGATACCGAGGACATGGCCGCGCTGCAAAAACTGGCCGGCGAGGTCCTGAGCGGGTCACAGGGAGAGGAAGGGGAGTAGCATGTCGAAAATTGCCGTGGAAGTGATCTTCATCCTGGCATTGGTAATGGCCAACGGGATTTTCTCGATGGCAGAACTGGCCTTGCTATCGAGCCGCAAGATGCGCTTGCAGCAGCGGGCCGAGGACGGCGATGCAAAAGCCAAGAGAGCCCTGGCCCTGGCCGAGGAGCCCAAACGGTTCCTTTCCACGGTCCAGGTCGGCATCACCCTGGTGGGGATTTTGTCGGGCGCGGTTGGCGGTGCCACCCTGGCGGAGACGCTGGGAGCGCTGCTGGCACGTTGGGAATGGATTGCGCCATATAGTGAAGGCTTGGCAGTGTTTATTGTGGTGCTCATCATCACCTACCTCTCGCTGGTGTTGGGCGAATTGGTGCCCAAGCAGTTGGCTCTGGCCAATCCGGAAGACCTTGCCAGCAAGCTGGCCGGGCCGATGAGTTTTCTCTCGCGGGCAACGGCGCCGCTGGTCAAGCTGCTCAGCGCTTCCACCGATGGCATTTTGCGCCTGATGGGCTTCAAGGGCTCGACCGAGCCGCCCGTGACGGCAGAGGAGATTAAGGGGCTGATGGAACAGGGCGAACTGGTGGGGGTGTTTGACGAAGCAGAGACCGATATGGTTGAGGGCGTGTTCCGGCTCAGCGACCGACTGGTGGGTGCGGTGATGACACCGCGCACCGAGATCGACTGGCTGGACACCGAAGACCCGCTGGAGCAGAACCTTCAAGTGGTGATCCGCTCGCAGCACGACCTGTTTCCGGTGGCTGAGGGCAACCTGGACAACGTGTTGGGGGTGGTCACCTCGAAGGATTTTCTGAATTATTTCGGCAGGGCGGAGGAGATGAACTTGGCCAGTTTGGCTCGCCCAGCGGTGTTTGTGCCCGAGAGCACTTCGGTGCTCAAGCTGGTGGATTTGCTGCAGAACACCAGCGACCGGCTGCTGCTGGTGATTGACGAGTTTGGCGGTTTGTTGGGCATGGTGACGTTGTTCGACGTGCTGAAGAGCATTGTGACCGGCAGCGGAGCCGGGCAGTTCACCTCTATGATGGCGGTGAAGCGCGAGGACGGCAGCTGGTTGGTGGACGGGTTGATGCCAGTGGACCAGTTCAAAGACCTGTTTGACCTGGACGACTTGCCCGAAGAAGATCGAATTGGCTACCAGACTGTGGCGGGGTTTGTCTTGTCTCAACTGGGGGCCATTCCAGGGCCGGGCAAGCATTTTGAGTGGGGCGGGCTGCGTATGGAAGTGTTGGATATGGATGGGCTGCGCGTCGACAAGGTGCTGGTGATGCCGCTCGAGTCGCAAGAAGACGAGGCCTCATGAACCCAGTGCGCCTGTTCCTGAACGGTTTCCTCTCCTATCAAAACGCGACCGAGCTGGATTTCAGCAGCTTTGAACTGGCCTGTATATCGGGGTCCAACGGAGCGGGCAAGTCCTCCCTGCTGGACGCGATCACTTGGGTGTTGTTTGGCGAAGCACGCAGCCGGGATGACGATGAATTAATCAACGCGCAAGTCAATTCTGCTGAAGTGGAGTTGGACTTTGAATACGAGGGCAACCTGTACCGGGTGAAGCGCAGCAAACCGCGCGGAAAGACCAGCCTGCTGGAGTTTTACTTGAGCAACCCGGAGGGCGGCTGGCGAGTGCTGACCGAGAAGTCGGTGCGCGAAACGGAAAACCGCCTGCGCCAGGTGCTGCGCATGGACTTCGAGACTTTTATTAACGCGTCTTTCTTCTTGCAAGGGCGAGCCGACCAATTTGCCCAGCAGAACCCGACCAGCCGCAAGCGCATTTTGACCAGTGTGCTGGGGCTGGAAGTATGGGAAACCTACAAGACCAACGCGGCGGAGCGGCGGAAGAACGTGGAAGCCGAGGTGAAATCAATCGATGCGCAGTTGGCCGAGATCGAGGCTGAGCTGGCTCAGGAGGGCGCTCGAAAAGAGCGCCTGGCGGAGATCGAGAAGCGGCTGGGCGAATTGGGGCTTCAGCGCAAGGACAAAGAAGCTGCCCTGGCAGCCATGCAGCGCCTGGCGACAGCCCTGGCCGAGCAGGCCCGCATGCTGGAATTGCTGAGATCGAGGTTGGATGAAACCCGTAAGCGCTGCGAGCGCTTGCAAAACCAATCGACTGGGCTGGAAGAAGAGCGCGGGCTGTTGCAGGAACGGATTGAGCGCGCCGGTGAGATTGAGGCGGCTTACGAGCGCTGGCAAACCGCCCGCCAGGATCTGGAACGCTGGGAGAAAACTGCGGCGCAGTTCCACGAGGTGCAGGCCCGGCGCAGCAAACCAATGGCAGAGATCGCCGCGGGGCAATCACGCCTGGAGGAGGAGCGCCGCACGCTGACCTCTCAATCGACTGCCCGTCAGCAGGAGCAAACCCGCCTGGCGGCGCTGGAAGTTGAACTGCCCGGCGTACAGACGGCCATCCAGGCGCTGGAAGAGAAGTTGGGCGAGCGGGCCGCTTTGGAAGAACAGTGGCGTGAGGCGCAGCAATCGATCGAGCGCATGCGAGCCGACAACGAGCGCTTGAAGGTGGACATGAAAGCGCTGCGCGAGCGCCTGGACCGGCTGGGCGAGGTGGAGGGGGCGGCTTGCCCGTTGTGTGGGCAGCCACTCAGCCCCGACGACCGCCAGACACTGATCGACTCGCTGACTCTGGAAGGCAAGCAAATGGGCGATTTGTATCGCCAGAATGTGGCCGACCAGAAGAGCGCGGAAGACCGGGGCCGAGATTTGCGGGCCGACATCGAGCGCTTGAGCGGACAGGAGAAGGAACTGCGCTTTTTGACCCAGCGCCAGGACCAACTGGCGGGAGAGATTGAACGGATTCAACGCTCAGCGACTGAATGGGCGCAATCCGGAGCGCTGCGCCTGGCGGAGATTGACCAGTTGCTGGGCGGGGAGGATTTCGCCCAGGATGCGCGGGCGCTGCTGGCGCAGATTGACCAGGAGGCCAAAGCGCTGGGGTATGACACAGCGGTCCACGATGCGACGCGGCGCAGCGAGATGGAAGGGCGGGCCGCGGAGCGCGAATTGCGTGATCTGGAAGCGGCGCGAGCCTCGCTGCAACCGCTGGAGCGGCAGATGGCCCAGGTGGGGGCGGAATTGAACAAGGAGCGCGAGCAGTTGGACGGGCAGGAGAAGGAATTCGCGGCTGCCGAAGCACGCCACGAGCAGGACGCGCAGAACCTGCCCGACCTGGACCAGGCCGAGAGCGAGGTACTGGCCTTGCAAGCCGAGGAGAACCGCCTGCGCATGGACGTAGGCATGGTGCGGCAGATGGTGGCGGTGCTGGATACGCAGCGCAAGCGCAAAAAGCGCTTGTCCGATGAGCGGAGCGAGGCGGTACGGCAGGTGGCGCGGCTGAAGATGCTGGAGCGGGCCTTTGGCAAGGACGGTGTTCCTGCGCTGCTGATCGAGCAGGCTTTGCCCGAAATTGAGACCCAGGCCAATGACATTCTGGACCGCCTGACGATGGGCGGCATGTCGGTGCGCTTTGCCACGCAGCGCCAGTTGAAATCGAAGGACGAGAAGCGCGAGACGCTGGATATTTTAATCAGTGATTCGGCGGGGCAGCGCGAGTACGAGATGTTTTCGGGGGGCGAGGCCTTCCGCATCAATTTCGCCATCCGGCTGGCGCTTTCGCGGGTGCTGGCGCACCGGGCCGGGGCACGGCTGCAAACCTTGTTCATCGATGAGGGTTTTGGCAGCCAGGACGCCGATGGGCGGCAACGCCTGGTGGAGGCGATCAACCTGGTGCGCGGCGAGTTCTCGCGGATTTTGGTGATCACCCACCTGGAAGAATTAAAGGATCACTTCCCGGCGAGAATAGAAGTAGAAAAGGGTCTGCACGGGTCGCAGCTCCGGGTGGTGACGTGAGCGAGGTGATCGAACAACGGGTAGGCCTGATACAGCGCGTTCTGCCGGCTTACCGGGCGCCGTTTTTTGATTTGCTGGCGCAATCGTGCGCGGGCGGCTTGAGCGTGTTTTACGGGCAGCCGCGCGAGGATGAGGCTTTGGGTGTGCAAGGCGAGCTGAAAGTCGCCGCGGCAGCCCCGGCAAAGAATGTGCATATCGGGCGCGGGCGGGCCTACCTGTGCTGGCAGCGGGGGCTGGTGGGTTGGCTGGAGGAATGGAACCCGCAGGTGCTGGTGGTGGAAGCCAACCCGCGTTACCTGAGCACGCCGGGAGCGCAGCGCTGGATGAAGGCTCGCCAGCGCCCGGTGATCGGCTGGGGGCTGGGCATTCCGCCGGGGGGCGGGTGGCTGCGCAGCGCCTGGCGCAAACGCCTGCTGGGTGGGTTTGACGCGCTCATCACCTACAGCCAGACCGGCGCGGCGCAGTACCGGGCGGCGGGCTTCCCGGCGGGTCGGGTGTTCACCGCGCCGAATGCCGTGACACGCAAACCCAGCGAGCCCGCGCCGCAGCGAGCGGGGGAGTTTGTGGGAGGGCGCGGCAAGGTGCTGTTCGTCGGGCGGCTCCAAGCTCGCAAGCGCATCGACCTGCTGCTGCGGGCCTGCGCCCGGCTGCCAGAGCAAATCCAGCCGCACTTGACGGTGGTGGGAGAAGGCCCCGAACGGACCGCGCTGCAAGCGCTGGCCGAGCAGGTGTACCCGCGGGCTGAGTTCAGCGGCGATTTGCGCGGCGAGGCGCTGGCGCAGCGCTTCCGCGAGGCGGATTTGTTCGTCCTGCCGGGGACGGGCGGGCTGGCGGTGCAGCAAGCCATGAGCTATGCGCTGCCGGTGCTGGTGGCGGAGGCGGACGGCACGCAGGCTGATCTTGTTCGCGAGGGGAATGGGCGCGTGCTGCCGCCGGGTGACGAGGATGCCCTGGTGGCGGAGTTGCAAGCGGCGCTCTCCGACCCGGCCCGGCTGCGACAGATGGGCGCGGAGTCTTACCGGATTGTGGCGGAAGAGGTGAATTTGGAGCGCATGGTGCGGGTGTTTGCCGAGGCGATCGCCAGTGTTCAAAAATGTTAAAAAACAATCGCGGAAATGGTGGGGGATAAAGACCCTCACCCTGCCCTCTCCCGGTGGGAGAGGGTCAGAAGCAGAGCAGATGTGGCGCACAAAATTCGTTTACAATGGGAAGTGAAATGCACATTCTTCTAGTTGCCGATGGACGCAGCCCGACCACCCGCCGGTGGATTGGTGCGCTTCGTGAGTTTGATCACCGACTGACTCTGGTATCGACCTTTCCCTGCTCGCCGGTGGAAGGCATTGAGGCCATGTACATCCTGCCGGTGGCGTTTGGATCGTTTGCCGGAAGCCAGGCGGGGTTTGGCCTGGCGCGGCCTCAGTCGGCCAATTCGGGTTTTCGCAAGGTGGTAGCGCGCTTCCGGCAGTTCTTCATGTCGGCGCGGTACTGGGCGGGGCCGCCGACCCTGCCCTATTACGGGCGCAAGCTCGCCCGAATGGTGGATCACCTGCGCCCCGACCTGGTGCACGGGCTGCGCATTCCCTTTGAAGGGATGCTGGCGAGCTATGCGCCCAAGGGTGTGCCAGTGGCGGTTTCGGTGTGGGGCAACGATTTGACCTTGCACGCCAGCGGGTCGTGGCTGATGGGTAATCTGACGCGCAAGACGTTGCAACGCGCAGACGGTTTGGCGGCGGACGCGCAGCGGGATATTCGCCTGGGAAAGGCTTGGGGTTTTGAGAAGGATAAGACGCTGGTTGTGCCAGGTTCGGGCGGGGTGAACCTGCCAGAGATCGAGGCTATTCGTTTCGAGCGGCGCGAGCCGCTGACCGATTTCCTGCCTGCCGGGGTGCCGCTGGTGGTCAACCCGCGCGGGTTCCGGCCCGGCAGCGTGCGCAATGATGTGTTCTTTGCGGCCATTCCTAAGGTGTTACAGCACGACCCACGGGTGGTGTTTGTGTGCCCGGGCATGGCCGGGCAGCCGGAAGCATTGCGGGCGGTGGAGCAGTATCAGTTGAAAAAATCGGTGTTGCTGCTGCCGCACCTGTCGCAGTTCCAGTTATGGGATATGTTTGTGCGCGCTTCGGTGATGGTTTCGATCAGCCAGCACGACGGCACGCCCAACTCGCTGCTGGAGGCAATGGCTTGCGGGTGCTTCCCGGTGGCTGGGGATATTGAGTCGATTCGCGAGTGGATCACGCCGGGGGTGAACGGTTTGCTGGTGGAGCCGACCAACCCAGCGGCGGTTGCAGACGCAATTCAATTCGCGCTGGACAACGCCGATTTGCGCCATTCGGCAGCGGATCTTAATTTGAAGATCATTCGCGAGCGGGCCGAGGTGGGCTTGGTGCGCGAGCGCATTGGGGCGTTCTATGAGGGATTGGTGAATTCTGAAGGGCACAGGGTTTGAAAGATCATAACCGTGATCGGCGCACATCCCCGTGCCGCTACGAAGAGGGCGTGGTTAAAAAATTAAACCTGACGGGTTTTGAAACCCGTCAGGTTTATGTTTTTATCAAGCGAAACAGGTTAGTTCAGAATGAAGGACAGGACGATCAGCACAGTGATGAATGTGCCTGCCAGGATGCCGATGCGTTTCAGATCGCGGACGATGTGACCGTAATCCGGGTTGAATTCGGTCGTGGTGCGGCGCGGCGCGGCGGTCGCAGCGACAGTGCCTGTGCCCGCATTGGCTTCGGTCTGTTCTTTCAGCGATTGTGAAACGTAGCGTTTGTATTTTTTAGCCATTCCTATAACTCCTTCGAACTTATTTCATTGTCACTGCTCAGATCGTGAAAAAGGTTGCCGAATTATTCGGGCGTCTTCCATCTCTAAGACGTGATATTTCTTTTACTTCTGCCCTTGCAGTTCGGCGGTGACCACGATGCGCTGATTGTCTACCAAATAAGGGTAGCAGGAAATCAAGGTAACCACCGGCTCTTGCGTGGGGGCCATCACTTCCACCTGGGTTGGTTCCACCAACTGAGTCTGCTGAATGATGTACACATAGGCCTGCTGGGAGGTGGAGAGGATTACTTCGTCGCCGGGTTGGAGTTGATCAAGATAACGGAAAATCTCTCCAAAAACATCGTTGTGGGCCGATAAAATCATGTTGCCATCTTGACCAGGGTTGGGCGTGCCGATGTGCTGTCCCACACCCTTCTTGAGCTGCTCCCAACCATCGCCTTGCACCACGGGTGCATCTACCCCGATGGCCGGGATTTGGATGCGGATGGCGTGAGCCGGGCTGGGGGTGGGCACGGGCAGGTTGGCCAGCGACTGCACCAGCGGGCGGAGATGCTCGGGAATCTCGGCCTCATTGAAGCGCGACGCGCCTTGTTCGGGCGGGGTGTGCCCGGAAGGCAGCACTACAGCGGAGATCAACGGGGTGGGAGAGGGCGTGGGCTGCTCCAGCACCATTGCGACTTCTTTGTTAAGGTTCCTCAGCACGCTCATTCCGTTGATGAGCACCAGGGCCAGACCAATCACCGCGGCGGCTTCAATCAGGAAGAGGAAACGGTCCAGCCAAACCCGCCTGCGGGCCCGGACGGGTGAGGGGCGAGCGGCGGCTTCGCCTTCAAGTAAGAGTGGCTCGCTTTGGCCCGAGTCCAGGGGGGTAGCCATGGGTTGAGAGTCAACCATAATCACCCGCCCGGTTTGGCGGTAATGGTCCAAACGGTGCTGGCGCTCGCTGCGACGCTTCTCTATGAGAAGCTGGCGCAACTCGTCGACGGTTAGATCCTGTACGGAGCGATTACGGGCCACGAATAGTGTGTTTCCTGGGGCGATTATACTATAAATGTAACTGTTCAGAGTTAGGTAGGGACAATTCATGAATTGCCCCTACCTAACTCTGAACGTATTTGTTGTCTGTAATGTTTAATGCACGGGGCGCAAGAGGAACAGGCTGTTTTGTTTAAAGACCCGCATGGCAAAATCGAAGCGGTCGAAATCTAGGACGATGTCCAGGTCGGCGAGGGGGAAGCTGGGGTGGGTGCCGTCATAATGCCGGCCGGAGCGGGAGGCCAGGACGCGACGGATGACAGAATCGCGGTCAAACGGCTTCCCGGTAAATAGGGCTTCGAACACGTCGGCGCAGGCGGCGTCTTCGTCGCCCCAGCCTTCTTCGGGCCAATAGCCCGTCAGGATGAAGGTAACTTCGGGCGGGGCCAGCTTTTGAATGTGCCTGACTGTAGCCGAAACATTGGTGAGGGCAGCGGCCAGGATGATGCCGGCTTTTTGGGCGCGGACCACGCCCTGCGTGCCGGCGCTGGTGCGCTGGATGATGCGCCTCCCGCGCAGGTCGAGGTCCGTGAGGGCGGCGGGGGAATTGCCCAAATCAAAGCCTTCCACTTGAATGCCGTCGATTTCTCCGGCGATGAGGCTGCCGGGGAAGTGCTCGCGCAGGGCAAAGGCTTCGTCGACGCCGGAGACGAGGATAATTTCCTCCACGCCTCCGGCGAAGAAACAGGCCGCGGTGGTGAAGGCGCGCAGCACGTCGATGGCTACGACCAGCCCCTCAGCTTCACCGCAAGTCTTCAAGTCGGCCCGGGCAAACTTCACCGGTCACTCCCGCGTAGAATTTGCTCGCGCTGGTACAGGCGAATGGCGATGAGGGTGCAGATCACCGCTGCCAGCAGGGTGGTGGCGGCTCCGGCCAAAACGTTGAGGGGCAGAATGGTCTCGCCGCGCATCAACTGATTGATGAGCATCGATTGGCCGTAGATGGGAATCAACGCTTTGGTGAGGGTGATGCGGTCGGGGCTGAAGGCCAGGAACATGCTGGGCATGCCCACCACCAGCGGGACGAAACCAAGATAGGTTTGCGCTTCTTTAAAGCTGCGCGTAAAGGTTGCCAGAACCATTTGCAGACCTGAAGCCAGCACCACCATGGGCAGGCAGATGAGGAAGATTTGCCAGAGGGTGAGCAGGCTGATGTTGAGGCGCATGCCGGTCAGGTCACCGATGGGCACCAGGTTAAACCCGGCTCCGATGCCGGCCATGGCCACCAAGACAGCCAAAATTCCGAAGGGAATGGATGCCAGCGTTTTGGCGATGACAATTTCGCTGCGCCGGGCGGGGTTGATTAGCAGGGGCTCCAGCGAGCCGCGCTCGCGCTCTCCTGCAGTTGTGTCAATGACCACGTACATGCCACCCACGAAGATGACTGTGATAAGCATGAAGGGCAGCATGCTGAGGAAGATCATGGACTGCGATTGGGGCGTGGAAACGTCCACGCTCTGTACCACCAGGGTTTGGGTGAGGCTGGGGTTGATGCCCCGGGCCAGCAAGCGCTGGGCGCCGATCTGGCTGGAATAGCCGTACAGCAGGTTTTCAAGCCGGGCACGAGTGGCCATTGTTGAGGAGCGCGAGGTGTCTTGAATGACCTGGACGGTGGCGGATTGCCCGGTGGTAAAGTCTTCACCGTAGCCTTCGGGAATGACCAGCACGACTTCCAGGTTGCCTTCAGTCACGGCGGCCTTGGGATCTTCCGGCGCAGGCTGGATGATGACGTTGTTTTGTTCCAGGTAGGCGACCAGGCGGGGGGCGTTTTCGGCGCCGACCACAGGAACTTGCAGCGGGGCCTCGATGGCCTCAAAGTTCATCATCCTGCCAACCACGATAATGAGCGGGATGAGCAGCAGGGGGAGGAAGATGGAAGAGCTGAGCGAACCGAGCAGCGAGCGCACGTCGCGGGCGTTGTCGAGCATTTCTTTGCTGAGAATAATCCAGATACGGCGCATCATCGCACTAATCCTTCCTCGCTGCCGATGGCGGCGATAAAAGCGTCTTCGAGGTTGGCCTGACCGGTGGTTTGGCGGAGATGGTCGGCGCTGCCGCTGGCCACGACCTGACCCTGGGCAATGACGACGATTTGGTCACACAGGGCAGAGACTTCCTGCATGATGTGGCTGGAGAATAATACGCACTTGCCCTCGTCGCGCAGGCGGAGGACGAACTGGCGCATGGCGCGCGTGCTCATCACATCCAACCCGTTGGTGGGCTCGTCCAGCAGGACGTTGTGGGGGTCGTGGACCAGGGCGCGGGCAATGGCGACCTTGAGTGCTTGCCCGGTGGAAAAACCGTTGCTGCGCCGGTCGGCAATATCTTGCATATCGAGCAAGTCGATGAGATGGTTGATGCGCGCTTCGAGGGCAGATCCGCCCAGCCCATGCAGGCGACCAAAATAGCGGATGTTCTCGCGTGAGGTCAGGCGCGGGTAGATGCCGCGCTGGTCGGGGAGCGCGCCGATGGCGGATTGGACGGCGAGGGTGTCGCGGCGCGAGTCGTGACCATCCACCATTGCCTGGCCCTGATCGGGTTGCAGCAAGGTGTACAGGACGCGCAGGGTGGTGGTTTTGCCGGCGCCGTTGGGGCCGAGCAAGCCGGTAATCTGACTGTCGGGGGCGGTGAAGGTGACCCCGTTGAGGGCCTGGACCTTACCGAAGGATTTGTGGAGATTGGTAACCTGGATCATGGCTGGCTCCCGGTAAAACTGGTAAAGAAATCGACGGGCTGGATCATGTCGACGCAGGAGGTATCCAGCGCGTTGGGGTCGGTGGTTTGCAAGAACTCGGACAGCAGGCGGGGCATGCAGCCGTAATAGAACACGGAGTGGCCCAGGCCCTGGACAACGATCTGGCGTGTGTTGGTCAAACTTTCGGCCACCTGGGCGGCGTTGGAGGGCGGGGTGACCGGGTCGGCCTCGCCGCTGAGCAGCAGGGTGGGCACGTCGCCGGTGAGGGGCAGGTAAAAATCTTCGCTGGCGGCGGCGTGGGGCCAGCTTTGGCAGCCTTGACGCACTTCCTCTGCTTCAAAGTCCAGGTAAGAGTCATCTGAAACGGGATATTTATCGTAGATAGGCACATCCTCGGAGCAGACCACGGAAAGGTACAGGCCGTCGCTCAAAGAATTGCCCAGTGAGCCGAATAAGATCAGATATTGGGCAGCCAGGGCGTCATAGTTCTCATTCATGGCCGCATCGTGGATCAGGAGAGGCATTAATGCGGCATGTTCGGCGGAGTAGCTCATCAACTGGAGGGTAGAGCCCAGCTTGGTATGGTCGTAGTTGAGGGGAGTGGGTTGGCCGGTGAGCGGGTCGGGCAGAGTGAGCTCGACCGGTGCAGCTTCCAGGCGCTCCAGGAGCTGATCTAACTCGGCTTTGAGATCGGGAAAGGCGACCTGGCAACCGGGGTCGGCGACGCAGCGCTCGAGGATGAGATCGAGGGCGCGCTGGGCGTTGGCCGGGTTTTGCGGCCCCAGGGACCAATCCAGGGGGGTGACGCCATCCAGGATGAGGGCGCGGGTGGCGGCAGGATAGGCGCGGGCATAGGCTTGCGCGAGGCGGGTGCCGTAGGAGACGCCGAGGAGGTCGATCTGCGCATAGCCTAAGGCCGCTCGGACCTGCTCCAGATCTTCAACGGCCTGGGCGGTGGTATACAGGCTGGGATCGGCATCCAGCCCGGCGGCACAGCCGGCCAGGTAAGCGGCTGTCTCTGCGGGGGTGGGGTCTTCGGGCATGTTTTCATCCAGCGGGCAGGTGAGCGGCGCCGATTGGCCCGTGCCGCGCTGGTCGAAGAGGACGATGTCGCGCTTTTGATGAATCGCGGTCAGCGCGCTGACCAGAGGTGCGTAGGTTTCGATGGCCGCCTGGCCGGGGCCGCCCGCCAGCAAGAAGAGGGCATCGGGCGCGGGGGTGCGGCTGACAGCCGGCAGGATGGCGATGCTCAGTTCAATTTGCCGACCAGATTGGGTGGCAGGGTTTTCATAGACGGTCAGCGTGCCGCATTTAGCGTCAATGCCATAGGTCATGCTGGGTGTGACAAGCTGGCAATCTTCCAGCGGCAGGATGGGCTCTGCTTCTGGGGCAGGGGTGGGTTGGACGGAGCAAGAGCTGAGCGTGAGAACGGATAACAAGGTTATCCGGGGCAAAGCTCGAGTAAGAAAGAAGATAAGAGTTGTCTGTGGCATCATGCATTCCCTTTCTGCAAAAATATTATCACGCTTTGCTGTGCTACAATCAATTTATGCGTCAAGAAAAGATCAAGCCTGATTCCGAGTTGGGAGAAGCCAGTTTGCGTTTTAGCCGCTGGTGGACCTTGTATGGTTTGGTGGCGATAATGAGTGGGGTGGGCAGAGATGAGGAACTTATTGACGACAAGGGCGTCTTAAATCTATGAAAAAGATCATTCAACTATCTTCTGTATTAATGATTGCGGCTTTGCTGGCGAGCGCCTGCGCGCCGGGAGAACTTCCAGGGTCTGAACAACCCACGCCGGTACCGCAGCCGATGGAGACCGAAAAACCCACAGAAGTGGCCATGCCAACACCCTTCGACGCGCCCATTGAGCCGCCTGAAGCCGTGCTCAAAGCGCGAGCGCTGCTGGCTCAAGAACTGAATGTTGCCGAAGCCGAAATCACGATTGCAACCATCGAGGAGAAAGAGTGGCCGGATGCTTGCCTGGGAGCGGCTGTGGCCTATGAGGCGTGCGCTGCGGTGATTACTCCCGGCTACCGGGTGGTGCTGACCGTGGATGGTAACTCTCATGAACTGCGCACCAACATGGATGGCAGTGTGGTGCGGCGGCCAAAATCGCTGCCCATGGACCAGACGAACGGTGGCGGTGATACCCAAAGCAAGGATGCGGTAGCGAAGCTGGCTGAACTGGCCGGGTTGCCCATCGAGAGCATCCGCCTGGTGAACAGCCAGCCAATGGATTGGCCAAACGGCTGCCTGGGCGCTGCCGAGCGCGGCGAAACCTGCACGGAAGCCATCGTTCCTGGGTATAAGTTTGATCTGGAATGTGAAGGACGAATGTACTTCCTACACACGAACCAGGATTTGAGCCAGGCTCGCCTGGGCGGCCCGCAAGAGACTTTAGCGATTGTGAAGGTGCGCCAGCAGGCTGCCGAAGATAAGGGTGTGGGTCTGGAAGAAGTGACTCTGGTGAGCAGCGAGGCAGTGCAGTGGAACAACTCCTGTTTGGGAGTGGAGCGCGACGGCATGATGTGCTTGATGGTGATCACTCCAGGGTACCGGATTAAGGTGAAGGTGATGAATACTACGCTGGAATACCACACCAACCAATCCGCCTCGGCGGTAGTGCTGTTCAAGCCGTAGGGCGAGCGCTGTCATACCCTGACGGGCACTTTCGCGGTTTTCGTCTACAGGAATGTCGTCGCGAGCTTTCCGAGGCTTTGAGAGGAAAGCGTGGCGACCTCCAAGTGTGCATACATACCAGCCGAATTGGGGGTTGGTCGCAACGACATATTTGAGTGGATTGTGAAAAATCCCAAGATGCGTTTACCCTGAGGGGCAGAGCGCGGG
>JAFGLU010000040.1 GCA_016927865.1 Anaerolineaceae bacterium
CTCGCGCAGGGGGGTGAACCACTGTCCGTTGTAGACCACCTCCGCGTAGCGCTGGGCGACCACGTCCTTGTAATGTAGGGTGTCGCGGTCCAGGGTGATCTGCTCAAGCTGTTTGTGCGCTTCCATGAGGATGGTGCCGCCGGGGGTCTCGTACACGCCGCGGGATTTCATGCCCACCAGGCGGTTCTCCACCAGGTCGGCGCGGCCAACGGCGTGCTTGCCGCCCAGCTCATTGAGCGCGCGCACCAGGTCGGCAGGGGAGAGGGCCTTGCCGTTGACCTTGACCGGCACGCCTTCCTCGAACTGGATTTCCACATACTCCGGCTCGTCGGGGGCATTCTCGGGCGAGACGCTCAGCTTGAACATTTCTTCTTCCGGCTCGGCCCAGGGGTCTTCCAGGATGCCGCCCTCATGGGAGATGTGCCACAGATTGGCGTCGCGGCTGTAGATGGACTTGATGGTGGAAGAGACGGGCACATTGTGGGCGGCTGCATAAGCCAGAGCATCTTCGCGCGAGGTGATGTTCCACTCGCGCCAGGGGGCAATCACCTTGAGGCGCGGGTCGAGGGCCATGGCGGTCAGTTCAAAGCGCACCTGGTCGTTGCCTTTGCCGGTGCAGCCGTGGGCGAAGGCATCCGCGCCTTCCAGGTGGGCCACGTCCACCATGTGCTTGGCAATGAGCGGGCGCGCGATGGAGGTGCCCAGCAGGTAATCGCGCTCGTACCTGGCGCCGGACTTGATCAGCTTAAACAGGTACTGCCCGGCGAACTCTTCGGTGAGATCTTCGATGTAGATCTTGCTGGCGCCGCTGGCCTTGGCCTTCTCGGGCAGCCCGGAGAGCTCTTCGCCCTGGCCCACGTCGGCGGTGTAACAGATGACTTCGCAGCCGTAGTTCTCAATGAGCCACGGGACAATGACGGAAGTGTCCAGGCCGCCGGAGTAGGCCAGGACGACTTTCTTGAGTTGGGTTGTTGGGGGTTTCTTTGCCATAATAAATGCTCCTTGGATTGGATGAGAGGGTGGAATCACAAAAAAATAGCCCTCCGGGCGGAGGGCTTGGTTTTACTTTTAGGATGTCGCGTTTTAGGAAAGCAAGCGAACGATATCCCGGCAGGTCAAGCCGACCTATCCCAGAGTGTGGGCAGGCTCGGCTTTCGTCGGAGGCGAAGTTCGCGCGGGAATAACATGGGCGCAAATATACTACACGGATTAGGAAAAGTCAAGTTATTTGCTGGTTTTGGCCAATAGATAAATTGCCCCATCAAGGCGGAGGAATCTCATTTCTGGTAGGGGCGAGGCGGAATCGCGGTTGAAGTTTGAGGCCGTGCCTAATAGCCTCGCTCTGAGCAGAGCTGGGCGAGGCTAATGGTTGGTTGGAAGAAGTAGTTGTTGAAGCTCGCCTCGCCCCTACCAGAAAGTCGCCCCGGTTCATTCTGTAGTTGTGTGTCTTTTATGTTCAATCCAATTCTTCACCCAATCAGGCGCGACCTGCGACAGGCGGTTCTTCTTGAGATTTTCTTTCATGATCCAGCGCACGTCTGGATCGGGTTCGCCCAGCCATTTTTCCATGCGCGCCTTGCCTTCCTCCGGCAGTGCCGCCGCCGCCACGCTCCAGCAGTAGGCCAGGCCTTTGCGCAGGGCCAGGAAATCCTCGCTACGGCGGGAAGGATTTGCCAGGATGGACGCGGTGATCTGGTCGAGGATATCCAGCACGGCCCGGGCGTGGCGCGGGTCTTTCAGCAGGCGCGGCTCGCACAGTCCCGCCGCTGCGGCGCGCTGCTCCAGAGGACTGCCCTGCGCCCACTCCCGCATCTCCGCCAGCAAGCGGTCCATGTCCGCGTCGCCCAGGCGCTGCAAGGCCATCGCTACGGCCTCGCGTGCGCGCCAGCGCGGGTCATTGGCGCATGCGCGCAGCGTGGGCAGGTGTTCCATGTGCCCCTCCGCCAGCAGCCGCCCCAGGCCCAATATGCCGCAAAAGGCCAGGAACTCTTCCGGCGTGTTCACAGGGGCTTCTTCGGCAGTGAAGGTCAACAAGTGTTGGAAAATCTCCAGGTTGCCTTCGTCGGCCACGGCCTGCCCCAGCTCGATGTTCCCGCGCGGGCCGGGCAAACCGGATTCTTGCAGCAAGAAGGTGTCCCAATCCTTGAGTGCGTTCAGTTGGGCGCGGTATGCTTGTGCTTTGCTCATGTGGATGTCTCGTTTTTGTTTGAAGCCCAATCGTTTTGCCACAATACGGTGCAGTTACGGCCCCGGTCTTTGGCAGAATACATGGCCTGGTCGGCCCGGCTGAGTAGCGCCTCCAGGGTATCTTGCGGGCTGGAAAGCGGCGCCACGCCTAGGCTGGCCGTCACGGTGATGGAATAAGGGCCTACCAGGGATGGCGTCTCAGCGATCAGGCGGCGCAAGCGCTCGGTGAATTCAAAAGCTTCGTTTCCATCGGTTTCGGGCAGCAGGAAAATGAACTCCTCGCCGCCCCAGCGGGCAAAGAGGTCTTTCTTGCGCTTGGTGCGCATGCAGAACTGGGCAAAATTGTGCAGCACCTGGTCTCCGACTTGGTGGCTGTAGGTGTCGTTGACGTTCTTGAAGCGGTCCAGGTCGGCGATGACAATAGACATAGGCTGGCTCAGGCGCGTGGTTCGGTGCAGCTCGGCCTGGGCCAACTCCATGAAGCGGCGGCGGTTATAGACCTCGGTGACCGCGTCCCTGCCGGCCAGGTCTTTGAGCTCCAGTTGCATCAGCTTGAGTTGGGTAATATCCCGCCAGACGATGAGCTTTCCGATGGGTTGGCGCTGTCGGTCAAACAAGGGCGAGATGCGCACGTCCAGGTAGGTTGGAGGCGTTCTTGCCAGGGTGACCTCCGTGTGGACTTCATCGAGTTGAGGAATGTTTCTTGCCAACAGGGTGGTTGCCTTTAGGAAGTTTCCTGCCGGTTCGCCAATCTTCAACTCTGGGATGGCATTTCTGGCCGCGGGGTTGAAATCAACCAGGCGGTTATGGTTATCCACCACCATCACGCCGTCGTGCATGTTATCGACCAGCCGGTCGCGCGCGATGGGGACAATTTCCAGCAAGCGCAGGCGCAGCAAGGCGAAAGCGAAGACCAACCCGGTGAGGGTGAAAAAGAAGGGCGTGTTGTCGGCGTTGGGCAGAATGTTGAAGCCCAGCGTGAAGATCAGGCTACCCATCCAGGTAATGCCCATTCCCAAAAGGATGGTCAGGTACTGCTGGCGATATAACCCTTTGGAGCGGATGACCGCTCGCGCTAGCAAGATAAATGCTACCCCGACGAGGAAGTAAGAGTAAATGATGTTGGCCCAGGAGGCCACCCCGGCGTCCAGAATGCTGGCTGTGTTCAGGTCGCGTTTTCCGCCAAAGAACAGGTTATGCCAGGGATCGGTCCACATCAGGATATTGATCAGCAGCGGCTCGAGGCACAGGGCCAGCAGGAAGGGTTTCTTCAACCACCGCTCGCCCTGCACCACCTGAATCACAAACAACAATACTGCCGTGGGAACGATCGTAACGCCGATGAAGGTGATATCCAACCAGAAGTAGGGAGTGGGGCCGGGTACATCTGCCCAAAAGAGAGCGTAGGTGATGTCCCACCAGGTCAACGCGCCCATGAGAACGATCAACGGGATAGCCCCCGACGAGCTGCGGCGCATTTGCCAGACGACTACAGCTACAACCAGGCAGATAATCCCGGCTGCCAGCAAAATTCCGCCGGCCAACAAATTTGGGGGGGCCATTAACGTTTTATTTTACCAGCGCGCGCGGTGTTCCTCGGCAAAACCAACCAAGTCGTTGATCTCGATTGTCTCGCCGCTGTCCAATACGGCTTTTCCGGCGTAGCGCCCGAACATCTGGTGCACTTCGCTGTCGATGATTCCCAATTTGGTTGTGGCGATGCGCTCTTTGAACGGCGTCAGGGTGATATCCAGCCGCCCGGCGTTGTCGGTGAAGTGCCAGGGGCGCATGTAGTCGCCGGAGGTGTAGTCGAAGGCCACCTGGTCGAGCTTGTGAACGCGCCCGTCCAGGATGACGCAGTTTTCGCCGGCCCGGCTGAGATCGCCGAAGCCCTTGCCCAGGTTGAGGCCCACGCGGCGCCCATCGGCCAGAAAGCCCGAAGCGCTGGTCCAGTTCCAGTAGCTCTGGTACTCCCACACCCCGCGGCCCCAATCCAGCGAACCCAGGCTTTCATCCGGGCGCAGTTCCTCCAGCCAATCGCCGTAACGAATGGAGCCGCTGGCGGGCATGCAGTTGATCTTGCGGTTGTAGTAGAAGCGTTTTTGGCCGATGGGAATGACGATGGTCATTGACTCGTGCTCGGGCGGGCAGGTTAGCTCGAGCTCGGCTTTGATTCCGCGCCCGGCGTGGAACCCGGGCCAATCGACAAAAACGCGCCGCGAGCCGGGCAGGGCCTGAAACCGCAAGGTCATCTTATCATTGGCGAAGGAGGTTTCGCCTTCGCTGCTGTTGCGCGGCAATGTGATGCCCTTGCCCAGCGGGATGACAGCGCCTTCTTCGTGCAATTCTCCGCTGGCAAAGTCCAGGCTGTAGACGAAGATGTTCCCGGCGTAGCCCAGGTCGGCAATGGTGGCAGAGAAAAAGCGCCGTGGGGTGAAGACGGCGTAGTAATCCCAGCGCTTGATACGAAAGCGCTGAAAGGCGCTCAGCGTGTAGAAGCGGGCCTTTTCCAGATTGCAATCCAGCAGTGGCTGGCGCATCCATCCGACCTGGGCCAGTTTGCCCTGTGCGTCCAGCAGCGGACCAGGCTGAGTGAGCTCGATTTGCGTTTTCAATGCTTTCCCTCCCGCGGTCTAGCGAACTTTTTCTCTCATATCCCTCACAGCGATGATAATCGTACCGGGCGAGTCTTCATAAATCATGTGCCCGCTGTCTTCCGCCAGGACAAAACGCCCGGTGGAGGATTTCTGTGCCAATGCCTGGCTCTGCTCAATCCAGAATTGCTGGAAGGCATCTGCCGAGGCGCCAAAGTCGGGGTTCGGCTGCGCTGAGTTGATGACGATCAGCGGCAGATCGCCGAAGGAGGCGATATCGGCGGCCTGGCTGGCGCTTTCGCCGAACAACTCGCTGTGCTCCGAAGCCAGGGCCTGAAGGGATGCCCCCTGGGCCTGGTCGGCAGCGTTTTCGGAGCGCAGCAGCGCTTCGGCCTGGGCGTTCAACTCCTGGGCCTGCGCCTCAAATTGAGCAGTCAACTCGGGAAAGGTGCTGCCATCCAGCAGCCAGCCCAAGGGGGTGGGGTCCAGCAGGATCAATCCGGCGGTCACGTCCGGGTACTGCGCGGCGAAGACCTGCATGTTCACGGCGCCCAGGGAATGGCCTACCAGGATGTAGGGTCCGGGCAGGGCGGCGGCCTGGAGCAAGGCGCGCAATTCGTTGGCGACTTGCAGGCTGTGGCGCGGCAGAGGGCCGGGCTCGCTTTGACCGTACCCGGCCCGGTCGTAGCTGCACACTGTGGTCGTTCCGGCTAAATGGCCCATGATGGCGGCCCAGCTTTGGTAGGAATCGCCCGCGCCCACATCAATAATCACCACCGGGCTGCCGCTGCCAACGCATTCCAGGTGCAGGCTGTGCGTGCCGATGTTATAGGACTGGCTCACCGGAAATCCTGCGGCGGCGCAGCTTGTCAGAACTACAGTCAGCAGCAGGGCAAGGGAAAGACGGGGAGCAAGGCGGAGGTTCATTCTTTCTTAGAGGCCAGCAGCTCGGCCAGCTTTTGTTCTTTTTCAGCGCGGTCTTTGTAGTGAACCGGGGCTGCCAGGTGGCGGCGCAGGGTGGCTTCATCGAGGTGCGGTTCGTAGTAGTCGCGGAACATTTCCAGGATGGAGAATGGTTCGCCGGTGTAGTGCCCATAGAAGACAGCATCTCCCGCACGCACCCATCCTTCTTGCAGGACGCGGCAGTAAAAGCCAGGGCGCTCGGCAGCGCGGAAGCGCTTGACAAAGGCCGGGTCGCCCATGCGCGCCGCCAGGGTGACGCAGGGAATGCGCGGCGAGGTGACTTCCAGCAGCACCTCGCCAATTTCCAGCCGGTCACCGATGAGAGCCTGGGCGGTTTCCACCCCGGCAATGGTCAGGTTTTCGCCAAAGGTGCCCGGCTCCAGCGGAGACCCCAGTTCCTGCGCCCACCATTCGTAGTCAGGCCCGCCGTAGACATACACGGCCTGATCCACGCCACCGTGATTCTTGGTGTCGCAAATGGCGTCGTCTTTTAATCCCAGCCGAGAGATGAAGACGGCCTCGTTGCTGGGTTGCTTGAAAATGCCGGTCAAACCGGAGGATTTGGCATTTTGGATGGGCTGCGCTTGCCCAATATTCACGCTCATCAGGTAAAGGGGTTTGCTTGTCATAGTAAGGTAAAGTATAGGCAGATTGAAGACGCAGGTCAAGGAAGGAGATATGTTATGATCTGCCTCATGCCGCGGAAAAACTTGACCACATTCTTTATTTTGCTGGTCACCCAGACCATTTCGCTAATCGGCAGCCGCATGACCTCGATGGCCATGGGCATCTGGATTTTTACCGAGACCGGCAAGGCTGCGCCGTTACTGCTGGCTTCTTTCTTCGCCGAACTGCCGGGCATGCTGGTGGGGAGTCTGGCCGGTGTGCTGGTGGATCGTTGGCCGCGCAAAACGGTGATGATCCTCTCAGACGCGGGACAGGCCTTGGGCAGTTTGCTGCTGTTGTTGAGCTTCAGCTCGGGCCAATTTCAACTCTGGCACCTGTATGTTGTTTCGCTCATGCAAGGCCTGTTCGCCACTTTCCAGGGTCCAGCCCGGGATGCCACCACCACTTTGTTAATCCCCGCCGAGAAACGCGAACGGTTGAACGCGGTCATCGAACTTTCCTTCCCGCTGGCCGGAACGATTGCCCCGGTGCTGGCTGGACTGCTGTTTAGCCTGGTCGGGGTGAGCGGGGTGATCCTCATCGACTTGGGTACATTCCTGCTGGCGGTGCTGGTGGTAGCCTTCCAGACCATTCCACAGCCCCCCACCAGCGAGGAGGGTGCTGAAGGACGGGGGCGCTTCCTGGCTGAAGCGCTGGTAGGCTTGCGCTTCTTCCTCAAGCGGCGCGCGCTGTTTCTGTTTCTGCTGTACCTGGTGTTTGTCAACTTCTTGCTCAACGGGCCGTTGTCACTGGATGTGCCTTACCTCATCGCCGTGACCGGCTCCGAGCAGACGATGGGTTGGGTGGTCGGATTGATGAGCCTGGGCGCGTTCAGCGGCGCCCTGTTGATCAGTTTTTGGGGCGGTACCCGCCCTCGAATCTACACCATTCTGGGCGGGTTGGCCCTCAGCGGGGTGATGTATCTCATTTGTGGTACGGCGCGCTCTGTACCCGTCTTAGGCGCGGCCTTCTTTCTGGTGATGGTTCCACTGCCGATCAACAACGCGCTGATCGTATCGATTCTTCAACTCAAAACGCCGCCCGATCTGCAGGGACGCGTGTTTGCTTTCTACGGGCAGGCCAGCTTTCTTGGCTCCACGCTGTCATTCGCCCTCACGGGTTGGCTGGTAGACCATTGGCTGGAACCGGCGATAGGCGGGCCTGGTTGGGAGCGCGTGGCCTGGCTGGTGGGGGATTCGGCTGGAGCAGGGATGGGGTTGGTGCTGGTGGCGGCGGGGCTGCTCATGCTGGCATCCACTCTGCTGATCTGGGCGCAGCGCTCGATCCGGCGGCTGGAAGTAGATTTACCTGACTTAAACGATTGAAATCGCGGGAAGGGTATGCTATAGTTTAAGTGCACCGGCGATATCCTCACTACACCCGTTTCGTTAGGCGCTGACCATAGTAGCCTGAGAAACCTCGCTGTTCCCGCCTTCGCCAGGAGGGGATTGTGTTTTTTGAGTCAGGAAGGAAGGTGAAAAATGGCAGTTATCACCATTTCACGCCAATATGGCAGCGGCGCAGACGAGATTGCCAGCCGCGTGTGCGAAGCGTTGGGTTACCGCACCTTTGATAAGCGCTTGATTGCGCGAGCCGCTGCCGAAGCGGGCATCTCTGCGCAGGAAGCCATTGATTACTCCGAGGAAAACTATAAGGTCAAGGGGTTCCTTGACCGGCTGTTCTCCCGTTCTACCCCAGTTGCGCAGGTGCGTGTCTGGCGAGAAGACCCCTCCGGAACGCGCAGCACCGAGGATCTGTCGTTGAGTGAGGATGCCGCGCTGAGCCTGGTGCAGCACGCCATTCGCAGCGCGTATGAGGCAGACAACGTGGTGATCATGGGACGCGGCGGGCAGGCCTTGCTCAAGGACAAGCCCGGCGTGCTGCATATTCGCCTGGAAGCTCCCCTGGAAGATCGCATCCAGCGGGTGAAGGAACGATTCAAAGAGTCGCGCCACTTGTTCCAAGCGGATATCGAAATCCGCCGTGAAGCGCAAGACTACATTACCCAACGTGACCAGGCTTCAGAAGATTATCTGCTGCGCTACTACAATTTCGACTGGGCCGATTCGCTGCAGTACCACATGATTTTAAATACCGGCAAGCTGAGTATTGATCAGGCGGTGGAGATGATCGTGACGCTTGCCCACCAGATGGACAAGGAGATCCAGGCGGCTCACCCAGTCCAGGCTTGATGACGCTTCTATCGTAATCAGGCAAAGGCGAAGGACTTTAGTGAATTCGAGGTATTTGCGGGGTGTTACATACCCCGCAAATACCTCGATTGGTTTTAGCGCCGGTAGCTGATCTCGCCGTTTACGATGACCACTTCGGACACGGTTTTGTAGTCAAAGGGGTGGCCGCTGAACACCACTACGTCGGCGTCTTTGCCTGCTTCCAGGCTTCCCACTCGATCTTGCACGCCGATCACTTCGGCGGAATTAATGGTGATGGCTTTGAGAGCCTCTTCTTCAGGCATGCCTTCGCGCACTGCCAGCGCCGCGTTGATGCTCAGATAGCGCACGGCTGACATTTCGTCGGTCTGGATGGCAACTTTGACGCCCGCTTTGGCCAACACGCCGGGGTTCTTGGGAGTCAAGTTGCGCAGTTCATATTTGCTGCGCGAGAACAAAATCGGCCCTACGGTGCAGGGAACGCCTTTCTGTGCCAGGATATCGGCGATCTTGTAGCCTTCGGTGGCGTGCTCGATGTTCAAATCCAGGTTGAACTCTTCGGCAATGCGCACGGCGGTGAGGATATCGTCGGCGCGGTGGGCGTGGATGTGCACGCGCATGCCCCGGTCGAGGACACGGGCAAGGGCTTCCCACTTGAGGTTGCGCTCGGGCGCGGTCGGCTCCTTGGTGTCCTTCTCGCCCGCTTTCATTTTGTCTTGATAGGCTTGCAGGTCCTTTTCATACTGCTGCCACTTGGCGCGGTAGTTTTGCGCGCTTACCAGGGCGCTGCGCAGCTCGCCGGCGTTGCCCATGCGCGTGGAGGGCATCTTGCTCTTGCTGCCGTACACTCGGCGGGGATTCTCGCCCAGGGCCATCTTCATTCCGGCCGGCTCGAGCAGGATCATCTCCTCGATGCTGGGTTTGGGGGCGGTTTTAATGCAGGCCCAGGTGCCGCCGATCAGGTTCCCGCTGCCGGGGCCGGTCATGATCGTAGTGACACCCGCTTCGACCAGGTCGGGGAAGGCGATATCTTCAGGGTGTATACCATCCAGAGCGCGCATGTGTGGGGTGATCGGGTCCGTCATTTCATTGCCGTCGGCGTGCTCCCAGCCGATGCCGTCACCGAATAAGCCGGTGTGGCAGTGCGCATCGATCAGGCCAGGCATGACCACCTTGCCTGCCGCGTCGATGATCTGGGTTCCTGGCGGAACGGTTAGGCCGGCGCCGACGGCGGTGATCTTGCCGCCATCGATCAGCACCGTTCCGTGTTCGATGGTTCCGTGCGTGATGGTCATCACGGTTCCGTTGATGATCGCAAGCATATTTTGTCCTTTCTGGCTATGGCGCCACAACTATCAATTTGGTTTGCGGCTCGGAAAGAAATTCTGCGCCCTGATCGGTGACCAGCACATCTTCTTCGAGGCCGATGTATCCATACCCGGGCAGCATCAGGCCCGGCTCAATGGTGTAAACTTGTCCGGCTTCTAAGCGATAGCCGGGAGCCTTGCCGTAACGATCCCAGCGGGGGCCGAGTAAAGCGCCGCCATCGTGAGCCAGGCGGCCCAATTGGTGGCCGGTCGCGTACATGTACTGCGGGTAACCGGCGCGGGTGATGTAGGAACGGGCAATCGCGTCGATCTCTTCGCCTTTGCGCCCCGGTTTGAGGGCCTGGGCGGCGGCCTGGATGGCTTCAACCACCGTATTGAAGCCGCGCAGCACTTCGGCGGGCGGCTCGCTCTCGCCGGGAGCCAGGTAGTAAACCAATCGCTGGATGTCCGAACAGTATTCTGCCTGGCGTACGCCGAAATCGATGTGCAGGATCATGCCGGGCTCGAGGAGGAAGTCGCCCGGTTCGCTGTGGCCCACCGGTGAATCGGGCCCGGCGTTGACAATGGGGCAGCCTTCATAGCTCCAGGCAGCACCCACCCCGCGCGCGGCCATCTGCTCGTGCATGAAAGCGGCTATTTCCTGCTCGCTCATGCCTGGGCGGGCAAAGGCGAATGTTTGCGCATAGATTTCTGCCGTCGTGCGGATGGCAGCGCGGATGCGTTCCAACTCGGCGGGCGTTTTGCGTCCTCGCAAGGCGCCGATCAGATCTTCCGAAGAAACCAGCCGCCCGGCGAAGGGCGTTCCGGCCAGCATTTCGATCAGCATCTGGTACATGCCGTGGGTCAGCCCGTCGGCCATCACATCGCTGACCGAGGTGTTAATGGCCAGGCGGCGCGGGTTCAGCCGTTCAAGCACTTCGCGCAGGTGTGGTTGAAGCGACTCGTCGTAAGGGATCACCTGGGTGTAAGCGTTGCTGGCTTCAGCCACGTGGGCTTCGTACCTGCCAACCAGCGCAATGGTGTCTCCGTTGCGGGCGATAAGCAGCACGCTGGGCCAGGTCAGGCTGGCGGAGCCGTAGATCAAGGGCAGTACCGGGTCGCCCCCGGCGCTGGTCTCGCGGACAAAGGTTAGCCAGGCATCCAGGTTGAGTTCATTGAGCAAGGCAACAGCCTGACGTACTTTTTCCTGCACGATTGTGAGCATAAAGAAATTATACTGGATTTGGGCTTTTGCAAAACATGTGGAGGCGAAAAAAGACCCGAATTTGAGGTGTTTGTGGGCGTCAATCCTGCTAACACCTCAAATTCGGGAGCTTTTGACCGACCTGGTGAGTTGACAATGGAGAAAATGCATATAATAGATAAACGAAAGGAGATTATCCTATGGAAGGTCCTTACAAACTCTTAGCGGTCATTCCCCATCCCGATGATGAATCGTTGGGTATGGGTGGAACATTGGCGAAATATGCTGCCGAAGGCGTGGAAATCTCTCTACTCATGGCCACGCGCGGCGAGCGCGGCTGGACTGGCCCGGCAGAGGAAAACCCTGGTATGGAATTGTTGGGCCAACTCCGCGAGCAAGAACTGCGCGATGCGGCTCAGGTGTTGGGCGTGCGTGAGATTAACTTCCTGGATTGGATTGACGGCGAAGTGGACCATGTGGACCCTGCCGAGGCGGTGATGAAAATCGCCTGCCATATTCGCCTGATTCGTCCGCACGTGGTGGTGACTTTTGACCCATTTGGCGCTTACGGTCATCCCGACCACATTGCCCTGTCCCAGTACACGGTGGGGGCGGTGATGGCGGCCGCGGACGCGGGCTTCCTCAACCCTTACTGTGACACGCCTCACCGGGTGAGCAAGCTGTACTATATGGCCGATACGGTTAACCTTGTAGAAGATTATCGCAGGATGTTTGATGGGCCGATAACCTACGAAATGGACGGCGTGAACCGTGAGCACACTGGCTGGCCTACCTGGGCCGTGAGTGCGCGCATTGACACCCGCGCCTACTGGCCGGTGATGCTCAAGGCCATTTTGTGCCACCGCAGCCAGGTGAGCGAAATGGCAGATAAGTTAACCGACACGCCTACCCAATTTGAACACCCGGATTGGTGGGCCGAACAGACCTATTACCGGGTGTTCAGCCTGGTGAATGGCGGCCACAAGGTGGAAACTGATTTGTTCGAGGGGCTGCGTTAGCCCTGTTCTGAAACTTTTGGTCCAAATTTCCAGGTATTCAACTCGGGCAGCCAGTGATAGGCCGTCAGATCCAACTGGATGGGAGTGATGCTGACGTATCCTTCGGCTAGCGCGCCGACATCGGTGCCGCGCTCGGGAATACCGCCGGGGACGCTGCCGATGGACCAATAATAGGGTTTGCCGCGCGGGTCTTCGCGTTTGTCAAACTGCTCGTGATAGACGCGCAGTCCCTGGCGGGTGATTTGCATGCCTTTGATCTGTTCCAGCGGCAAGTACGGCACGTTGACGTTGAGCAGCAGATGCGGGGCGATGCCGTATTGGATAACTGACTCGACCACCTGGGTGGCGATCGCAGCGGTGGCGGCGTAATCGACCAGGCCGAGGTGGTTGTCGGGCGAGTCAACCGAAAAAGCGACCGCGGGCATCTCCCAAATGGCGGCTTCCATGGCGGCGGTGACAGTACCGGAGTAGGTCACGTCATGGCCGAGGTTGGCATAGGGGTTGATCCCCGAAACGACCAGGTCGATTTTTTCGTCGAAGAACCCGGCGTGGGCCAGAGCCACGCAGTCTGAGGGGGCGCCATCACAGGCCAGGGCTTCAGAACCGTCGGTGAGGACCACCGGGCGCACCCGCAGGGGCCGGTCGAGGGTCTTGACATGCCCCGAAGCAGACCAGTTGCGATCGGGGGCTAAGATGCTGACTTTGCCAAACGGTCGTACCGCTTGGGCCAGGGCTAATAATCCAGGGGCAGTAACGCCATCATCGTTGGTAACAAGAATATGCATTTAGAATCTCCATTATTTTCCTATGAACAGCATATCTCGCCAAGATTAAGCGGCGATCAAGGGACAGTTATGGTTGTGTAAACCTGTGAGATGCTGAGCAAAAATTTGTTAACAATTCAAAACCTTGACGTATTTCTCTCAGGTGGTAAACTTCCGCCTCAATGAGATCTATGTTGTTAGTTGTCCAGACCACTGATAAGCGCTTGAAGCGCAAGCTGCCTCACCCCAACCGGGCGTGCTGGCTTTCAGTGGTTTAATCGGGTTCCGAACTCAGAACCCTTACCCACGTGTAAAAGCTCTCCGTACCGGAGGGCTTTTTTGTTTTCCGCAACGTTGGAAAGCAAACCCCTCCAACCCGGCTGGCAAACCTATTTTTTGATGGAGGTGGATGATGGTCGAAATTTTGGATAGCACGCTGCGAGAAGGCGAACAGACTCCTCAGGTGAACTTCATGATCGAGGAGAAGCTGGAGATTGCCCGGATGTTGGATCGGATTGGGGTGGATATGATCGAGGCGGGCGACCCGAGCGTCTCGCCCAACGTGTTTCAGGCAGTCAAGCGCATTGCCGCGTTGAAGCTGCGCGCTGAGATCGTGGCTCACTCGCTGGCGACCAAGAGCGGCATCGACCACGCCCGCGATTGTGGCGTGCAGCGCGTGGTGGTGTTTTACCCGACTTCCAAGATTCACCTGGAGGCCAAAATGCACCGCAGCGAAGATGAGGCCGTGGCGATTGTCTGTGAGCAGATTCGCTATGCGCGCAGCCTGGGACTCAAGGTGCGCTACACCCCCGAGGATGCCTCGCGCACCGATTTTACCTTCCTGGTGCGGGTGTGCAATGCGGCCATCGAAGCCGGCGCGGATCGCATCAGCTACGCCGACACGCTGGGCATCCTCCAACCGCACGAGATGTTCGAGCGCATCACCGACCTGCGCCGCAGCCTGCTGCCCTGCAAAATCGACCTGCACTGCCACAATGATTACGGCCTGGCCCTGGCAAACGTGATGGCGGGCATTCGCGGCGGGGCCGATTGCATTCACACCACGGTCAACGGGCTGGGCGAGCGCACGGGCATCCCGGATTTGTGCGAGACGGTGCTGGCTCTGCGCAACCTGATGGGCGTGGAAAAGTATGATTTGCACGGTTTGACGGAAATTTCGGCATACCTGGAGCGTTCGACGGGCTTTTTCATGGCGCCCAACAAGCCGGTTACTGGTTTGAATGCCTTCTCGCACAAGTCCGGCGTGCATACCAATGGGGTGTTGAAAGACCCGCGCACCTACGAGAATTTCGATCCGGCTCTGCTGGGGCGTGAGCGGCGCATTGTGATTGATAAGTACACCGGGAAACGGGCGGTGCAGGTGCGCCTGGAGGAATATGGGGTGACGGTGAATGGCGAGGATCTGGACAGCATTGTGGATGAGATTAAACGGATGGGGGACGAGCGCAAGATGCTGCACGACGCGGATATCGTTGAGATTGCTGAACGAGTGACGGGGCGCGTTATCGATATTTTCCCCAAGGATATCAATGCCCTGGTGATGATCGCGGTGGAGTCGCACGTCTACACCGGCGCGGTGGTGCAGCGGCTGAAGGCACGCAAAGAGGTTTCCAGCGTATACGAACTGACCGGGGATTACGATATCAGCCTGTATGTGCGCGTGCCGAATACTTGCGATTTGAATAATTTCATCGAGGAACTACGCTTGATGCCGGGGGTCAAGACGACGGACACGCGGCTGGTGTTGAAGAAGCACGCCGAGGTGGTTGCGTAGGGGCGCAGCGGTGGAAAAAGGCATGTGAATTAACCAGGGTTGAGCTGCGCCCGTGAAGAGAAACCGCAATGGCGCAGAGAGCGCAGAGAGAAAGATAAGAGAGATATTGAAAGACGAACCATCGATGAACAGCCAACAGCGGATCGCCGAAAGCGAACAGCGAACCTCTTTCTGGCTAACGGCTGATGGCTTACAGCTTAGAGCATTCTTCGGAGGACACATGGGTACATTGGTTGAAGAAATTTTTGCACGTCGAGTTGGACACAGCGTGGAGCCTGGCGAAATCGTCTTGTTGGATGTGGACGCGATCATGAGCCACGACAACACCACCCCGCTGGCAATCAAGGCCTTTCGCGAGATTGGCAAACCGCTGCGCGACCCGGACAAGGTGGTGATTCATTTTGATCACGCCTACCCGGCGCCGAACTTGCTGGCGGCTGAAAACCAGCAGAAGATCACCCGCTTCGTGCGCGAGCAAGGCATCCGCCACTTCTACCGCCGCGGGGTATGCCACCAGGTGATGATTGAGGAGGGTTTTGTGCGCCCGGGCGGAATCTTGATCGGCGCGGATTCGCACACCGTGACCTATGGCGCACTGGGTGCCTTCTCCACGGGCCTGGGCTCCAGCGAGGTGGGCGCGGCCTGGGTGACCGGCAAGACCTGGTTCCGCGTGCCGCAGACCATCCTGGTGCGACTGGAGGGACAGACTCAGCCGGGCGTGTATTCCAAGGACGTGATGATTGCGCTGGCAGGCCAGTTGGGCATGGACGGTGCCACTTACCGGTGTTTGGAATTTGCCGGGTCATATATCGACGAACTGCCCGTACACGCACGGATTGTGTTTGCCAATATGTCGGTGGAGGTGGGAGCCAAGTGCGGCTTGATTGCTCCCGACCAGCGCACGGTGGATTACCTCCAGCGCGAGACGAAAGCCCAGCCGCCCTTCGAGGTGTTCCAGGCGATCAACCCGCGCTATGAGCGGGTGATTGAGATGGATGTCTCGACCCTGGAGCCGCAGGTGGCTTGCCACCCCGACGTGGACCACGTCAAACCGCTGCGCGAGGTGGCCGGGTTGGAGATCGACCAGGTGTACATCGGTACGTGCACCAACGCCCGCTACGAGGACCTGGAGATTGCGGCGGGAATTCTGCGCGGGCGGCAGGTGGCCCCCTATACGCGCACGCTGGTCACTCCGGCCAGCCAGACCATCTATGAGAAGGCCCTGGCCAACGGCTTGATCCAGGTGTTTCTGGACGCGGGCTGCACGGTGAATGCGCCGGGCTGCGGCGCGTGCATCGGGCGGCATGGCGGGGTGCTGGCTCCCGGTGAGCGAGCTTTCACTACCATGAACCGCAACTTCATCGGGCGCATGGGCAGCCCCGACGCCGAGATCTACCTGGGCAGCCCGGCAACCGCCGCCGCCACCGCCCTGGCAGGCAAAATCGCTGACCCCCGGCCGTATGTGTGAGAAGAGGGTTTCTCCACGAATGCACACGAATTCAACGAATGGAAGACGGCAAATTCTTCGTAGGGGCGCAGCGGTGGAAAAAGACATGAGAATCAACCAGGGTTGAGCTGCGCCCTGTAAGTAGATCAAGAGAAACCGCAGAGGTGCAGAGTTCGCAGAGGAACGCAGAGAAAGAAAGAGAAAGACCAAGTAAGAAAGAGATAAAAAAACCAGCGGAAAGTGTACTGCAAAACGCGAAACCAATTCTGGCTAATAGCTGACGGCTTACAGCTTCTTGGAGGACATCATGGGAAAAGCATGGAAATTTGAAGACAATTTGAATACCGACGAAATCATCCCCGCCCGCTTCAATATCACCATTGACGAGCGGGAACTGGCAAGCAAGGTTTTTTGCGAGGTGCGCCCTGACTTTGCTCCGGGCGTGCAGCCCGGCGACGTGGTGGTGGCGAGCTGGAATTTTGGCTGCGGCTCGTCGCGCGAGCACGCCCCCATTGCTATTCGGGGGTCACAGGTGCGCTGCGTGATCGCGGCGTCGTATGCGCGGATTTTCTTCCGCAATGCCATCAACATTGGTTTGCCCATTCTGGAATGCCCCCAGGCCGCCGCCGAGATCAACGAGGGCGACGAGGTGGAGGTAAATCTGACCAGCGGCGAGATTTTCGACCGCACTACGGGTCGATCGTTTCAGGCCAAGCCGCTGCCCGAGTTCGTGCTCAAAATCGCCGAGGCAGGCGGGCTGGTGCGCTTCCTCAAAGAGCATTCGCTCGAGGAGTTGGTCGAATGAGCGCGCGCCGCATCTGCCTGCTGCCCGGCGATGGGATTGGCCCCGAGGTGATTGGAGCAGCCCGGCGCGCGCTGGAAGCGCTGCCCGTGCAGTTCGAGTGGTCGGAGGGAGAAATCGGTTTTGGGGCTTACCAGCGCTGTGGTTCACCGCTGCCGGAGGCCACCCTGGAGAAAGTCCGCGCTGCAGAGGCCACCCTGTTTGGGGCGGTGACCACACCGCCCGATCTCCCTGGGTATTTTTCGCCCATCTTGCGCTTGCGCAAGACCTTTGATCTTTACGCCAACCTGCGCCCGATTCGCTCGATTCCCAACCCCGTGTCGCGACAGGGCATCGACATGGTCATTGTGCGCGAGAACACCGAGGGCCTGTACTCGGGGGTTGAGCGGGTGGAGGAGGACGGGGCGCGGGCGGTGACGGAGCGAGTCATCACCCGGCGCGGCTCGCAGCGCATTGCCCGGGCGGCCTTTGAACTGGCGCGCAAACGCGGCGCGAGCAAGGTGGCGGTGGTGCACAAGGCCAACGTCCTGCGCCAGACCTGCGGGCTGTTCCGCCGGACGGCCCTGGAATTGGCCGCCGAATACCCCGACCTGGAGGTGCAGGAACTGCTGGTGGATACCTGCGCGATGGAGCTGATCCGCGCGCCAGAGCAGTTCCAGGTGATTGTGACCACCAACCTGTTTGGCGACATCCTCAGCGATGAAGCCTCCATGCTGGTGGGCGGGCTGGGGCTTGCGGCCTCGGGCAATTTGGGCGAAGGGGCGGCGGTGTTCGAGCCGGTGCACGGCAGCGCGCCCAAGCTGGTGGGCACGGGGCAGGCCAACCCGCTGGCCACGCTGCTCTCGGCGGCCATGATGCTGGAGCATTTGGGCGAGGGCGGGCAGGCGGCGCGGCTGCGCGCAGCGGTGGAACAGGTGATTGCGGCGGGGCAGGTGACTCCTGATTTGGGCGGCACGCTTCGCACCGAGCAGGTGGTGGATGAGGTACTTCTAGTTTTGGAGGAAATGGCATGATCCGAGTAGGTTTTTTGTATACCCGAGTGCGCGTGGAGGAAAAACTCTTGCTGCAGGAGTTCGCCAAACGCGACAACGTGGAAGTGGTGCAGCTTTGCGACGAGAACGCTTTCTTTGAGATCGACCGCTTGCCCACCGATGTAGATGTGCTCTTTGAGCGGTCGGTATCCTATTCGCGCGGTTTGTATATCTCGCGCATTTTTGCCGCCAACGGCGTGCCGGTGGTCAACCCGCCCGAGACGGCTGAGCGCTGTGGCGATAAGTACGTCACCAGCCAGATTTTGGTGCAGAACGGCATCCCCACACCGCGGGTGCTGATGGCCTTTTCGGAAGAAGCGGCCCTGGCGGCGGTGGAGGCGATGGGCTACCCCTGCGTGCTCAAGCCGGTGGTCGGCTCGTGGGGGCGGCTGCTGGCCAAGGTGGATAACCGCACTACGGCGGAGGCCTTCATCGAGCACAAGGCCACGCTGGGGGTCAATCACCAGGTGTTTTACATCCAGGAATTTGTCAACAAACCGGGGCGGGATATCCGCGCGTTTGTGGTGGGGGATGAACCGATTGGAGCCATCTACCGCAGCTCGGAGAACTGGATCACCAACACGGCGCGGGGCGGGGTGGCGTCCAACTGCCCGGTGACGCCGGAACTGGCGGAGCTGTGCCGTCGCACGGCGCGAGCCCTGGGCGGGGGACTGCTGGCGATTGATGTGTTCGAGTCGGACAATGGTTTGACGGTGAATGAGGTGAACCATACGATGGAGTTCCGCAACAGCATCGCCACCACGGGGGTGAACATCCCGGCGCTGATGGTGGATTATGTGATACGGAGTAGTAAGGGCAATTCATGAACTGCCCCTACAATTTTTAACGTTCACATCTGCGGTTGGATTTGGGGTAGAATCACGCTATCATCCTCTTTGTTCCCCTGGAGTTGATTCCTATGACCAACACGTTGAAGGTTGGCATTTTGGGGCTGGGCGGCATCGCCAACACCCATGTCCCCGGTTGGAAGGCTTCCCCCTACACCGAAATTGTTGCCGGTTGTGATGTGCGCCCCGAGGTGTTTGCTGTATGGCGCGAGAAGCACGGTTTGACGCATTTCTATGAGAAGCCCGCCGATTTGATCGCCGACCCCGATATCGACATCCTGGATATTTGCTCGCCCAATATGTTCCACACCGAGCAGGTGGTGGCGGCGCTGGAAGCGGGCAAGCACGTGATCTGCGAAAAGCCGCTGGCCCCCACCCCCGCTGAAATCCGCAAGATGATTGATGCCCGCGACCGCTCAGGCAAGCTGCTAATGACGGCGCAGCATTTCCGCTTCCACGGGCATTCGCGGGCTCTCAAAGCCGAGATTGATGAAGGGGCGTTGGGTGCGGTGTACCATGCCCGCGCCTGGTGGCTGCGCCGCAACGGGCTGCCGATTGCGCCCACCTTCATCTATAAGAATCGCTCGGGCGGCGGCCCTTGCATTGATATTGGTGTGCACGTCCTCGACCTGACCCTGTGGCTGCTGGGACACCCGAAACCCGTGGCGGTCTCGGGCGTGGCTCGCACCGAGCTGGCCCACACCCCCGGCGCCTTTACGGCATGGGGCCGTCACCTTGTTCCCGCCGATATGGACGTGGAGGATTTCGCAGCGGCTTTTGTGCGTTTTGAGAACGGTTCCACGCTCATGCTAGAGACTTCCTGGCTGCTGCACCATCCCGACGAGGATATCAAGGTGTGGTTGTATGGGACAGAGGGCGGCTGCCAGTGGCCCAGCGCGGAGATCTATACGACCAATTACAAGACGCGCCAATTGGTGACGCAGGCGTTGAAGCTAACCCGGGACGAGATGGAGCCGCACGCGCTGGAGTGCGTAGAGTTTGCCCAGGCGGTAGCCGAGGGGCTGCCTTCGCCGGTTCCACCGGAGCAGTCGCTGCAGGTGCAAACCATTTTGGATGGCATTTACCGCAGCCAGGCTGCTGGCAAAGAAGTAACGATCGCGTAGGGGTCGGGTTTCCCGACCTTGCATCCGAAGAATACTGCCTTGGCTGTAGGTGCAAGGCGGAATCACGGTTGCCAATTAACCGGCATCTTGTAGCCTCGCCCAGGTTGCAAAAGAGGGCGAGGCTATCGGGTTGACTGGGAGGTCGAGTTGTCGAATCTCGCCTCGCCCCTACGGTTGCTGCGTTCCCCGGTGAAATTCGAGGAATTCTAGCACATGCCGGGCATAACCGGCAGGGTCGGCTTGCAGGTAGCCGCCGTGATCGACGCCGGGCACAATCCACAGCGCCTTGGGCTCAAGCGCTACGGCGAACTGCGCCTGCGCTTGCGCGTCGGCGGCTTCGCGCTCACCGAAGATGAGCAGCACCGGTCGCGGCGACAGCTCGGGCAGCGAGTCAATAGGGCTGACCTGCCCGGGCCAGACTCCCAGCCGTGCCCACAGCACCAAGGCCACCCCGTGCTGGATTTGCCATTCTAATGAAAGCGGGCGCGAAGGCGGCGTGAGCAGGATTTCACTCCACAAGTTGGCATAGTGCCCCTCGGCAATCACCGCGCGCACCTCGGGGCGCTCGAGCGAGCCGCGCAGCACCGCCGCCCCGCCCGCCGAAAAGCCCAGCGCAGCGATCCATTCCACACCGGGTTGAGCCTGGACGAAATCCAGGGCGGCGTGGAATTCTTCCACCTCCAGCGCGCCCAGACCCACGGGCCGGCCGGCGCATTGGCGGTAATCCAGGGTCAGCGCGCCGTAGCCCTGGGCCGCCAGCAGTTGGGCTTCAGGCAGCATGGAGTCGCGCGTGCCGCCGTGCCCGGCCAGCAGCACCACCGCGGCGCCGTTTTGGGGCGGGCGCCACCAGCCGCGCAGGCGCGGGCCGGATGGCAAGGTGATTTCAACCGGCTCAAAACCAGGCGGAGGAGACTCTAATCCAATGGGGCAGGGCGGGTTGAGCAGGGCGTTGACGTAACGAATGGAGAGCGCGGCGATGACGAGAGTCCAGGACGCTGCCAGGGCCAGCAAGATGCGCCCGGTGCGGCGAAGCCAGCCCCGCCCGCGCATTAATCGTATCCTTCAGGCTCAATATGCACGTAAGCGCGGTCTACTTCGGGCTGCGCTTGCAGCCGCTCGATGATTTCGTCGGCGATATCATGCGCCTGTCGCAGGGTCATCTCGCCATCTACGTTAATGTGCAAATCTACCACCAGACGCGTGCCGGTGTACTCGGTCATCAGATGGTGGACGCGCTGGACGCCGGGCACTTCCTGCGCTACGTCGACCAGTCGTTCACGCAGGGCTGGGTCGGCGCCTGCGCCGGTGAGAAAATCGAGGTTCTCTTTTCCGGCACGGACCACGTTGCGGAAGATCCACAACGCCACCAGGATGCCCGCGATGGGGTCGGTGAGGGGATGGAGGAAGGTGCTGCCCACCGCGCCAACGAGGGCTGCCAGAGAGGTGAGCACGTCGCTGAGGTTGTCTGTGGCGGTGGTTGCCAGGGTGGGGCTGTTGGTGCGGCGGGCAATCCAACGGACGCGCCAGAACATGAGGGCCTTGACCAGTGCGCCGCTGAGCAGCACCAGGGTGGGCAAGCCAGGGTCGACAGCCGAGCCGCCTTCCACCAGCCGCGAAATGGCCGCTCGGGCGGCTTCAAATCCGGCGAAAGCCATCGAGAACGTCACCGCCATGCCCACCAGCGGCTCGAAGCGGTTATGCCCCTGAGGGTGAGAGATATCCGGCGGGCGCCGGGCCACCCAAAGCCCGAAAACCATCAGCAAGGAGTAAACCACATCGGAGATGGAATTGGCGGCATCGGCGTAAACGGCAACGCTGCCGGTCAGGTAAGCCACCAGGGCTTTGGCTGCCGCCAGAAGAATGTTCCCGGCCAGGGTAATAATAAGCGCCTGAGTGTACAGGCGGCTTTGGTCAGGTTGCGGTTGGTAGTCGCGGGTCCAGCGCATAGAGGAATCCTTCCGTTTAGTCTACCACAAATTTTTACCACTCGACCTTCGGTGGAAGATGGGTCATTGGGAATTGGCGTGGTGAACCCCGCATTTTGGGGTGTGAGAGCGGCGAAGCTCTCACACCCCAAAATGCGGCAGCTACCACGGCAACTCCCAGAGAACCTGGAAGATGTCCAAAATTGAGGTATGTGCGGGGTGCATGCACCCCGCACATACCTCAATTTTGGGAACTTTTAGTCTTCTGACTGAGTATTGGCGAAATAATTGGATATTCATATCAAATTCATGATGAATCACCCGTTTAATCCTGATACCTCTCACATGACAATTTAACTGGGACGATGTATAAGTTTCCTGATACCAATCGGTCACATTATTCTCTGCATGGTGGCCAGCCATGATGTTGTGAAACTGACCAGATATCGATACCTCTGGGGAGGGGTCGCAATGCTCAATGTATTAATTGGAGTTGGGATTTTGGTGAGCGCTTTCTTGTCCATTCGGGAAAGCCGCTTGCTGGTTACGGCGCTTTGGCTTGCGCTGACCAGCGCATTGGTTTCGTGGCTGATGTTCCGTATGGGCGCCGCTGAGGTGGCCGTAGTTGAACTCAGCGTGGGGGCCGGGTTGGTGACGGTGATCTTTGTCTTCGCCATCAATATCGCCGGGGATGAGGCTTTGGGCTCGCAGCCGCTGCTGCCCCGACCCCTGGCCTGGGTGGCGGTGGTGCTGGCTGGCGTCATGCTGGCCTGGATGGTTCTGCCGGCCATGCAAGCCCCCGAATTCCTCACCGGCCTGGAAGAAACTTCCAGCCTGCACGGCTATTTCAAGCGGGTGTTGTGGCATGATCGCAGCGTGGATGTGATCTTGCAGGCCGTGCTGATGTTTGCCGGGGTGCTAACCGTGCTGGGGCTGCTCACCGACGATCCCTTTGCCACCGGAAAGGAGGAAAGCCATGATCTTCAATCTCATTAATGTGGTCGTGGTGGTTACTGTTGGTCTGGTGGGAATTGCCATCTACGGCATGCTGGTCTCGCGCAACCTGATGAAAATTGTGGTGGGGCTGCAACTGGCGGTCAAGGCCGCCATGCTGGCCTTCATCTTGTCGGGCCGCTTGAACGGAAAAATCGACGAAGCGCAGAGCCTGGCCCTGACCGTCATCGTGACCGATACGGTGGTGGCGGTGGTGGCCCTGGCGCTGGTGGTGCAGGTGCGCCGCAAGTTTGGCACCCTCGATATCAAAGCTATTTCTACGCTGCGGAGGTAGGCCATGAATTACGCGGCTTTGTGCATTGGATTGGTGATTGGCCTGCCCTGGTTGGGCGCGCTGCTGGTGTGGTGGGCCGGCGATGGCCGTCCGCGTCTTCAGCATACGCTGGCGGTGTTGTTTTCGGTGGCGGCGGGCGTGGCGGCTGCGCTGCTCATCCCGCTCGGCTCCCATGAAACAGCGGTCAAGATTTCGGTAGGCGGGGCCTTTGGCGATTTCACCTTCGTCCCCGACGGCCTGGGGGTATTCCTGGCGGCGATTGCCACGGTGGTTGGTTCGCTGGCGGTCATCTTCTCGGTCGATTACATGAAGGGCGAGGCTCAGTTGGGCCGTTATTACGCCATGATTCTGTTTTTCATCGGCGCCATGGCCGGGTTGGTGCTCACGAACAACCTTTTCCTCATTTTCCTGTTCTGGGAAATCACCGCGCTCACTTCCTATGCGCTGATCTCCTTCTATAACGACGACCCCAAGGCTGTGGCCGGCGGTATGAAAGCCCTCATCATCACCCAGTTGGGCGGGGTGGGGCTGCTGGCCGGAGCGCTGATCAGTTATGCCTACCTGGGCAGTTTTGAGGTATCGGTCCTGCTGGAAAAGGCCGAAGTGCTGCCGGAAAGCGTGCTGGGCATTCTGGCCTTTGGCTTCCTCATTGCTGCGGCGGCAAAATCATCACAGTTCCCCTTCCAAACCTGGCTGCCCGACGCGATGGAAGCGCCCACCCCGGTGAGCGCATTGATCCATGCAGCCACGATGGTCAACGCGGGCGTTTACCTGCTGGCGCGCTTCTACCCAGCCTTTGAGGGTGTTCCCGGCTGGCGTGAGGCGGTTATGCTGGTGGGAATGCTCTCGGCAGTGCTCTCGGCCATCATGGCCCTCACGGCTTACGATCTGAAGCGCGTTCTCGCCTATTCGACTGTCAGCCAGTTGGGCTACATGGTTTACGCGGTGGGCGCGGGCGGTGTGTTCGCCAGCCAGTTTCATCTGTTCAGCCATAGCATCTTTAAAGCCCTGCTGTTCCTCAGCGCGGGCGCGGTGATCCACGCGGCGGGCACGCGCGACATGCGCCAGATGGGCGGCCTGGGCAAGCAAATGCCCGTGGTGCGCGCGGTCTTTGTCATTGGGGCGCTGGCCCTGGCTGGTTTGCCGGTGCTGAACGGTTTTTGGAGCAAAGAATTGATTCTGGAGGCCGGTTTGACGGGCGGCCCGGCCTGGATGCTGGGCGTGATGATCTTCACCGCGGGGGTGACGGCCTTATACACCTTCCGCTGCGTGTATATGGTGTTCTACGGTCAGCCCGCCCAGAACCGCCACGCGCACGATGCGGGCATGTTCATGAAGATCGCCCTCATCCCCCTGGCGCTGGGCACGCTGGTGTCCTGGCTGGTGGTGGGGCCGTTCGGCCGCCTGCTGGAAGAGACCCTGCCTTTCCACGGCATTCATGCCCATTCTCTGGGCGATATTGCTCTGGAAATTGTCAAAGCCCCCGTCACCTGGATTGCCCTGGGGGTGATTGCCCTGGGCCTGGCGGCCTGGGTGCTGCGCAAGCAATTGCGGTTGGTGAGCGAGCCGCTGCAAGGCGTGGCTGGGGTGTCGCGCAGCAGTTTTGGCTTTGAATTCATCAATCGCAAGGTGGTAGATTTCACCCAGCAGTTGGCCGAAGATTTGCGCGCCGGGCAAACGGGCGTGTTGAGTTGGAACTTGCTGGCAATCGTCGTCACCCTGTTCGTGGTCATTGCTATCTTATCCCTGGGAGTGTGACGAGATGAATCCACAAATGGCACTGCTCTGGATGATCATTTTGCCCCTGGGGGCTTCTCCGGTTGCTTACATGATTGGCCGCTTGAGCTATAACCGCTCGAAGGGCCTGTTTGGTTTGGCTCGCTGGGTCACCCTGGTGACCGTGATGCTCACCTGGATCCCGTTGTTCTTTGTGGGGCGGGCCGTGGTCATAGATGGCCCGGTCTCGTTTAAGGTTGGGCGCATTGTAATGGAGATGGACGGCATCGGTTTGCTGCTTTCGGCCACGGTGGTCTTACTGGGCACGCTGGTGACCATCTTCTCACTGTCCTATATGAAGGACGAAGAAGGAGAGGAGAAATACTACGCCCTGCTGCCGGCCCTGTGCGGAATGATGATCGGCCTGGGCTGCGCCCGCGACCTGTTCAACCTGTGGGTGTGGTTTGAAGGCATGGCCATCACCTCTTATCTGCTGGTAGCTTTCTACCGCGACCAACCAGGCGCGCTGGAGGCTGGAATCAAGTACCTGGTGCAATCGGCGGTGGGATCGGTGCTGGTGCTCTTCGGCATCTCCATCATCTTCCTCAAAGCAGGCACCCTGGATCTGGTTGAACTGCGCGAGATGGCGAGCGGGTTTGGCCCGCTGGGGCTGGCTGCCGGAGCTCTGTTCCTGGCGGGTTTTGGCGTCAAAGCGGCTATGGTTCCGGCGCACACCTGGCTGCCCGATGCGCACTCGCAGGCCCCCAGTGGGATCAGCGCCATGCTCTCTGGCGTGGTGATTGAAGCCGGCCTGGTGGCTATGCTGAGGGCACTGGGGGTGCTTTCTGCCACCTCCACGGCCTGGGGCGCGCTGCTGCTGATGTTCGGTGTGCTGAACATGGTGGTGGGCAACCTGATGGCCTTGCGCCAGACGCAAGTGAAGCGCATGCTGGCTTATTCCAGCCTGGCCCAGGTGGGCTACATGCTGATCGGTTTTGGGGTGAGCGCCTCCTACGGTCTGTCCAACGGGGCAGCGGGCGGCTTCTTCCACCTCTTCAACCACGCCATGATGAAAGGCCTGGCCTTCCTGGCGGCGGGATCCCTCATTTACGCCCTGTACCTTTCACGAGGCAAGCACAACCCCCTCATGGTGGAGGACCTGGACGGCGCAGCGCAGCGCTATCCGCTGACCGCCTTTGCCTTGAGCGTGGCGCTGCTGGCGCTGGGCGGGCTGCCGCCGCTGTCGGGCTTCATGTCCAAGTGGCAGATCTTCCTGGCGGGCGCCGAGACGCGCAGCACGGCCCTGCTGTGGCTGGTCATCTTCGCCGGGCTCAACAGCGTGCTGTCGCTCGGCTATTACGCACCTCTGGTCAACCGCATGTACCGTCGCCAGCCTTCGGAAGCCGTGAAGGAGGGGAAACCGATAGCGGTTTCGATGGCCCTGCCGATGGTGGCGATGTTGCTCTTTGTCGTGGTGCTGGGCTTTTGGCCGGTATGGATGTCCTGGTTGACCGCTCCGGCGGCAAGCAGCCTGCTGGCAGGGTTTGGGTTCTAACGAGGAGGGCTGCATGGATACCAACCTATTGTTTTCTCCCGTGATTGCGGTTCTGGTGTATGTGCCGTTGGTGGGGCTCGTGGTGTGGCTGGGCAAGCAACTGGCCGGGCCCGAAAAATCGGACGCCGCCAAGAGCAGCATTTACGGCTCGGGCGAAGAGGCCCCCACCTATCTGGCCGCGCCGGGGTACCGCCCCTTTTTACTGGTAGCGCTGTTCTTTGCCATCCTGCACCTGGGCATGTTGGTGCTGGGCCTCAGCGATTTCTCTCCGGCCAGCGCCATCTACCTGGTGGGGCTGATGTTCGGTTTGATCGCCTTAATCTTGGGGTAAAGGAGCTTTAATGGAAACCAGTTTACCGACCCCCTGGCAGCAAGCATTGGATAAACTGCGCGATTGGGCGCGGATCAACTCTCCCTGGGCCATTCACTACAACAGCGGCTCTTGCAACGGCTGCGACATTGAAATTTTGGCCACGCTCACCCCGCGCTATGATATCGAGCGCTTTGGCATTAAGCTGCAGGGCAGCCCGCGCCATGCCGATGTGCTCATCTGCACCGGCCCGGTCACGCGCCAGTCTCGCGATCGCCTGCTGCGCATCTACGAGCAGATGCCCGACCCGAAGTTCGTGGTGGCGGTGGGCTCGTGTGGCATTTCCGGCGGTGCGTTCCGCGGCTGCTATAACATTGTTGGCGACATCAGCGCGGTGATCCCGGTCAACGTATACATCCCCGGCTGCCCGCCCCGCCCCGAAGCCATCATCTACGGCGTGGTGCAGCTTCTGGAAACTTTAAAGAAACCGGTGGCCTAGGAGGCAAATATGGATACACAAACTGCATTAACCCAGGCTCAGGAGCTTTTACAGCAATGGACGGATAGCACGGCGCAGCCTGAAGCGCATCGTTTGGATGTGAAGGTCAGCCGGGAGAACTTCAAAGCGGCCATCACGGCGGTGAAACAGGCCAAATGGGGTTACCTGGCCGCCATCACCGGGTTGGATGTTCCGGCGACCGAAGAAGCCGAGGGCCAGGTCGAAGGCCTGTACCAGTTCTGTGAGGGGGCCGCGGTGCTGACCATTCGAGTGGCGGCGCCCTATTCCGAGCCGTACCTGCCTAGCATCTGCGATCTCATACCTGTAGCTACGCTCTACGAGAGAGAATTCATTGAAATGTTTGGGGTGTTCCTGGAGGGCACGCCCAACACCGAGCGCCTGCTGCTGGCAGATGATTGGCCGGTGGGCGTTTACCCGCTGCGTAAATCTTTTACCGGTTTTGATTCGCCGGATGAGGCATAGGAGGGAAGATGGAAGAGACCAAGAAATTTATCGTGCCCATTGGTCCGCAGCATCCTGCGCTGAAAGAGCCCGGGCATTTTGAGTTTTCAGTTGAAGGCGAGATTGTCACCGGTGTTTCGATACGCCTTGGATATGTTCACCGGGGAATTGAAAAGGGCGCCGAAAATCGTTCATGGGTGCAGAGCTTGTATTTGTTTGAGCGGGTGTGCGGCATTTGCTCGCACGTGCATGCCACGGCCTTCGCCCTGGGCGTTGAAAAGCTGTGCAATGTCAGCGCCCCGCCACGCGCGCAAGCCATTCGCACCCTGGTGGGCGAGCTGGAGCGCATTCACAGCCACATGCTGTGGCTGGGCGTAGCGGCTCACGAGGGCGGCTTCGATACCCTGTTCATGTATTCATGGCGCGACCGAGAAACGGTCATGGACCTGCTCGAAATGCTGTGTGGCAATCGGGTGAATTACTCGATCAACCTGCTCGGCGGGGTCAAGTTTGATATTGACCATGCCCAACGCGACGCGATTTTACGCGGCGTTGATTTCCTGGAAGAACGTTCCCATCACTACTTGAAAATATGCACTACCGACCGCACCTTCCTGGGGCGCACGCGCGGCGTGGGTACCATGACCCGCGAGCAGGCTGACGAATTTGGTATGGTGGGGCCGACCGGACGCGCATCAGGTAACAAACGGGATGTGCGCATTGACGCGCCTTACGCTTCTTATGCGGAGTTTCCGGTGAAGTTGGTGACTGCCGAAGCCGGCGACCTGATGGCTCGCTTTGACGTGCGTATCCGCGAATTGTTTGAAAGTTTCCGCCTGATCCGCCTGATCCTGGACAACCTGCCGCAGAGCGAGCTGACCGCGCGCGTTCCGCGCCGAGTCCCTGCAGGCGAAGTGGTCAGCCGGGTAGAGGCACCGCGCGGCGAGCTGTTTTACTACATCAAGAGCAACGGCAGCGACCAACCCGAGCGGGTCAAGGTGCGCACGCCCAGCCTGTGCAACTGGGGCTCTGTAACCCAAACAGCCGTCGGGTCCAAGCTGGCCGACATGCCCATGATCCTTTCCGGCATCGATCCGTGCTTCTCTTGCAACGACCGTTTGGTGAATATCCAGCGAGGCGATAACAGCCAGGTGTGGACCTGGGAAGACTTACGCCGCTACGGAATCGAGTACTACCGATGAACAATCTGACCGTACCTCCTCTGATCGCATTTTTGTTTTTCCCCGGCGGCCTGTTCCTGATGTTCGGAGGCATGGCTTACGAATGGATTGACCGCAAGCTGGTGGCGCGCTTCCAAAATCGCATTGGTCCGCGCTGGTTCCAGCCTTTGGCCGACGTAGTCAAATTGCTATCCAAAGAAGAGATCATCCCGCAGGGCGTAGATCGCATCCTGTTCTACCTGCTGCCCGTGCTGGCTCTCTCGGCCGCGCTGGCTTCAGCGCTGTACGTGCCGATCGCCGGGTTTGCCCCCGCTTACAGCTTCAAGGGCGATTTGGTGGTGACCCTGTATATGCTCAGCGTGCTGACGTTGTGCCTGGGCCTGGCGGGGGCCAACACTCCCAACCGCTTCGCCTTGATTGGCGCCACCCGCACGCTCACCCAGTTGTTTTCCTACGAAGCGCCCTTCTTGCTGGCGCTGCTAGGTCCGGCTATTGTGGCGGGTACCTGGACGATTGGGGAGATCAACTTTTACACGCAACTGCATCCCTGGCAGATGATCCTCACTCAGCCGCTGGGCTTCGTGGTGGCGCTGGTGGGCTTGATGGGCAAGCTGGAACTACCGCCCTTTGACGCGCCGGAAGCCGAGACCGAGATTGTGGCCGGGGCCCTCACCGAGTACTCCGGGCGCGGGCTGGCCCTGTTCCGCATCGGCAAGAACGTGGAACTACTCATCGGCCTGACCCTGGTGTCGGCCTTCTACCTGGGCGGCGTGGGCAACCCGCTGCTCTTCGTGGTCAAGACTGTGGGACTGTTGTTCGTCATGGCGGTATTGCAATCGCTGTTTGCCCGCCTGCGCATCGATCAGACCGTGGGCCTGTGGTGGCGCATTGGGGCCTTGCTGGCGCTGCTCAACTTACTGGTCGTGGCATTATTCCGCGCCCTGGCTTAGGAGGTATTGGATGAAGAAACCCAACAAGCGTTTGCGGCTGGGGACGATGATCGGGGATGTTGTTCGCTCGATCTTTCGCCGCCCCATCACCCAACAATATCCGTTTGTGCGCACCGAAGCCCCGCCCCGTTTTCGCGGCAAGCTGGTTTACGACCCCGAGAAATGCGCCGGGTGCATGTTATGCGTCAAAGACTGCCCCTCCGATGCCATCGAGCTGATTACCATCGACAAAGCCGCCAAGAAGTTCGTCATGCGCTATCACGCCGACCGCTGCACCTACTGCGCGCAGTGTGTGATAAGCTGCCGGTTTAAGTGCCTGTCGATGTCTAGCGAAGATTGGGAGCTGGCTTCGGTCCATAAAGAGCCTTTTGAGGTGTATTACGGAAGAGAAGAAGATGTCGCTTTCCTCCTGGAAAAACGACCTGCGGAATGCCCTGAGGAATAACCAACGGGTGGCCCTGATGGGCATTGGCAACGAATTGAACGGAGATGACGCCGCCGGGGTTCTGGCGGCGCGCCGTTTGAAGGGGTTGGCGTTGCCCGATTCCTGGCTGGTCATCGAGGCCGGAGTCGGCCCCGAGGCGTACACGGGCGTGCTGCGCCGCTTTGGGCCGGGGCTGGTACTGCTGGTGGACGCGGCCCACATGGACGAAGCTCCGGGAACCATCCTCGTGGTGGATTGCGCCCAGGCCTCGGGCTTTGGCGGCTCCACGCACACCCAGCCACCTTCCACGCTGGCCGAGTTCCTCTCCGCTGACCTCGGCTGCCGCGTGCTGCTGGTGGGCATCCAGCCCCGGCAGGTGGATTTTGACGTGCCGGTGACCGGAGCGGTGCTGGCGGCGGTGGAGGAGCTGGTGGGGGTGGTGGGAAAAGCGGCTGTTGAGTCTTTGTAGGTAGAGACCCTCTTAACGAATCTGTGAGGGGCGCGGCGCGCTTAAACTGTTAGAATATAGTTGTGTTAACGGGTATGGCCCGGTATGTTTTGCGTGCATAGCGCTGCCGGGAACGCAATAACGGTATTTCGTTGGGGGTGGAATGTCCAGGTTCGCGCAAATGCGACAATCAACATTCTGCCCCGTTTCATTAAATGCCTCATCCACGGGTGCCGATGAACGCTTGCGACCAATGCGGTTTTGAAAATCCTCCTCAAATGCGCTTTTGCGGCAAGTGCGGCGCGCGCCTGCCCGAAGAATCCGCGTCCGAGCACAGCACCCCGGCCGAGTACCTGGGGGTGATGATGGGCGCCGACCTGATGGATCGCTTCCGCAAGGCCGGGGTGGAAGCACGCGGCCAGCGGCGCAGCGTGACCATCTTGTTCGTCGACCTGACCGGGTACACGCAGCTATCCGAATCCCTGGGGGACGAGGACCTTTACGAGCTGGTGCAGCGCTTCATCCGCATGTTGGTCGAGACCGTCCACCGCTACGAAGGCATGGTCGATAAGCTCACTGGCGACGGCCTGATGGCCCTGTTCGGCGCGCCGATAGCTTACGAAAACAACGCTGAGCGCGCCTTGCGCTGCGCCCAGGATATGCAAGAAGGCGTGGAAAAATTGAGCCGCTCCTTCCCTGCGCTCAAAGATGAGCACCTGCAAGTGCACATCGGCCTGAACTCGGGCTCGGTCATTGTGGGCGGGGTGGGCGCCGACACATTGATGAACTACACCGCCATTGGCGATTCGGTCAACCTGGCTCGCCGCCTGGAAGAAATTGCCTGCGCGGGCTGCGTGCTGGTCAGTGAGAGCGTGCAGCGCCAGACCTACCGCCTGTTTGATTTTGAAGCCCTGCCGCCGGTGGCCTTGAAGGGCATGAGCCGCCCGGTGACGGCCTACCAGTTGGTTGGCTCCAAAGACCGCCCCGGCTCGTCCCGCGGCCTGGAAGGGCTGCATGCCCCGATGGTGGGCCGCGAAACCGAGCTGTCGCGCATGCGCGCGGTGATCGACCGGCTGGCGGGCCAGCGCGTGGGCAGCCTGGTGCTGGTGGTGGGCGAAGGCGGCATGGGTAAGACCCGCCTGGTTTCCGAGGCGCGCAGCCACGTGCCTCAGGATGATATCCGCGTCATTGTTGGTCAGAGCCTGACCTACCGCAAGGCCATCGCTTACTGGATTTTCCAGGATGTGCTGCGCCAATTGCTGTCCGCGCCTGTCGATTTGCCCGCTGTGGATTTGCGCGTTCGCCTGACGGCTTATTTGAAGGACTTGCTGCCGGGCTGGATTGCGGAAACGCAGCCTTATCTCGAAGCCTTGTTTGGCCTGGAGCCGGAAGGAGATGCCGCCGACCGCATCCAGTACCTGGATGCAGGGCAGCTGCGCCAGCGCATCTTCATGGCCCTGCGCGACGTGCTGGTGGCCGAGGCGCGTCGCAAATCCCTGCTGCTCATCCTGGAAGACCTGCACTGGGCCGATGATTCGTCGCTCGATTTGCTGCTCTTCTTGATGGAAAGTGTGCGCACCGAAGCGCTGGTTATTTGCGCGCTCTCGCGGCCCTTTGAGGGCGGGGCGGTGGCCAGCATTGTGGAACGTGCCCGCCAGCGTTTGGCCACGCGCTTCGTGCATGTCCAGTTGGACGCGCTGGAACCCGATCAATCTCGGCAGTTGTTGCATTCCCTGCTCTCCATTCCCGATTTACCCGACAGCCTGGGCGAGCAAATTGTCCGCCGCGCCGCGGGTATGCCGTTCTACCTGGAAGAAATTTTGCGTAGCCTGATTGAAAGCGGTGTGATCCACCACACGGTGGACGGCTGGCGCCTGACGCCAGGCGCGGAAACGACCCGCATCGGCGTGCCCGAGAGCGTGCAAAGCCTGATCCTGACTCGCTTTGACCGCCTGGACCCTTACCCGCGCCGCATTTTGCAGAGCGCGGCGGTCATTGGCGACCGTTTTCGCCTGGCGGTGCTGCGCATCGTCCTGGCGGATATGCCCTCGGGAGCGCTTTCGGAGGGGCTCACCTTCCTGGCCGACCGCGAATTTCTCACCCCGGATATGTCGGGGCCGGAAGTGATGTACAACTTCCGCCATGCCCTGGTCTCGGATGCTATTTACAGCACCCTGCTGCTGCGCGACCGCGCTGACCTGCACGGGCGAGTGGGGTTGGCCATCGAGGCGCTCTATCCCAACCGCCTGGAGGGGCAGGTGGAAGTGCTGGCGGGGCATTTCCTGCGCAGTTCCATGCTCGATCGGGCTTTGCGCTACCTGATCCTTTCGGGCTTGAAGGCCTCGGCGGCTTTTGCCAACGATCAGGCGCTGCACCACTTTCAGCAGGCGCAAGAGATTCTGGGCAAAGTGGAGCACACCCCCGAGCAGGCCGTGCAGGTGGAAATTGGCCTGGGCGATGCGCAGGTGACGGCGGGTGAATACGCCGCCGCGATGGAGCATTACCAGGCTGTTATGGAGCGCAGCGACATTTCGGGCCGCCTGCGCGCTCGTCTGGTGCGCAAGGCAGCGGTGGCGCTGGAGCGGCAGGGAAGCTATGCCGAGGCCGTTCAACGCCTGCAGCAAGCCGTTTGCGAGCCGGATATGGACCCGGTGGAGCATGGCCGGGTGCTGAATGACCTGGGATGGATCGATTTCCGGCGCGGCAACCTGGACGACGCGGAAGGCTTCTTCAAACAGGCCTTGGAACTGGCGGAACCGGCCGCCCAATACGATGTGATCGCGTCGATCTATAACCGCCTGGGGGGAATTTACTTCCAGCGCGACCAGGTGGAGCGCGCCAAGGAATATGTCCAGCGCAGCCTGGCCTTGCGCGAGCGCATTGGCGATGTGGTGGCGGTGGCCCGCACTTACAATAATCTAGGCCTGCTGGCCTGGAAACAAGGCGATTGGGACGCGGCCCAGGAGAACTTCCAGCGCAGTTTCAAGCTGCAATCCAACCTGGGCGACGTGGAAGGAATGATCGAGCTGCGCTCGAACATGGGCCTGCTGGAGATTGACCGCGGCAGCTTGCTGGCGGCGCGCAGCTACTTGCAGGATGCCCTGGCTTCGGCCCAACAGATCGGGCACACCTACCAGGTGGGGTTGGCTTACTTGCATCTTGTGCTATTGAATCAAGCGGAAGGCGACTGGAGCACCCTGCTGGATAACGCCAACCTGGGGCTAGAGGCCTTCCAGAGCATTGGCGTGCAGGAGCACCTGGTGGAATTGTGGGCCATCATGGGGCTGGCCTGGCTGGGGTTGAACCAGCAGGAGCAGGCTGTGGAATGCGCACAGAAGGCCCGTCTGGGCTACCAGGTGCTGGGCGGCGATTCGTCGGGACGGGTGGAGGATTATGCCCGCCTGCTGCAATTGGATGGCGAGATAGCTGTGCGGAGGGGCGACCTGGAGTCGGCGGCGCGCAGCTTCCGCGAGTGCGCGGAGCGCTTTGGCGAGGTGGCCGACCCGGCCAAACGCGGGCGGGCGCTGCTCAGCCTGGCGGAAGTAGAGACGCGGCGCGGAGATGGTGACAAAGCGGCGGCATTGGTAGAACAGGCCCGCGCGGCGCTGGGCAGAGCCATGACTCCCGCCGACGAAGCCCGGCTGAAAGCTTGCTGCTAAGCTGCGCGGCCTTCAAGGGTCAGCCTGAGGGTTCTATCTGAGCGCCCAGGCAGCCCTTGCGGCGGTAACGGCTCTCTTTCGAATTTGCGAATAGGTTATTAGAATTGGCCAGGTGACTTTTGTGCCCAAATCGTATTATCTTGCCAATTCCCGGTGGGCTTGCGTAACTCAAGTCTCTAAATATGGTTATAGAAGGAAACATAGATTTTACATTACTACTCAGCCAGAGGTGGAAGATGCAGGAACTTTCCCCACCCTCTGAGCAATTAGGATTTTACCGAGGAGTTTGTTGATGGGTTCTCAAATCCAATTTACCGATGTTACTTTGAGAGATGGCCAGCAGAGCCTTGCGGCCACACGCATGACCACCTCTATGGGTTTGCGAGTGCTTGAGTTGACCCGGAATGCGGGCTTTTCGACGATGGAATTGTGGGGCGGCGCCATTTTGGATAGCTGTCTGCGGTTTACCCAAGAAGACCCCTGGGAACGGCTGGACAGCTTCCGCGAAGTATTAGACGGGAAATCGTCTATCCAGGCGCTGGTGCGAGGGCAAAACCTGTTTGGTTACCAGCCCTATGCGGATGACCTCGTGCTGGCGTTTATCCGCGAGGCGATCCAATCCGGAATTGGGGTGGTGCGCATTTTTGACGCGATGAATGATTTTCGAAACCTGCAACCGGCGTTGTTGGCCGGAAAAGCCTATGGAGGCAAGGTGGAGGCTGCGCTGGTCTACACCGTCAGCCCGGTGCATACAACCCAGTACTTTGTCGATTATGCGCTGAAGCTTCAAGAAGAAGGCGCCGACCAGATTGTGATCAAGGATATGGCGGGCATCCTGTATCCGTTTGAAGCCATTGAGCTGATGCGGGGCTTGAAAGAGAAGCTGACCGTGCCGCTGGCGCTGCACAGTCACTCCACGACCGGGGTTTCGCTATTAAATGGTGTGATTGGCATGATGGCGGGGGTTGACTCGGTAGACACAGCCATCACGCCGTTTGCAGGTGGGTCTTCTCTGCCGCCGGTTGAACTGTTGATCGTGTTTGCGGAAGAATTGGGTATCGAACACCATCTGGATAAGAAAGTATTGCTGCAAGCACAGGCTGTATTGTTCGAGGTGGCGGAACAATTGAAGGAGTACAACCCCTATCATGGCCGGTACTATCGCCCCATTCGCTTTGAGGATGTGGATCGCAAGCAGGTGCAAGCTGTTTTGAAGCACCTGGCTGGCGGAAGCAGGGAAGATGTGGAGCGGGCGCTGGCTGTTTCGCGAACGATGTTGGCGGACCTGGGTTACCCCGCCTATGACGACCGGATTTTTAAGTCGCAGATACCGGGCGGAATGCTGACAAACCTGTATGATCAACTCAAACAGATTGGCCAGCCTGCCGAGATGATCGACGATGTGATGAAAGAAATCCCGGCTGTCCGTGCGGATGTGGGGTACGTTCCATTGGTCACGCCCACCAGCCAGATTGTCGGCGCCCAGGCGGCTTATAATGTCATGTTGGGCCGGCGCTATGAAATGGTGTCGGAAGAATTTAAGATGATCTTGCGGGGTGAGTTTGGGCGCACACCGGCGGACCCGAACCCTGAAATCCTCGAAAAGGTGCTTGGCTCAGACGAACCCCGCGTGAAATATCGCGCGGCCTCGTACCTCAAGCCGGTTTTAGAAGACCCTATTGATCTGCCTTTCATTCAATCCAGGCGGGATTTGCTGCTGTACTTGATGTTCGCCCATACGGCGGAAAAATTCCTGAAGGCGAACAGAAATTGGGCTCCTGAGCCAGTATTCGAAGATGAAGTGATTTGCTTTTAGGGTGTCTCTGGAGACTGTAATGACACATGACGAAACCCCAACCGTCTGGTCTTCTGGCCAGGGTGATTTGCGCAAGAAGCCTGTTGCCGCGGCCCCGGCGAAATCCCTGTCGGCCCGAGAGCAGACGATCTACCTGCACCGCGACTCGAAGGGCCGGGGCGGGAAATCGGTCAGCTTGATCAAAGGGTTGGTGCTAACCGAAGCCGATATGACGGTCCTGGCGAAGCAGCTCAAGCAGGCCTGCGGCAGCGGCGGCACGGTGAAAGACGGTGTGATTGAGATTCAGGGCGATCACCGCGAGCGGATTGCTGAGGTGTTGAAAAAGCTGGGCTACAAGGTGAAATTGGCAGGTGGATGAGGTTACGAGTAACCGAATTTCCTTTAAAAATAACCCCTTCCCAGGGGTCTTTTTGTGATGGGGGCGACGATCCTGGGAAGGGCTCAAAACTGTAACCAAAAATTTTCACAAATCTGATAATGGACCGGCAACGAAGTGGTACAATTGTTCTATGAGGATCCATCGGGGCTACAAGACCAAGTTAGACCTGACAGAACAACAGCGACAAACGTGTATTCGTCATGCCGGAGCAGCACGCTATGCATATAACTTTGGACTAGCCCGCAAGCTCGAAGCCTACCGATCGGGACAGAAAGTCCCCACAGCCATTGACCTGCACCGGGAACTGAATGCGCTCAAGAAAAGCGAACTGGCCTGGATGTACGAGGTGTCCAAGTGCGCGGGTCAAGAAGCCCTGCGAGACCTGGATCGAGGATGCAAGAACTATTTCCGCGGATTGGACGAGAACAAGGCGGGCAAGAAGACCAAGGTCGGCTACCCGCGCTTCAAATCCCGGAAGAAAGGCATCGGCAG
>JAFGLU010000041.1 GCA_016927865.1 Anaerolineaceae bacterium
GTTAGCCGTTAGCCGTTAGCCGTTAGCCGTTAGCCGTTAGCCGTTAGCCGTTAAAAGTGTAATCTCATTTTTCCATTCGCGTTTCATTGGCGCCCATTCGCGGATAAATTTCCTTCCCTCTTCCCATTCGTGAAATTCGTGTCATTCGTGGAAAAATCTCTTTCTTCTATTCGCGTTTCATTGGCGTATATTCGCGGAAAATAATTCTTATCTTCTCATTCGTGAAATTTGAGAAATTCGTGGAGAATCCTCTGCCCTTCTTCCATTACAATTACCCCAGGAGACTCTGCCCATGTCCAACTGGAAAACCCTCTCAAGCACCCCCGTCCTGGATGGCGGGAAATGGCTGTCCGTCGAAGACCGCACCGTCGTCACCCCCGCCGGGCAGATCATCGAACACTGGCATTGGGTCACCACCCCCAATTACGTCAACGTCCTCGCCGTCACCCCTGAAGGACGCTACCTGGTCTTTCGCCAGGGCAAATACGGCCTGGACGGCGACTCGCTTGCCCCGGTCGGCGGCTACATGGAACCCGGCGAAGAGCCCCTGCAGGCTGCCCGACGCGAGCTGCTGGAAGAAACCGGCCACGCAGCCGATGAATGGATCAGCCTGGGCCAATACCTCGTCGACCCCAGCCGCGGCGTGGCTATTGGCAACCTTTACCTGGCCCGCGGCGCTCGCCCCGTCGCCACTATCACCGCCGACGACCTCGAAGAACAGCACCTCCTCTTCCTTACCCGCGCTGAGTTGGAAGAAGCCCTGCGCACCGGGCAGTTCAAGGTAATGGCCTGGGCTGCCAACATCGCCTTTGCCCTGCTCATTGAAGTTAAAAACTGAAAGGCCCGCGCAAGCCCCGCTTTCGCCGGGACGGGATATAATACTGCCCGCCCTGTATGAAACGCAACTTCTTCTCTCGCATTGCCACGGGCATTCCCCAAGACCAGCAGATTAACTTCTTCTACTGGTATATGGACATCGCCTGGTGGGGCCTCTATATGGGCTCCACCGTTGTGTTCCTGTCCGTCTACGCCACGCGCATCGGCGCCACCGCCCAGCAAATCGGCTGGCTCAACGCCGCCCCCGCCATCGTCAGCCTCATCCTGGTCATTCCCTTTGGCCTATGGGCCAGGCGCATCGAAACCCAGCGCGGCGTATGGGTCTCGGCTCTCATCGCCCGCCTCCTGCTCCTGGCCTATGTCTTCGTGCCCTTCATCAAAGACCCTGTCCTGCAAGTCCAGGCCATCCTGCTCATTGCCACCCTGTGCGCCGCCCCCAACATCATGGTTGGCATCCTTTTTGGTCCGCTCATGCTTTCGTCCATCCCTCCCGAGTGGCGCGCCACGGTCGTCGGCAATCGTAACGCCATCCTCGCCGTCATCACCTTCGTCTTCACCCTGCTTTCCGGCCAATTGCTCGCCCGTTATCCCTCCCCAACCGGCTACCAAATCGTGTTTTTCATCGGTTTCCTGGGCGCTGTCTTCACCGCTTACTGCCTCTCCAAAGTCAAAGTGAATTTTCCCGCAGAAGCCGTCCCTTCTGCCGCCGGGCGCGTACCTAGCGGCAGTTGGCTGCCCACAATGAATCCCGCCGGGCGCAAATACATCCGGGTCGTCGCTTTGCTCCTGCTTTTCAACACCGCCGGCTTCATGTTTGCCCCTCTTGCGCCGCTCTTTGCCATCAACGACCTCCATCTGAACGACGGCACGATTGCCCTGGCCAGCGCCCTGGGCAACATGCTGGTCTTCCTGGTCTCCATTTACATTCCCAACACCATTCGCCGCCTGGGAAACCGCAACAGCACCGCCATCGGCGCGGCCCTCATTGCACTGCAAATGCTCCTCCTGGCCTTCACCCGCGACACCGCCCTGTACATGGTCACCGCGGTGGTGGGCGGGGTCGCCGCGGGCGTGCTCGGCATCGCCCAATTCAACTATCATCTTGAAAACCTGCCCCTCGAAGACCGCACCGTGTGGATGTCCTGGAACGCTCTCTTCGGCAACCTGGCCACCCTGCTTGGCTCGGTGGCCGGGCCGCTCCTCGCCGGTTGGACGGGCATGCCCATTGCCTTTGCCATCCTGGCCGCCCTGCGCCTGCTCATCGCGGGAGTCATCTGGAAGAGAGGATAGCTTTCCCTAAAAACCAACGTGTTCACCAACACTGACAAAGACCTGGCAGGTTTTCCGAAACCCGTCAGGTCTTTGGTTCATTCACGCTATAATTACCGCATCATCCTCCGAGGAGGTGTAACTTGAAACGCTCTGAGATCAACAATATCTTGCGCTCTGCCGACGCCTTCATCCGCAGCCGCGGATTCCACCTGCCCCCCTTTGCCTACTGGTCACCCGACGATTGGGCCGGCAAAGGTCCCGAGGTGCGCGAAATCGTCGAGCACATGCTGGGTTGGGATATTACCGACTTTGGAAAAGGCGACTTCACCCAAACCGGCCTGTTCCTGTTCACCGTGCGCAACGGTAGCCCCAAAGCCCTGCGCACCGGCAAAGGCAAGCCCTATGCCGAAAAGATCATGATCGTCGATGAAAACCAGCTCACCCCCATGCACTTTCACTGGAGCAAAACCGAAGACATCATCAACCGCGGCGGCGGGCGCCTGGCCATCCAGGTCTATAACGCCACCCCCACCGAAGACCTCGACCACGACAACCCCGTAACCCTCTCCGTGGACGGCGTGGAACGCGTTCTTCCCGCCGGTGGCACGCTCTACCTGCATCCCGGCGAAAGCGTCACCCTCTCGCCCTACAACTATCACAGCTTCTGGGCTGTGGGCGAGCGCACCCTGGTGGGCGAGGTCTCCGTGGTCAACGACGACACCCGTGACAACCGCTTCCTCGAACCGCTGGGCCGCTTCCCCGCCATCGAAGAAGACGAAGAACCGCTCTACCCGTTGTGCAACGAATATCGCAAGTACTGGCAGCATGGAGCGCCCTGATCCATGCCCCCCACCGCAGCCTCCATCGATGCCGTCGTTGCCGGGCACATTTGCCTGGACATGATCCCCGACCTCAGCCGCGTGCCTTCCGGCAAGCTGCTCGAGGTGCTCGTCCCCGGCCACACCCTCCTCATCGGCCCGGCCGGGTTCATGACCGGCGGGCCGGTCTCTAACACCGGCCTGGCCCTGCATCGCCTGGGCATTGCCACCCGCCTGATCGCCAAAACCGGCGACGACCCCTTTGGGCAGGTGGTCGGCGGCATCGTCGAAAAAATCGACCCCGGTCTGGTCCCGGGCCTGGTCCGCGACCCGCAAGCCTCCACCGCCTACACCATCATCCTCAGCCCGCCCGGCCTCGACCGCATCTTCATCCACTCCACCGGCGCCAACGACACCTTCGACGCCGCCGATATCGATTTTGAATTAGTCCGGCAGGCGCGCCTGTTCCACTTCGGCTACCCCCCGGTCATGCGCCGCATGTACATCGATGGCGGGCGCGGACTGGTAGAGGTCTTCCAAAAGGCCAAGGAAACCGGGGTGACCACCTCGCTGGATATGACCTACCCCGACCCGGCCTCTGAAAGCGGCCAGCTTGATTGGGTATCCATCCTGCGCGACACCCTGCCTTATGTGGACGTGTTCCTGCCCAGCTTTGAAGAGCTAACCTTCTTCTTGCGCCGCAGCCCCGATGGAAAACCTATGGAATTGGAAGCCGCCACCCCCGAACTGCTCTTTGATCTGGGCTCGCAATTGCTGGATATGGACGTCAAGATTGCCGTGATCAAACTCGGCAATCGCGGCTTGTACGTGCGCACTGCCTCCCAGGCAGCCCTGGCAAGCATAGGCCGCGGCACGCCCGCTCACCCCGCCACCTGGGCGGACCGGGAGCTGCGTTCTAGCTGTTTCCAGGTGCAGGTGGTGGGCACCACCGGCTCCGGCGATGCCACCATCGCCGGGTTCCTGGCGGCCCTCCTGCGCGGCATGGACGCCCCCCAATCCGCCACCCTGGCCAACGCGGTGGGCGCTTGCAACGTGGAGGCCGCCGACGCCCTCAGCGGCTTGCGCTCCTGGGACGAAACCCTGGCGCGCATCGAAAGCGGCTGGCAGCGCTGCCCATTAGAAGCCCCCGCCCCCGGCTGGCAGCCCCTGGCCCCCGGCTTGTGGGAAAAGCACCTTTCCTGAAGCGCCCCCGCTGCCCTGCCCTACAACCCCTTCCCTCTTGCAATATCTGCCTGCAGCAAATACAGGCTTTGGTACTTCATAGCCGATAACCACGTCTCGGCAGGCAGGTCATTGCACAAAATCACCACCACGCGGGTCTTTCCCACCCAGGCCTTTCCCTTCGGCTGCGAATAAGACACCAGGTTTAACACCCCCGCCGTCACCCCGTCTTTGCTTCCGTAGCGCTGGTGAAAGATGAAGCGCATCGGGTCATCCGCCGGCGCAGTCTCCAGTTTTTGCTGCAAGCGGGCGCTGACAGCCGGAGAAATGAGCCGTCCGCTAACAATTTGGGCCATCAGATGCGCATACTCCCGCGCGGTACTCTTGGGGAATAGTCCACTGCATTCCACCTGCCCCTCCCACCCCATCTGATTGGCAGCGGCTATGAAAGCATCCGACTTCATGAAAGCCAGTTGCGCCGACCGCCACTCTGGATCATGCAAATATAGATCCGCCAGATTTTCCAAGGCGCTGAAATCACCGGAAGTCACTTCCGCCACCAGCGTCTGCCGTCGGGCTGCATCGATGAGAGGTGCCTCATGATTCATCATCGCCAGGCTGATGCCCAATATCGAGTGAAACGGGCTGTGCTGCTCGAAACCAGCCGCCTTGAGGGTCGCGGCAATCCGTTCTTCGGTCAAACGAGACAGCAAGTAGTCTGTTTCAGCGTTCCCGCTGTTGTGGATCGCAATCCGGGCGATGTCGTCCAGTGATATTTTGGCAGATGGATCCTTCGCAAAGCCGTCGGCGTCCGTGGCCTGCCCCAGCGTTGCCACCCCGGCTGCGTGCGATCCACCGTCGGTCTTGGGCAGGTAACACTGCTCCACATCAGCGATCGACACCAGCTCATTCGGGTCCAATTCTCCAAACTCAACAGCCGACTCGTAAGCTGCCACCACCACCGTCTTCATGGTGGATGCCAGCACCAGCGGCGCATCGGGGTTATGGTAAATCTCGTTACCATCCAAAACAGGCTGCCCGTTTTCGTCAATGGTATACGCCACCACGGCTGTGCTGTCCGGGTGAGTGCGGATATACTCTGCCAGATTCTTCTTGTTCTGGCTCACCCGGTATGAAACAAACACCCCGGCAGCGACGGCGATTCCCAACCCGATCCCGAGAATCCATTGCATCATTTTCTTAACCGTTGTTTTTGACATCCAAATTTCCTTTATTATACAGATTTAATGAACGCGAACACCGATCGAGCGAATGTTCACGCTCAATCTTTGCCGCCTCAATTTTTCAACCGTCTATTCCTTCGACTCAGCTCCCGGCCGGAGGATAATTTCACGCGCCGGAGCGCTGCTCGCCTCGGTGGGATACAGGCTGACGTTCAGGCTGTACACATCCCCCGTCTCGGCAGCGTGGCCCTCAAACTCATCCGCCAGCGCCTGCAGCCTGGCCCCGAACAACTCCACATCCTCGGACCTCAGGCGCACACTTTTGAGAACGCCCAACACCGGTCGTTCGTCCTCAGGATCCGTCAGGCTTTGCACGGCAGCGGTCAGGTTGTCGCGCAGAATGGACAAAGCCAACAGCTTTTGTTCATTTGCTCCACCACCCGCGCTGACGATAAACTGGTAGGCTTTGGCGCGATAGAGTTTTTCCAGGTTTTTCCCGGTCTCGCGCCTTTCAACCAGCTCAATCAGTCCGGTTTTTTCAAGCAATTTGAAATGATGAGTCAGGTTGGCCGGATGCACACCCAGTTGGCGGGCAATACCAGAAACTGACCCCTTTTCCTGGGCCAGTAGGGCCAGAATGGTCATCCGAGTGGGGTTTACATACGCTCGGATCTGATCGTCTGAGGTGAGCGCCAAAATTGGAGATGGAGCAATATCATTTGTTGACATATTTCTAATTATAGAATAATTTCTAATTTTGTCAAGAAGATAATTTCTTAGTGTAAGGTATGTGCGGGTGCGAAGCGCCCCAAATAACCTAAACTTGGGTCTCTTCCACCTCTCCCTGGGCAACGATTCATTTTGTATTACATCCTCAACTATTACAATCCCGAACTACCGTTATAATTAAGGCAATAAAAAAACTAGCGGCGGGGGTTTACCCGTCAAACTGAGCAGTTTCTCGATATAGAAGTATCCACAGTGAAGGAGTCACTCCTATGGCCGAATTTTCCCGCTACGATATTTACGTGCTTTTGAACCAACCGAAACCGCTGTGGCTCAGTCATATTGATCTTTCTGGCATGGACTTGCGCGGTGTGGCCCTCAACGGCGCCACCCTCATCGGCGCAAACTTACAAAACGTCGACCTCCGTGGCGCAATTATGATCGACGCCAACCTTGGCGGAGCCAACTTGCACGGCGCCAAGATGGTCGGCGCAGACCTCCGCCGCGCCAACATGCGCGGTACCGACCTGCGCAAGGCCAATCTACGCGAGGCCAACTTAGCGGAAGCGGATTTATCGGACGCCGACTTGAGCGAAGCCAACCTAATCGATTCCAATCTCGGCGCCACTGACCTGACCAATGCCAACCTCACCGGGGCCGACCTCTCGGGCACCAATGCCACCGATCACCGCTTAACCCGCGCCAAATCGCTGGTCGGCACCACCTTCCCCGACGGCACCAAGCGCGAGTAGATGCGCCCCGCACAACCCCGGCTCGACCCGTTGCGGCTGCTCATGCATGCCGCTGCGCTCCTCCCGCTGCTGCTCTTGCTCCTGGCAGCCCTCACCGGCGGGCTCTCGGTCAACCCCATTCAAGATGCTACTCAGCGCATGGGCCAGGCTGCTATCTTGCTGTTAATGGCTTCCCTGGCTTGCACGCCCGTGTTCATTCTCACCGGCTGGCGCACGGTCAACGCATTCCGTCGCCCGTTGGGCCTGTACGCTGCCTTTTATGCCGCCGCGCACTTCATCCTTTTTGCCGGTGTCGATTACGGCTTCTCCCTCGAGCTGCTCGCGCGCGAGGTGGCCGAAAAACGCTACATCATCGTCGGTCTGGCTGCGCTGCTCATCCTGCTAGTTCTGGCAGTCACCTCCTTCCGTTGGTGGAAAGCCCGCCTGGGCAAGCGTTGGAAGGGACTGCACCGCCTGACTTACCTGGCTGCGCTGCTGGCGATTTTCCACTACGGCTGGGTGGCCAAAGGTGATTTTCTGGCCTTCAGCGGCAGCGTCCTCCAACCCTGGATCTACGGTGGCATCGTCCTCTTGTTGCTGCTCGTGCGCCTGCCCCCCATCCGCCGGGTCTTGCGAAGGAAAAACAAATCCAAAGAAACCAAAGTGGTATAATGTCCTGTTTGGGGCGGGATGTTAACCCGCCCAACTAAACCACGAGAGAAAAACCTGGTATGCTAGAAAAATTAGCCGATATTGAAGCCCATTATGAAGAGTTAGGGAAGCAGCTTGAGGAGATCGGAGACGATTATCAGCGCGCCGCCGATTTGGCCAAAGAGCGCACTCAGCTCGAGACAATCGTCGAAAAAGCCCGTGAATATCGCACCGTACTCAAACAAATCGAAGAGGCCCGCTCGCTAGAAGCTGAAGACGACACCGAACTGCGCGAACTGGCGCAGGCTGACCTCGCCTCCCTTCTGCCGCGCTCTGAAGTACTCGAAAAGGAGCTTAAAGCCCTGCTCGTGCCCAAGGACCCCCGCGACGACCGCAACGTGATTGTCGAAATCCGCGCCGGCACCGGTGGCGACGAAGCTGCCCTCTTTGCAGGAGATCTGTTCCACATTTACAGCCGCTACGCCGAAAAACGCCGCTGGAGCGTTGAAATCCTTTCTCAAAACGAAACAGGCATCGGCGGCTACAAGGAAGTCATCTTTACCGTCAAGGGCAAAGGCGCCTTCTCGCGCCTCAAATACGAGTCGGGCGTCCACCGCGTGCAGCGCGTGCCCGTCACCGAAGCCTCCGGGCGCATCCACACCTCCACCGCCACCGTAACCATCCTGGCCGAAGTGGACGAGGTCGAGGTGAACATCCCCGAAGCGGATATCAAAATAGATGTCTACAAATCGGCAGGTGCGGGCGGCCAAAACGTGCAAAAGAACTCGACCGCGGTGCGCCTCACCCACCTGCCCTCCGGCATCGTGGTCGCCTGCCAGGATGAGCGTTCGCAGTTGCAAAACAAGGTCCGCGCCATGGGCATTCTACGCGCCAAGCTGTATGAAATTGAGGCCAACAAGCGCCAGGAAGAACTGGACGCCACACGCCGTTCTCAGGTGGGCAGCGGAGAACGTTCGGAGAAGATCCGCACCTATAACTTCCCCCAATCCCGCATCACCGACCACCGCATTGGGGTATCCTCCTTCAACATGCCCGCTGTCCTGGACGGCGAAATCGACGTGTTCATCGACGAGCTGTCTCTGCAAGCAGAGTCCGACCGCCTGTCGACGAGCAATGACGACGACGATTAATACAGCCCGGCCGATCCTGGGGCAATGGCTGGCCCAGGCCCGAAAACGTCTGGCCGAGCATGAGCCAGATGCCGCCCTGGAAGCCCGTGTGCTGGCCTGTCACGTACTCGGTCAAACCGGCGCCTGGGTGCAAACGCACCCCGAACAACCCCTGACCGAGGCGCAAACCGAGGCATTAGAATCCATGCTGGCTCGCCTGGTGAAAGGCGTGCCTCTGCCCTATCTGACCGGGCGTCAGGAGTTTTACGGGTTGGATTTCATCGTGAACGACTCCGTGCTCATCCCGCGCCCCGAGACCGAACTGCTCGTGGAACGAGCCCTGGGCTGGTTGCGGACCCACCCCGAGCGGCATGCTGCCGCCGACGTGGGCTCTGGCTCAGGCTGCATCGCCGTGACCCTGGCCCGCCACACGCCCAATCTGCGCGTTGCCGCCGTGGACCGTTCTCCCGCCGCACTGGACGTGGCTCGTCAAAATGCCCGCTCCCACGGCGTGGAGGCGCGCATCGACTTCTTCCAGGCCGACCTGCTGGACTCTGTCCCAGGGTCCTTCGACCTGGTCTGCGCCAACCTGCCCTACATCCCCTCCACCGACGTGGACGGCCTGGCGGTTGCGCGCCACGAGCCGCGCCTGGCATTGGATGGCGGCCCCGATGGTCTGGAGCTGATCCGCCGCCTGCTAGCCCAACTCCCCGCGCGCCTGTCACCGGGCGGGCTGGCCCTCTTCGAGATCGAATACCGCCAGGGGCAGTCCGCCGCTGCCCTGGCCCAGGCTGCCATTCCCGCTGCGCGCGTGCAAATCCTGCCCGATCTATCCGGCCTCGACCGCATCCTGGAAGTGACCCTTACACCTCTGCCGTAGGGGCGAGGCGAGATTCGACAACCCGATCCATCCACTCTACCCTTAGCCTCGCCTTTTTTCCACAATCCGGGCTCATCCCAGGCATCGACTCAGAAGACCCGCTCCTACAAAGCGATTGTGCCGTAGGGGCGGGTCTTTAACGCGAGCTCACACCAATTATTCACAATCATTTTCGGCGGGCTGGTCCGGGTAATTAACCCGACAGACCCGACCGTTCTTCCTTACAAACTCCGATAACTAAAATAGCTGAAATCCGCATAGGACGAATGATCATACAGATCATATGCAGCCATCCCAACATAAGCCCCGGTGAATCCAATCACGTGGTCATCGGACAAAATCGTCGCATCGATCTCGTAATCAATTTCGGTGAAGTTTTCTCCGTCCAGCGAATAAGAGAACCGCGCCGTGACGCCGTGCCCCGTAACGCGCAGCCACACCGTATCCCCTTCAATCGGGATCTCTTTGCCCTCCAGCGGAGCCGAATATTGACTATCCTGAAAAGCCATAATCGCCAGCACTTGCTTCTTCAGCACCTCGTCATAGGACATCTTTAACAGGTACTGGTTATCTTCATTGTAGCGGTAAATCAAACCCGCAAACTGCTGGAATCGGTGGAACGGCAGCGTCAGGCAGGTGGTCGCCTCAAAATCAAAGTCTGTCTGCCTTCTCACAAACATGCTCTGCTGCTGATTGGATAGCGGCGATTCAGCCCCGTACAATCTAAGGGTATGATCGGGCCTGATCTCATGCTTCACAGGAGTTCTCAGGGTATTGAAGTTCAGATAAAAATCCGGCGTGCCAAGACGATACTCGAAAGATTTCTGTTCCTTTAACTCCCCATACCCTTCAAAGGTTACATCCGCCAAAAGCGTTTCATTTTTCAGATACGGCCATTCATTTTTCCAAATGATTTCGTTGATTCCTGTTTCCCGGCCCAAAATGCAATGCGTACCATCCACAGGCCTGGCACAAAGGAAAGCGAAGAACCACCGGCCATCCGTCCCCTGACACCAACTGCCGTGCCCGGTTTTTTGCAGGGGATGCTCAGGATGTCCCTTTACCGAACAAAGATGCTTGTTCGGATGCACCTCATAGGGGCCGTAGATGTTTCGGGAACGCGCAACGGTGGCGGCATGTTCGTAGAATGTACCGCCTTCTGCGGTCAACAGGTAATACCAACCATCTTTTTGATAGATGTGCGGGCCTTCCACCAGTCCTCGGTCAGTACCCAAAAAGATCTTCTTGGTTGGGCCGATGAATTTGAAAGTGACCGGGTCCACCTCTGTCACCAAAATCCCCGTAAAGGTCTTCACGCCCGGCTGTCTGTAATCCCATTCCATATTCAAGAAATATTTCCGGCCATCATCATCATGAAACAGGGACGTGTCAAAGCCAATGCTATTCATGTAGACCGGTTCTGTCCAGGGGCCCTTGATATCTTTGGCGGTAATGATGAAATTATGGGCATCTTTAAATGGGTACTCTTTCCACTGCTTCACATCTGTGTAAACCAGGTAAAAAGTCCCGTTGGAATAGGACAAGCAAGGCGCCCAAATGCCGCCCGAGGTCTTATTCCCGGCCATGTTCAACCATTTGGGATCAGAAACCGGCGTGCTCACGCACTCCCAGTTCGCCAAATCCTTGGATGCGCTAATGCGCACTCCGGGGAAATATTCAAACGTTGAATTGGCAACATAAAAAATGCCATCCACGCAAATCATGGAGGGGTCTGGATGAAAACCGCGCAAAACAGGGTTTTGGATCATAGAAGATAGAGACCTTTTTCTAAATAAAATGATTTCCAGCCGCCACTCAGCGGTGCGAAATAAAGACAGATTTGAGGTGATTATGGGCGTGGACGAGACCACAATCACCTTCAATCAGGTATTCATTTCAAAATTTGAGCGGTTACAACTTACATATATTTTACACAAGTTTAGGATATTCGTATACAAAAAAATCGGCTCTCTTTGGGAGTTGCAGCGTTAAGGGCCCAATTCAAGCCGCGCGTTATGCAAAATGCGACCGCCGGTATACCCCCGCCTCCCGTTCCATCAAGCCCGCCTCCACCAGCCCGCGCCGCAGTGCCGCTACATCCTCATGAAAGTCCAGCAGCGCAAAATTCACCTCTTTCTCACTATACGCCCGCTCCGGTTCGAAAACCTCGACGATTTTCTCCAGAATCACCTGGCGCTTCTTCAACTGCGCCGGGATGCTCACCAGCCGCCCGTGACGGAAGAAAGTTTGTAGCACCTTTCTGCGAAAAGCGTCCTCTTCCACACCATTAACAGCCTCGGTCTGCGAAATCGTGATCAATTCTGCCAGGGTCCGCTCCAGCACCTCTTTCACCGGTGAAAAAACCTGGTAGTACTGGTCTTTGCGCACGGTCAGCAGCCCGGCTTCGGTTAAAATCGCCAAGTGATGCGAGATCGTGGCCGGGTTGAGCGAAAGGATGAGGGCCAGCTCTTCCCCGTGACGGGGCTGTGAAAGCGCCAGGTTAACAATCAACAACCGGGCGGGGTGGCTCAACGCTTTGAAAAAAGCGGCTTGCCGCTCAATATTGGCATTACTCATTGCCGGCTCGCTTTCCGGTCACCCGCAGGTAAGCATACGCGAAGATCTCGGTCGCATTCTTCAGCATCCCCATCTTGATCTGCTCCTTGACCAGTGCTTCGCGGTCGCCTGTGACCCGCGCCAGTTCAACAGCCCCGCGCGTATACTCCACCTGCTTCTCAACAATCATCTTGAATACCTTGGACAGCTTGTCAATTTCTGCCACGTCTGAGGCCAAAATCGCGACCATCTCCGGTTCGGTTTCAAACAGGTCATTCATCTCACACACTCCTAGAACAAAAGCATCTACTCAGCCAGAGGTAGAAGAGGCCTGAATTTGAGGTGTATGTCGGGTGCTAAGCACCCGACATACACCTCAAATTCAGGGGCTTTCCTCGCCCTCTGAGCAGTTAAGAAAAAAATATCTAATCAAATTATAATTAATGATTTGATATTTGTCAAATTAAAATATCGCCCCTCGACAAAACAGAACTAAAGTCCTATAATTCGAGTGTAATTACTCACGCCCAAACAACCCTCAAACTGGGAACTTTCTTCAAGTCTGTGGTTACACAGCGAATTGGATTGTCTTGACCCGCAGTGTTATAATATGCGTTTGCGCCCGGCACGGGCCGCAGGAAGGAACGAAAACACATGACGCAAAACGTTATCCGCGTCGTTGGTGCACGCGAACATAACCTCAAAAACATTACCGTTGAAATTCCCCGCGACAAGCTGGTTGTCATCACCGGCCTGTCCGGTTCGGGCAAATCCTCGCTGGCCTTCGATACCATCTTTGCCGAAGGGCAGCGCCGCTACGTTGAGTCGCTCTCGGCCTATGCTCGCCAGTTCCTGGGCCAGATGGAAAAACCCGATGTAGATGCCATCGAAGGGCTCTCTCCCGCCGTGTCGATCGACCAAAAAGCTACCTCGCACAACCCGCGCTCCACGGTGGGTACGGTCACCGAAATCTACGACTACATGCGCTTGCTCTTTGCTCGCATTGGCATTCCCCACTGCCCGGTTTGCGGCCGTGAGGTGGTCAAGCAGTCGGCTCAAGAAATTGTCGATCTCATCGAGAAAATGCCCAGCGATAGCCGCCTGCTGCTTCTGGCCCCCATCATCCGTGGGCGCAAGGGCACCTACCAGGCCGTGTTCGAGGAAGTGCGCAAAGCAGGTTTTGCCCGCGTGCGCGTCGACGGTGAAGTCCATACCCTGGACGAAGAAATCAACCTCGATCGTTATAAAATCCACACCATCGAAGCGGTGGTAGACCGCCTGGTGCTGCGCCCCACCGAAAGCGAAGAGGACCAAAAGACTTTCCTCTCGCGTCTCACCGATTCGGTCGAAACCGCCCTCAAGGTTGGCGAAGGTTACCTGACCATCCAAAACCTGTCGGTCGACCCGCCCCAGGACATGTTCTTCTCCGAGCATTTCGCCTGCCCCGAGCATGGCGTGAGCCTGCCGGAAATTGAGCCGCGCACCTTCTCCTTCAACACTCCTCACGGCGCCTGCCCCGATTGCCAGGGGTTGGGCTCGCGACTCGAAATTGACCCCGACTTGCTGATCCCCGATCCCGAACGCTCCCTCAGTGAGGGCGCCATTGGTGCTCTCGAGTGGAGCAGCCCACGTGAACAGGGCGGCTATTATTGGCAGATGATCGAAGGTGTTGCGCGCCACTTCCATATCGACCTGAACGCCCCGGTCGGAGGAATCCCCCCCGAAAAACTCAACCTGCTCCTTTACGGCACCAATGGGGAAGAAGTCACTGTACACATGGAAGGTCGCAGCGGGCGCGAATCCACTGTGAAAACCGCATTCGAGGGCATCATCACCAACCTCATGCGCCGCTACCGCGACACCGGTTCCGATTACCTGCGCAACAAAATCTCCGAATACATGACCGACAAGCCCTGCCCCACCTGCGAAGGCAAACGCCTGCGCAAAGAGGCCATGGCCGTCACAGTCAACAACGCCAACATCATTGAGATCACCGGCTGGCCCATCAATAAGACCCTGGAATGGGTGGAAGAACTCCAACAGGGTCTGGCGCTCAACCCGCGCCAGATGGCCATTGCCGAACGAGTCCTCAAAGAAATCAACTCGCGCCTGGGATTCCTGGTCAACGTAGGTCTTAATTATCTGACCCTGCGCCGCTCAGCCGCCAGCCTGTCTGGCGGTGAAGCCCAGCGCATCCGCCTGGCCACCCAGGTGGGCTCGCGCCTGATGGGTGTGCTGTACGTCCTCGATGAGCCCTCCATTGGCCTGCACCCGCGCGACAACACTCGCCTGCTAGACACCCTCAAGGGCCTGCGCGACCTGGGAAACACCGTGCTGGTGGTAGAACACGACGAAGAAACCATCGAAACCGCCGACTGGATCATCGACCTGGGGCCGGGCGCCGGGGAACACGGCGGGCACATCATCGCCGAAGGGCCCGTAGAAACCATCCTCGCCACGCCCGAATCATTGACCGGAGCGTACCTCTCCAAGCGCAAGGTCGTTCCCATCCCCGAAAAACGTCGCACCGGTAACGGCAAACACCTCACCGTGGTGGGGGCGCGCGCCAACAACCTGAAAAACCTGAATGTGGAGATCCCCCTGGGCAAGCTGGTGTGCATCACCGGCGTATCGGGCTCGGGTAAATCCACCCTCATGGTAGACATTCTCTACAACTCCCTGGCTCGCCAGCTTCACCGCGCCCACACGACTTCCGGCGATCACGACCGTATTGAAGGGGTGGAACAGATCGACAAGATCATCAACATTGACCAGTCCCCCATCGGCCGAACTCCGCGCTCCAACCCCGGCACCTACACCGGCATGTTCGATGAAATCCGCTCCCTGTTTGCCGAGCTGCCCGACAGCAAGATGCGCGGCTACAAGGCCGGGCGCTTCTCCTTCAATGTTCACGGCGGGCGCTGTGAAGCCTGCCAGGGCCAGGGTCAACTGCGCATTGAAATGCAGTTCCTCCCCGATATCTACGTGCCCTGCGACGTGTGCCACGGCGCGCGCTTCAACCGCGAGACGCTGCAGGTGCGCTTCAAGGGCTTCAACATTGCCGAGGTGCTGGATTCCACCGTGGAAAGCGGCATCGAATTGTTCTCGGCCTTCCCCTCCATCGTCAACAAGCTGCGCACGCTCCAGGATGTGGGCCTGGGGTACATCCGCATCGGTCAACCCGGCAACACCCTCTCGGGCGGCGAAGCCCAGCGCGTCAAACTCAGCCGCGAGCTATCCCGCCGCGCCACAGGCCGCACCATCTACGTTCTGGACGAGCCTTCGGTAGGGCTGCATGCCGCCGACGTGCATAAGCTGGTAGAGGTGCTGCAGCGCCTGGTCGATGCCGGCAACTCGGTGGTTATCATTGAACACAATCTGGATATCATCAAGATCGCTGATTATCTGATCGATCTAGGCCCCGAAGGCGGCGACCGCGGCGGAGAGCTGATCGCCGTGGGCACGCCCGAAGAGATCTGCCAGGTTCCAGAGTCCTACACCGGAGAATATTTGAAACGCTATCTGGCCAACGAAGCCCACTTGACCAGACTCGCGCATTCTGCTAATCTCTAGTAAAATCATAATGATTTGGGCTTTGCAAGCCCCAAATATGTTGCTAACCAGGAAACTGGGAACTTTTCCCATCTTTTCACAGTCTCTACATCTAGAGAAATTACTCAATGGCGGTTTGCAACATTCTCATCCTAACAAGCAAAGGAATTCCTTCACAGGAAAAGAAAACATATGTCAGGCAAAGATTCGCCTCAAAGCGTGATTGAATCCTACCGAAAACAGCAGCAGATGACCAAATTCTATGTGTGGATTCTGGCGGCTGTACTGGTAGTGGTCGGAATCATCATCCTTGTGGTGTGGTTCACCGGACCAGGCGAGAAACCCAAGATCGCCTTGTTCGCCACCGACACCCCCACCCCCACCAACACCATTACCCCCTCGCCCACGGTGCCCACGGCCACGCCCACCATCACCCCCAGCCCCACCGAAACGGCTACCATGACTCTCACGCCCACACTGGCCGGGCCGTTTGAGTATGAGGTTAAGGAAAACGACAACTGCTGGGATATTGCCGCCTCCAATGAAGTGGACCTGGCAGTGCTCCTGGCCCTGAATAATTTTGAGCCTGGCACCTGCCCCATTAATCCCGGTGACCGCATCCTCATTCCCCTGCCGGATATGACCCTGCCAACCTCGACACCTTTTGACATCACAGCCATCCCCCGCGGACAGCGCATCGAATACTACGTAGAGGGCGGGGATACCCTGCAAAGCATTGCCTCCAAATTCAACAGTACGATTGAGGCTATCATAGCCATTGCGGATAACGAGCTGGAAGATGCCACAGCCATCATCTATGAAGGGCAGAAGCTGATCATCCCGGTCAACATCGCCACCCCCACGCCCACCCTGGCCCCCACCTTAACGCGAACCCCGGGCGGCCCAACGGACACCCCCGCACCCACGGCAACGACAGCACCTTAATCCGCGCCAGATTGTGCCACTCTAAAAACACCCTGCAGCATGAACATGCCTCAGGGTGTTTTTTGCGAGTCATTGGGACCTGCCACGGCAACTCCTGGAGAATCTTTTTGTTCCTCAACCATCTGATACAATCTGAAACAGATGAAAATGAAACCTCTTCCCCGCTGGGCCTGGATCGCCGCACTCGCCCTCCTGGCAGCCGCAGCCATCATCCCCGCTCTCTTACTGCCCGCCTTGCGTTCTCAGGCAACAGTCATTTACTACCTCTCGCCCACTCGCAGCTCCGAGTTGTGGCGCGCCGAGCTGAACGGCAGCCCTCCCCGCCAAATCACGAACACGAATGGGCGTATCTTCGATTTCACCCTGGCCCCAGATGGCAGGACGATCATTTACTCAGCCTACAATGACCTGGGCGGCGTTGACCTGTGGCAGACCAGGAGCCACAACTCCCCGCCCCGCCAGCTTATCCCCTGCGGCGCGGATTGGTGCATCAACCCTGCTGTTTCGCCCAACGGCAAACAACTTGCCTTCAGCCGCCGCAAGGCCAGCACCGAATCGGGCGGCCTGCCCGATATTCCGCGCGTCTGGCTGATGGATCGCGAAAGCGGCGAGATGTCCGAACTGACCTACGACCCGCAAATCACCGGGTTCGAACCCTCCTGGTCACCCGATGGCAGCCGGCTGGCCTTCTTCGACGGGCAGGCCGGCGGTGTGCGCGTGTGGAACCTGTCCAGCGGTCCGGAATGGTTTGCCCACTCCAACCTGGGCGCGGTTGGCAGGTGGTCGCCGGATGGCGGCGCCATGCTGTACATCGACGCCCATCCCGGCGAAGAACAGCCTCTGGCCCAGATTTACCGCCTGGATATACTAACCGGGCAGATTTCACTCGCTTTTGAACAAGATCAAGAGGCGCCTTTTCTTGCAGATTACGGCCCGCCGGAATGGTCGGCGCAGGGGTGGGTGGCGGTGAGCATCCAACTACTGGAGGGCGGCTCGAGCCGCGGCATCTGGGTCATGCAGCCCGATGGCAGCCAGGCTCGCCAGATTAGCCCGCAGGAAGATAAACATTACGGCGCTTACCGCTGGAGCCCAGACGGGGAGAATTTGGCCTTCCAACAAATCACCCTGTCCGGCGCCGAGTCCATGCCAGAAGTGGCGGTGTGGGACATGCAAAGCGGAGAAGTGCAGGTCATCTCCCAGGACGCCTCCCGCCCACAGTGGGGCCGGTAAACCACTCGCTTACCCGGCCTCGCACTGCGATTCCTGATTCAAATCAACGGTATTCAGACTTTCTACATCCGATTGTTCATACTTGACAAACTCACTTCGATTCCTCTATAATTGTATTAATTACAAAAATATAATTAATCCAAATTACAGAAGGTTTGCTGCATCAAATGACAGAAGATCGTGTCGAAATTCTGAAAAACGAGCTGGTCAAGAAAGACATTCGCCCCTCCTACCACCGCATCAAGGTGCTGGAGTATTTGCACGCGCACGAAAATCACCCCACCGCCGACGAAATCTACGCCGAGCTGCACTCGCAAATCCCCACCCTTTCCAAAACCACCGTTTACAACACGCTCAATTCATTTGTCGAGGCAGGCCTGGCACGCGCCATCAGTATCGACGGCGTGGAGAGGCGCTTCGACATTACCGTAATCGATCATGGCCATTTTCGGTGTGACCGCTGCGGTGCGATCATCAACTTTTCCATTGATTTAAACGCTCTGGCTGTTCACGGCCTGGAAGGCTTCCAGGTGACAGGCAAGAATGTGTACTTTAGCGGGCTTTGCCCGAGCTGTAACCAACTGCAAATTCAAGAAAAGGAGTAACAATGACCGATAAAAAGAAACTCACCACCGCTGCCGGAGCCCCCGTTCCGGACAACGACAACGCCATTACCGCAGGGCCGCGTGGGCCTATGCTCATGCAGGACGTCTGGTACATGGAAAAGCTGGCCCACTTCGACCGCGAAGTGATCCCTGAGCGCCGCATGCATGCCAAGGGTTCAGGCGCCTTCGGCAAGTTCACCGTCACGCACGATATCACCCAGTACACAAAAGCCAAGATCTTCTCGCAAGTTGGCAAGGAAACCGAGTGCTTCGTGCGCTTCTCCACCGTCGCCGGTGAGCGCGGCGCGGCCGACGCCGAACGTGACATTCGCGGCTTTGCCACCAAATTCTATACCGAAGAAGGCAACTGGGACCTGGTGGGCAACAACACCCCCGTCTTCTTCCTGCGCGACCCGCACAAATTCCCCGATCTGAACCGTGCCGTCAAACGCGACCCGCGCACCAACATGCGTTCAGCCACCAACAACTGGGATTTCTGGACCTCGCTGCCCGAAGCGCTGCACCAGGTGACCATCACCATGAGTGAGCGCGGCATTCCCCTCTCCTACCGCCACATGCACGGCTTTGGCAGCCACACCTATTCCCTGTACAACGCCAAGAACGAGAGGGTGTGGGTCAAATTCCACCTCGTGACTCAACAGGGCATTCAATGCACCACCGATCAGGAAGCCGAAGCCATCGTGGCCAAAGACCGCGAGAGCTTCCAACGCGACCTGCTTGAGGCCATTGACCGGGGCGATTTCCCCCGCTGGAAAATGTTCATCCAGGTGATGACCGAAGAGCAAGCCCGCAACATGCCCTACAATCCCTTCGACCTCACCAAGGTCTGGTACAAGAAAGACTTCCCCCTCATCGAGGTCGGCGTTCTCGAGTTGAACCGCAACCCTGCCAATTACTTCCAGGATGTGGAACAGGTCGCCTTCACCCCCGCCGCCATCGTCCCCGGCATTGGCTTCTCACCCGATAAAATGCTCCAGGGCCGCCTCTTCTCCTACGGCGATGCGCAGCGCTATCGCCTGGGCGTCAACCACCACCAGATCCCGGTAAACTCGCCCAAGAACGCCCCCGCTCACCCCTCGCACCGCGACGGGCAGATGCGCGTGGACGGCAACCACGGCGCAACCATCGGCTATACCCCCAACAGCTTCGGCGAATGGGAAGCGCAGCCCGAGCACAAGGAACCCCCGCTGGACCTGTTCGGCGCGGCGGATGCCTGGAACTTCCGCGAAGACGACAGCGACTATTACACCCAGCCGGGCAAGCTCTTCCGCCTGATGAACGCAGCCCAGCAGCAGGTGCTGTTTGAAAACACCGCCCGCGCCATGGGTGACGCCCCCGAGTTTATCAAGATTCGCCACATTCAAAACTGCCTGAAGGCCGATCCCGCCTACGGCGCCGGTGTGGCCAAGGCCCTCGGCATCCCGATGGACAAGGTAAAGTAAGGCTAATCGCTTCACACCAAAAACAGACCCTGCGGCGCAGGGTCTGTTTTTGGATGAACAGTTGCTGCTCAATCAGCGAGAGAAAAGATCCGAATTTGAGGTGTATTTGGGGACTTCGCCCCAAAACACACCTCAAATTCGGCCTCTTTCCCAAAATAGATGAGTGGTTACAATTAATATTCATCCTCCATGGGCTCTTCAAACCAACTCGCCCACAGTTCCAACTCCTCGCGCTTCACCGGGAAGGTGCCCGCGGGCAGGTCCGCGTTGCGCGCGGCCAGCCGCGCCCACAATTCATCCAGGCTCACCTTCAAGTAATGCAATTCCACCCGCGCGCCCAGCGCTTCGGCTTCAGCTCGAAAAAAACTGCGCTCGGCCTTCGACCAAAATCCAAATTCCAGCACCACACTCACGCCCAGAGCCAGGGCACATTTGGCCAAATCCCAGAGGAGTTTTTCAACCGGATCGCGCAGGCGGTCCAGCTCAGCCTTGTCGGCGGGGTCCGCCAGTAGATTGACGATCCACTCGTCCGGGCACAGGCGCAGCGCGGCGTGCTCGGATTCAAGTTTTCGCGCCAGGGTGGTTTTCCCCGCCCCTGGCAAGCCGCAGATAAGATACAGGGTGGGCATAAAGAAGATTATACTCTGCGCCCTGAATCTCAAACCGTTTCGATGAATGGAAGATAACGACCTCCCGCGAATTCATGTAGCGGCGAGGCGAGATTCGACAACCAAATTGACCCTGCTTTATTAGCCTCGCCGATTAAAGATCTAAAGCATGGAATTCATAGGGGTCTTAAATCCTCCCCTCTCCACCTGTCTTACTATTAAGAACCTTGAAAAAATGCGTCCTTGACAAGTCCCCGCCCGTCGGGTAAAATCTTGCTTACCCTTCAACCGAATGAGGGCCTGTAGCGCAGTTGGGAGCGCGCCTCAATCGCACTGAGGAGGCCAGGGGTTCGAATCCCCTCAGGTCCACTGGCCAAACCAACGCTGCGAACAAGGAAAGGCCTTAACAATTGAAAGTAAGCTGAACGGGCCCATAGCGCAGTTGGGAGCGCGTCTCAATGGCATTGAGAAGGCCGGGGGTTCGAATCCCCCTGGGTCCACTCGACAGGGAAAATCGGTCAGGCGCCGCGGGAACTCATCCGTGTGAGAACCACGGCGCCTGATTGGTTTTTCAGGCCGGTCGCAAATTGAAAATTGATTGCCCGTCAGGAGTAGTAGGTCATCCGCCAGCGAACTGGGAGAGAGAGGTGTGAGCCCAGTACGGCGCCCGTGGAGCGCATTTCAGACCGAACTCGCCCGACACGCCCTGAACCAACAGGGCAGGCGCGCCCGTGAACTTCAGTAGCGGACGCCGGGTTCGCCCGTTAGCGCGATCCAAAGCGGTCCAGGCTTGCCTGGGCAAGCAGGGTGGTACCACGGAGGTAAATTGCCTTCGTCCCTGGTGGGACGGAGGTTTTTTGTTGCACAGATCATGGAGGAGCGCAATGGCTGATAAAAATATTCCGGCTTATAACCCGGCAGAGATCGAACCCCGCTGGCAGGAGCGTTGGGATCGAGACGGACTGTACGAGTCCAATATTGACCCAAAGAAACCCAAACACTACGCCCTGACCATGCTCCCCTATCCTTCCGGGGATTTGCACATCGGCCACTGGTACGCCATGACACCTTCGGACGCCCGCGCCCGCTTTATGCGCATGAAGGGCTACAACGTCTTGTTCCCGATGGGCTTCGACGCCTTCGGCCTGCCCGCCGAAAATGCCGCCATCAAGAATAACATTCACCCCATGAAGTGGACCTTCGCCAACGTGGAGCGCATGCGCAAGCAACTGCACAGCATGGGCGCCATGTTCGACTGGCGCCGCGAGGCCGTCTCGGCTGCCCCCGAATACTATCGCTGGACGCAGTGGTTCTTCAACCAGTTTTACAATCACAACCTGGCCTACCGCAAGATGTCGCCGGTGGATTGGTGCCCCAACTGCAACACCACCCTGGCCCGCGAACAGGTTTGGGGGGAGGACCGCCACTGTGAGCGCTGCGGCACGCCCGTCATCAAGAAAAACCTGGAACAGTGGTTCTTCCGCACCACCCAATACGCCGATGAGTTGCTCAATTACGACACCATCGACTGGCCCGAGCGGGTGCGCGTCCTGCAAACCAACTGGATCGGCAAATCCGAAGGCGCGGCAGTGTACTTCACCACCGAGCACGGAGATAAGTTGGAAGTGTTCACCACCCGCCCCGACACGTTGTGGGGGGCGACCTTCATGGTGCTGGCCCCCGAGCATCCCCTGGTGGCAAAGCTGACCACGCCCGCCCAGAAAGCCGAAGTGGACGCCTACGTGGCCCAGGCCGTTCGCCAAACCGATTTGCAACGGGAAACCGCCGACAAAGAAAAGACCGGCGTCTTCACCGGCGGGTATGCCATCAACCCGGTCAACGGCAAGCGCATCCCCGTGTGGATTGCCGATTACGTGCTGATGACCTACGGCACGGGAGCCATCATGGCGGTGCCTGCCCACGATGAGCGTGACTTTGCCTTTGCCATCAAGTTCGGCCTGCCCATCGTCCCCGTCATCGACCGCCCCGACGGCGTGAGCAAGAGCTTTGCCTTCCCCGGCTCCACCAAAGAGGGCTTCGCTAACGCGTTGAAAGCTGCCGGGATCGAGTTCGTTGCTCATCCAGCCGGCGACCTGGGCGAGGGCCTGTTTGTCACCCTGCGCCGCGAGCAAGTGCAGCCCTACATCGAATTGATGCAGCGCTATTTGCAGCCCGGCAACTGGAACGAGATCGTCGGCGGGCGCTGGGCTTTCGTCTTCTCCGATGGCGTCCAAGAGTTGGACTCGGTGGAAGCCGACCAGGCGATCCTGGACAAATGCAAGGCCATCTACCCACCCGTCAGCACCAACCGCACCGTCATGGAAATGTTGAACAGCCTGCCCTTCTACCAGGACGTGCTGTTCCACCCAGAATATGGCACGATGATCCACTCCGCCGAATTCACCGGCACACCCGGGGACCGGGCCAAGGCCGAAGTGACCAAATGGCTGGAAAGCCGTGGTCAAGGCAAGAAAGCCGTCAACTACCGCCTGCGCGATTGGTTGATCTCGCGCCAGCGCTACTGGGGTGCCCCCATCCCCATCGTCTACTGCGCCAAATGCGGCACGGTGCCCGTGCCCGACGATCAACTGCCCGTGCTGCTGCCCGAAGACGTGGAATGGAAGCCCACCGGTGAAAGCCCCCTGAAGCTGCACCCTACCTGGCGCCATACCACCTGCCCGCAGTGCGGCGGCCCCGCCGAGCGCGAAACCGATACCATGGACACCTTCATGTGCTCCTCCTGGTACCACCTGCGCTACTTGTCCCCCAAGTACGACCAGGGCCCCTTCGATCCCGCCGAGTACGATTATTGGATGCCCGTCGATACTTACACCGGCGGCATTGAACACGCCAACATGCACCTGATCTACACGCGCTTCTTCCATAAGGCCTTGCGCGATTGCGGCGTGACCGAAGGTCACGAACCCATGCTGCAACTGCGCAACCAGGGCATGGTGTTGGGCGAAGACTCGGAAAAAATGTCCAAGAGCCGCGGCAACGTGGTCGCACCAGACAGCCTGGTCGAGAAACACGGCGCGGATACCGTGCGGGCTTACTTGATGTTCTTTTCCCGCTGGGATCAAGGGGCGCCGTGGAGCTACAGCGGCATTGACGGTACTGCTCGTTGGCTGCGCCGCTCCTGGGCAACCATCCTGGAGCAGGCCCCCGGCAAGACCGCAGACGAGGAAACTTTGAAGAGCCTGCGCCGCAAAACCCACCAGACGTTGAAGTCGGTGACGCGCGATTTCGAGCAGTTCCAGTTCAACACAGTCGTTTCTGCCTTGATGGAAATGATGAACGAAATGGCCCGTGTCAAGCAGTTGGGCGCCTTTGGCACCTCCGCCTTCAACGAAGCCGCGGAGATTTACCTGAAGATTCTGGCCCCCGTTGCCCCGCATATCAGCGAGGAAATGTGGAGCCTGTTGGGCAAGCCCTACTCCATCCACACCCAGGCCTGGCCCAAGGTAGATGAAGCCGCCGCCGCTGAAGAAGAGATCACCCTGGTCTTGCAGGTGAACGGCAAGGTGCGCGACCGGCTGGTGGTCCCCGTCGGGATCAGCGAAGCTGATGCCAAAACCAAAGCCCTGGAGAACGCTGCCGTGCAGAAGTTCCTGGAAGGCCGCCAGCCCCGTCAGGTAATCTACGTCAAAGGCAAATTGGTGAATGTGGTAGGGTAGTCCTACTTTCTACAAACAAAAAACCGCGCGGTTGCGCGGTTTTTTGTTTGTTTGCATGAAAAGCTCCCTCTTGACATACTGTATATAAAACAGTATAATGCAATAAACGGTGATATATATGACACATAATGAAAACTTTGATAATATCGTGCAAGAACTTAGACGCGGGGTCATTGTCCTGGCAGTGCTCACGCAGCTTCAGGAAGAGCTTTACGGCTACACCCTGCTCAAGCGGCTCAGCGAGAAAGGTCTGGACGTGGACCAGGGCACCCTCTACCCGCTGCTGCGGCGGCTGGAAAGCCAGGGCCTGCTCGAATCCCTCTGGCGCCTCGAAGAAGCCCGCCCGCGTCGCTACTACATCCTCAGCCAGACAGGCAAAGACCTGCTCCCCCGCCTGATTGAGGAATGGCGCAAAATCAACATGATGCTGGAAACGATGGCCGCCTGACGGCCTGGAGGATGAAATGAAACTGATCGATGTGTATGTTGCTGAAGTTGGGCGTCATTTGCCCGCCAAAAATCGCGAGGATATCGAAAAAGAGATCCGCTCGATGATCGAAGACATGCTGGACGAGCAGACCGGTGGTCAAGAGCCCAGTGAAGACCAGGTGGTGGAAGTGCTAACCAAACTCGGCCCGCCCGACAAAATCGCCGAGTCCTACCAGCCCGCGCGATACCTGATCGGCCCCGAGTTGTTTCCCTCGTTTGTCACCACCGCGCGCATTGTGCTGGCCGTCACCATCTTCTTCTCTTTGCTGGGCATGGGCGTCAGCCTGGGCAAGTCCGCGCCCGGCCTGGACAGCTTCGGCGAAAGCCTCATCGAGGCCTTCGCCGGCTTGATCCAATCGCTGTTCACCTCTCTAGGCGTGGTGGTGATCATCTTTGGGCTCATCCAGTGGTTTGCGCCCAAGGTCAAATCCACATCCACCCCCTGGGACCCGCGCAAGATGAAGGCCGTGCCCGATGGCGACCGGGTAAAAATTGGCGAGGCGGTGACCGAGATCGTCTTCTCGGCCCTGGCCATCATCTTCTTCAACTTCTTTCCCCAGTACGTCGGGGCTGGCTTCATCAACAATGATGGAAGTTGGACCATCGGGTTAGTTTCGGCCCTCACCGACAGTTTCTTCCGGTTATTACCCTGGTTCACCCTGGTGTGGGGGCTGGAAATCCTGCTCAACATCGCCCTGATTGCCCTGGGCCGCTGGCAAGCCGTGACCCACTGGATCGATGTCGCCATCAAAGTGCTCAGCCTGGCAGTCGCCTATGCCGTCATCACCGCCGAACCGCTGTTTGGCTTCACCGAACAAGCGCTGCTGCAAGCCGGTTGGCCCGCCGACGCGGCTCAGGCCTTTGCAGAAGCGCAGCCCTTGCTTTACACGCTATTCCGTATCGCCGTAGGAGTTGGCATGGCGGCAGGCGTGTTTGACCTCGGCAAGAAGCTCTACAACCTGCTGCTTAAAGATCGCATGACTTTTGCCAGCATCGAGGGATGACCCCCACCCAACCTCCCCCATTTTCAAAGCAAAATGGGGGAGGTTTTTATGGATTCAACACCGGCTCTACCGCCCACAACGCGTTCACACCGTAATAGATCTCAGCGCAGTTGTTGATCCAATGATCAGGGGTTCCTTGCAACTCCGATATTTCATCCAGGCTGTCGAGCGCGCGCACCTCGATCTCCCGTTGCCCCTGCGCTGCCATCTCCCAAATTTGCGCATCGCGCATATCCCACATCTCCGCCCTGAAGCGAAACTCCGGAATACGCGCATAGATAGTCTCGGTGGCGAAACCCACATGCGCCAGCGCCGCAATCAGCAGCGCCAGCGCTGCCAGTCCAGGTGTCTTGCCGCCAATCCACGCCATCAGCCCGCCCAGGATTACCCCGCCGGCAACAATCGCGACAGCCATTGCCGGACTGCCGAGAAGATAGGCGCGCATATCTGGGTAAGCCGGCTCGAGGGTCATCGTGGGTGTCGCCAGAAACAACAAAGCTGCTCCCGCCAGGCTCAGCACAGTCAGGCCAGGCACAGCCGCCCAACGGACGAACCGCTGCCGCAAATTCTGCGCCAGCCATGTCCCCACCAGGAAACCGGTCGCTCCGGTGGTAATGACGGAAGTGAAGCGTGCCGCCAGCAATGCTCGCTCGCCGGGCGCCGAAGATTGCGCGTAAGCGCTGGGCACCATCTCGCAAAACATCAAGAACAAGTGCAGCACCTGAATCCCAACCAGGCCCAGCGCCAACCGCCAAAAACCCAACCGGGCTGGGCGCGGATAGCGCAAGAAGATCGCCCAACCAAAGGCCGTGAACAGCAGGAATGTAAAGAACGTCGGCAGGGTCACCCGGTAAACCCAGTGCTGTAAGTAGCGGATCAAGCTGTCGGCGCTGATCGTCAGCACCCCCATCAGCGATTGCGCCTCGGGGTAAATACTGCCCACCCGTCCGGCATTGACCGGCGAAAAGACCAGCGCCGCAATGCCCAACAGCGTCCCGAGTATGGCTGCACCCAAAGGCATCAGAAAACCCTTTCCGGCAATCTGCTTTCGTCCCCAAAAGATGAGCGCCGCCAAAATACCAACGCCCAACATCCCCGCCTGATAGGTCGCCCCCGTCTCAGAAAACCCCGCTGCCAGAAATGCCAACAGTAGCAGCCCGATCACGGCAAGGACGCCCGTTTTTCCCCGGCGTCCTTGCCGCATGATCCAGGCAGCCAGCCAGGTTTGGGCAACCAACGGGGCCAGGTAAGGAAGCATGGCGGCTCGCCAGTAAAGGATCTGCGTGCGGTTAGGCGTCTGATAGAGTGCCAGGTAGACCAGGGCGGCGGACAGGGCATAGATCTCCGGCCAACCCAGATCTAGCCGCGTCAGGCGCGCAACCTGACGGAAAAGCGCCATGAACCCTGCCACCCACAGTACTACTGCCAACCCGGGCATCAGCCCCACCGTGAAGCGCCCAATCTCCTCGCTGATACCCATCAACAGGGTCAGGGAGTAGCGGTTCGCCGAGTAAGAGCCTACGTTAACATAAGAATTCCATTGGGAGGCAAAGAAGTTATCTCCCTTGAGGAAAACAGAGTAGCAGTAATCGTCTTGCAGGTAGCGGGCATACGAACCCGTCCAGATGTAGCCGACCAAAGGAACAGTCAGTGCCAGACAAACGACGACCAAAATCCAACGATACCAACGAGATGAAGGGTGATTTTCAAACATTCGGCTATTATAAACCCGCTCGTTAGGGGTTAACGCTCAACGGTTTTCAATAATTCCTGCAATCCGCGCTCCGGCACAGGCACTTCCTCACGGCGGCGGTCGTCGGTCAGGTCACGCATGGCGCGGTACACGTTCTCATCATCGATTCCCTGCGCCGACAGAAATTCGCGCAGGTTGCCCTCGTTGTAGACCACGTTGTTATAAAAGTAGATGCGCTGAGGCATGGTGCGCGCAACGCTGCCCCACCAGCCCGAATCATCCAGGTGGGTGGGCAGCTCTTCCTGCTCGGGGGCCAATAAATCCAGCACAAACTCTAACACCAGCACCGAAGCAGATGCCGGATTGCCCGCCTTCATGGCGCTCAAGACATCTTTTACCAATTCCACGAGCTGGCCCGCTTCATCCAACGCCTCAATCATCTCTTCCGGCATCCCCATCTCTTTCAGCAAATCTTTAAGCCGCTCAATGGCCTCATCCTTAATAAAACTAAATACCGCTTCCACCCCCTCTTCAGCCACATCCTTGGCTAATTTCGCAAGGTTGACGGCATACTCGGCTGCGATGGGTGTCAGGCGCATCCGGTCGATGGCCTGCCCCTGGGCGCGGCGTTCTATCCAATCGTTCAGTCTCCACTCGCTCTCTGGGATCGTGGTCAGGTACCACGTCGCCGGAATCTCGCACTCCGCCCGACAAGTCTCCGCGTCTCCTAGCCATTCAATGTAATCTGTCTCCAACCGCCGCGCAGCCAGCATTGCCCCCACCTGGGGGTCATTCTGCCACTCCTCCATCTCCGCCTCTACCGTGCCCGGAATGTATGTAGGCGCATGCTCCACATTGTATTCTTCCACCACGTTGCTGGTCATCATGCTCACACCGCTGGGCCGTTCTTCCTGTTCCGCGGTCTCGCGCCTTTCGCTCTCCCGGGCCGAAGACCGATCGGGCCGACCGCGCCGGCGGTTGTTTCGGGCTTCTTCCTCCCGCGCGCTCTCAATGCTGCGCTGAACAGCCGTGTTACCCGATGTTCGCTGCATCTCCTCCACCATCTCCACGCCCCGCGAGGAGCCCTCCAGATGTCCAATTGCCGTACCCGGAGATTCCTGTGCCGGGCGGGTTGCGCTTTGTGCCCGCTCACGGCGGCGGTTTTCCTCTGCCCTGCGCTGCAGCCGCCGGCGCTCTTCTTCCGTTACGTTCTCCCTGGTCCTGCTCATACTGGCGCCTCCCGTCGTAAAGACTTAATCGAAAGGGAAACTTACTTTCACTATAGCAAACGAGCAAAGCAGATTCAAGACACTATCCCGAGTTATAATCGAGCAAAACCTCACCCCCGCGAAAGGATGCGTTATGCGCCTCGAAGACCTCAACTGGATGGACGTTGAAGAATACCTCAAGCAGGACGACCGCTTGATTTTGATCTTAGGCACGATCGAACAGCATGGCTACTTGAGCCTGGCTACTGACGTGCGCATTCCCCAGGTGCTGGCGGATGCGGCCAGCAAGAGCACCGGTGTGCTCATCGCCCCGCCGGTCAACTACGGCGTCTCGCCTTACTTCGCCACCTACCCTGGCAGCCTGCCAATCCGCCTGTCCACCTTCCTCGATACGGTCGAAGACATCGTCCGCTCAGCTTATCGCCACGGCTTCCGCCGCATCCTGGTGCTCAACGGGCACAGCGGCAACGACCCCGCCCACATCCGCCTGGTGGAATTGGCCAACGACCTGCCCGGTCTCAAAGTCGCCTGGTACGCCTGGTGGGAATCGCACAGCGTGGAAGAAGTGACCTTGCACCACAATCTCAAACGCTATCATGCCTCCTGGCTGGAAGCATTCCCCTTCACCCGCGTCACCGAGCTGCCCGCAGGCGAAAAGAACCCGCCCAGCTATAAGGGTCAACTCAACGCCGAAGAGACCCGCGCCGTGTTCGGCGACGGCGTCTTCGGCGGCCCTTACCAGGTGGCCCCTGAGATCATGGACGAGATCTTCACCACCTGTCTTCAGGACGTACTGCATCTGCTGAAGTTCTAACGCGCAAAAATGCTATAATGATTTTGCATCGCCGAATACATACCTGGACCAAATTGGCATACGGGGGCAATTTCGGTTTGGAAATGAAGGTGTATGATGAAAGCAAAACGCTGTTTGGGGTGGATGGTCGTTTTGATATTTGGCGGCGCGTTAGCTATTATATTGATTACAGCCGCAGAAAGTTCCGCTCAAGGCACACAATGCCCGCCTGGCTTCATCTGGATACCCAACAGCGGGGTTGGATGCGTTCAAGAAAACTGCGCCTCCATTGCAGGCGCTAAAAACTCCTACACCGGGCAATGCATATGCGAAGATGGATTCAAAGCCTGTTACGAGGGTATCGATTACTCAGGCTTTGATTCCACTCTGTGCGGACCGTTTTGCCCCAATTCTATCCTGGTTTCCTGCATTGCTCCAGAAGGCACATGCCCCCAAGACGAAACCACGGACCAACCCGCTGTACCTGCCGACCCGCAAAATAATGAGGGAGTCCCCGAGGCGGCTCCCGAAAATGCGCCTCCCGGGGCCGAAGAACCGGCTGCTCCCGCCGAAGTACCAAACAACGCGCAAGCCCCCGATTCTGCTCCAGAAAGTGCATCAACCGGGATAGGAGAAACAGAAAATGAAGAAGGCCCCTCCATCGAGGAAATGACCCGCATCCTCGAAGAATCACTCATCCCTAATAACGCCGAATTACCCTCGCGGGCACGGTCCGCTGCCGGAGCGATGGTAGCTGGCGGGAACGTGCTTCTCTTTATCATGTATACCTTAACTTATGAAAAAGAATCGCTTGAACCACTTATTGACAAAGTGGTTAAGAATTTGATCATACATTACGATAGATTGATGAGTGACTCAGAAAAGAAACGGGCCAAATCTCAAGACCTGAAGCAGTTTCTGAAGCCAGGGGATGAGACCATTCGGAAACTTAAAGAAGCTGCAGTTCAAACCGGGCAGACGCCCAAATCAGAAGTCACCCATGAAAAAATGAGCCAGTTGCAAACCGAATTTCATCGCCTTCTCGACCAAAAAGTAAAAGAAGGCCATTATGTTATCAATAAGGATTTTCTGTCCAAAGCCTGGAATTGGCCCGTCAGCTTTGTGAGAGATCCTCTGTTCAAGCATACCGGCGGGCAATGCGGTGAGATGGCTCACTTAGGTCAGGGCTGGATAGAGCCGTTCGTCCTAGAAAACTTTGGCAGAGAGGCGATCATTGATCAAATTTTTGTCTACGAACGATCCAGCCGGCATCCGCAATCCCACCTGGAGTATGTTGACGGCCTCTACGTAAACAACCATGCAGCCACCCGCGTAATCCTCCCCAACGGTGAAAGTTACATTCTTGATTTTTGGGAAGGAATCACCGAACGCGAGGGGAAAAACGCCAACGAGCCGCTGCAAATAAAGATAGTCCCTGAAAATGTATGGACTATGAAATGGCGGGCGGCAATTGGCTCACCATCCGATGAGGCCGAAGTGAGTAACATCAACGCAAAGCAGGCCCTCCTGCAGGATTATCTACAGCAAGCCGGCGCCTTACATCCCTACCAAGCATCTTTCCTGCCTCCCGACCAGCAACAAGAGGCCATGAGGGTGACGCGTAGCGCATTGGAGCAATGGCGCCAGAGCCGCGCAAAAATATCGCCGGTTGAAACCAACATGCTCATCCGCAACTGGGAAAAATACGGCATGATGTGGGAAAGCAAAATCACCGAAGCCCCAAAAGATCCAGCAAGCGCTTTTTGGGACGCTGGTAAAGAAGCGCTTGGATTTAAGGTGAAGTGATAAAGAATACGCTTGAAAATCAGGAGATTGGGATGGAAGAATTCTCCCAAAAGCAACGTTTGCTAGAAAAACGACTGCAAAGCATCTGGTCGGCAGGCGTATCTGGCTCGGCCATCGTCCGCGACCGGTTTGGCCCCCTCGAAACCTGGCAGATTTCACTGGGGAACCACCAGCTATTGCTTCATCCGGTCCATCAAATGTGGTATTACTTTGACCAGCTGCACCAGACCTGGGAGCCAAGCGGCCTAAAACCCGGCATGGGGCATTTTGTTCTGGCCAATGGGAAGTTGGGCTGGAAGCTGAACCGTCCCGAGCAGGAATTGGCACGCCAAAACGTTGATACCCTGCTGGTGGACACCAACCCGTGCTACCTGGAAATCGAGCTTCCGGATCATACAGCTAAGAAAAAGGTTCTGGGCAGTTCTCGCGTTTTGATTGGTAGAGGAGCCGAAGCAGACATTCAACTGGCTCACCACCTGGTATCCCGTATACACGCGGCTTTGGAACCCACCCCACAAGGATGGGTGATCAGGGACCTGAACAGCTCCAATGGAACTTTTCTCAACGGAAAACGGCTCGAAATACCACATCCCCTAAAACCCGGCGAAATCATTCAAATCGGAGATTGCCGGATTATCTTCCGGGTAGAAAAGGATTAAACGATGGACACCCTATGGCTTTTAATCGCGCTGGCAGGCATCGTGTTTACCCTCGCAATGACCATCCTCGGCGCATGGATGGCGAGCAAGCCGCGTCCCTTGGGTGTTGGACGGCTTCTACTTGCTGTAACAACCGCACCTCTCGGCCTGCTATTCTATGTGCTGGCTGGGGGGCAGCAGCTTCGCCCTTGGTTGGCCGTGCTGGCTTTCCTGGTGGGAATCCTTCCGGGCGTAATCTTTGGCATGTTCACAAAAATCTACCGCCGCGGCGGCAAAGTCATCGGAACTTATTCCGTTACAGTCACCTTGATATGGGGAGCCACTCTGGCCCTTTCTGCGTTTTGCAACCTACTTCCATCGTTCCTGATCTCTGCCTTGGGTTTGCTTGCCCTTTGCTTCGCCAGCGGCATCCACCTGGGAAACTACAGCACTTTGCTACTTAGACGGATCCTGGTTTAATCTGCTCTCACGTTCTTCCCGAGCGGAGGATGGACCAAATCAACCAGGCACCCAACACCAGCGAAGAGATGAAGGCAAACCCAAAGACGTACTCGCCCAGGTTCTGCCACACATCGAACTTGTAAACCGCCATTACTAACGCCAGGGCGATAATCACCGCTGAGACAATCATCCCCAGCGCCATACGGTTAGTCATTTTCTGCATCTTGCCGGTCATCTCATCCAGAATCTTCTGGTTGATATTCACCTCGAACTGCCCGCGCTCGATCTGGTTGAGCAGGCGGTTGATCCGCCGGGGCAAATCCAGTGATAGCTCGATCCCATCCATCGCTGATTGAGCTACCTGCGGCATCATTCTTGCCGGTGAGCGCTCCTCTTTCCAGAAGCGCGTCAGGTAGGGTGTGGCGAATTTGATCAGCTCAAAATCCGGATACAACAGTGTCCCGGTACCTTCGCTGATGGCTATCCCGCGCAGCAGCGTCACCAGTTCGCCGGGCAGTTGCAGACCGTTGCGCAAAGCAATGGACATGACGTCGCCCATGAACTGCGCCGCGCTGATCTCCTTCAATGAAGCTCCCGACAAGCGGTCGAAAAGACGCTCAAAGTCTCGAATCAACGCGCGGCGGTCCAGGGCGCGGGTCAGCAGCCCGGCGTTGAGCAGTTCGTCCACCAAAATATTGGCGTCTCCGCGATCCAGGGCAATGGCAATTCCCAGGAAGGTGCGCTTGGTTTGATGGCTCAAGCGCCCCACCATGCCGAAGTCGATCACCGCCAGGGTGGCATCCGGTTGGACAAAGAAGTTGCCCGCATGAGGGTCGGCGTGGAACAGGCCAAACTCAAAAATCTGGCGCATGGCGAAGTGCATCAGATTTTCGGCCACCTGTTGCCGGTCAATCCCAGCCGCATCCAGCCCGGCCAAATCGTTAATCTTAACCCCCGCCACTCGCTCCAGGGTTATCACCCGCCGGGTCGTGTACTCCCAATGCACTTCAGGGATATAGACGTGATAATCATCGGCAAAATTGTGCCGGAACAAGTCGGCATTGCGCCCCTCGCGCAGGTAGTCGAATTCGGCCCGCACCGTATAAGCGAACTCCTCCACCAGAGCGGGCAGGTTGAGCAGGTTATGCAAGGGCGTGTGCTGATGCACCCATTCGGCCATGTCGGCAAGAATTTCCAGGTCTTGCTCAAAAATCTCCTCGGCGCCAGGCCGCACGATCTTGACCACCACCGCCTCTCCAGTCCACAACTCCGCCGCATACACTTGACCAATGGATGCCGAGGCAATCGGCTCGCGGTCAAATACCGCATAAATCTCGTGCACAGGCTTGCCAAGTTCATCAACCAACGTCTTCTCAAAGCCCTCGAAGGGCAGCGGGGGAATCTCATCCTGCAACTTGCTGAGCGCTTCGATGTAAGACTCAGGCAGCAAGTCGGCGCGCGCCCCCAACGCCTGCCCAAACTTGATGAAAGTTGGCCCCAACTCGATCAGCGCCGCCACCAGCTCACCGGCCTGCGTATGCTTGACCTGCCGCAGCAGTTTGCGCGCCGCGCTGGGGCTGCCTGTGTCGCCTTCGGCCCTGGTCATCAGCCAGCCCAGCCCGTGGCGAATGAGCGTGGCAATAATCTGCTGCGAGCGCGAGAGCAGCGAGCGCCTCGTGAACCAGGGAATTTTGGGAAGCACAGAATTGACCATGCTTTCATTATACTCAGCCGAAGGTAGAAAAGGCCCAACCGTCTTGTATAATTACAAAATATGTATCTCGATCCGCGCCTGCTCCGCCTTGCTCGCCCAGCTGCCCTCAAACTCATCCTGGCAATTTTTGGCGGGTTATCCGCGGCGCTGCTGGCGGTCTTCTCGGCCCGCGCCCTCAGCCGCATCATCGCTGCCGTGTTTCTGGGAGGACTTGGCCTGACTCAGGTACAGCCTTTATTGAGCGGCCTGCTGGCACTGATCCTGGCCCGTGCCGCCTGCTCCTTGGTCGGCGAAGCAGCCGCCAGCGCTGCGGCCGCCCAGGTGAAAGCCACCCTGCGGGAGCGTTTATTCTCCCGACTGGTCGAGCTGGGTCCGGTAGCCCTGCGCGGAAAATCCACCGGCGAGCTTTCGGCTACCGCGCTGCAAGGCGTGGAGGCCCTGGATGCCTACTTCGCTCAATACCTTCCGCAAGTAGCCCTGGCCGGATTGATCCCCCTGGGTATCTTATTGCTTGTATTTCCCCTCGACCCGCTCTCCGGCGTCATTTTGCTCGTCACCGGCCCGCTCATCCCCTTCTTCATGGCCCTCATCGGCCGCACCGCCGAGCGCCTTACTCAGCGCCAATGGACCACGCTCAACCGCATGAGCGCCTACTTTCTGGACACCCTCCAGGGGCTGCGCACACTCAAAGCCCTGGGGCGAAGCGCCGAACAGGCCGGGCGGATTGCCACGGTCAGCGAGCGCTATCGCGATACCACCCTCGGCGTTTTGCGGATCACCTTCCTTTCCGCCCTGACCCTGGAACTGCTAGGCACCATCAGCACCGCGATGATCGCCGTGCAGGTAGGGCTGCGCCTGCTCTACGGGCAGATGGGCTTCGAGGAGGCCTTCTTCCTTTTGGTCATCGCCCCCGATTTCTACCTGCCCCTGCGCACCCTGGGCCTGCGCTTCCACGCCGCCATGAACGGCATGACCGCCGCCAAAAAGATCTGGGAAGTGTTGGGCGATCAAGACTCTCCATCTGCCCCCACTTCTGCAGACCAAACCGTGCCACTCCTCGCGGACAATGCCCAGGTGATCTTTGATAATGTCTCCTTCGCCTACCCCGGCGTGGACCAAGAAGCCGTTCGGCAATTCAACCTCGAGCTGCACCCCGGCACCCTGACTGCCCTGGTGGGTCCCAGCGGAGCGGGTAAAACCACCCTGGCCTGGCTGCTGCTGGGATTCCTGCGCCCGCAAACCGGCTCCCTCCGCATCAACGGGCACAGTCTGGACGAGCTTGGCGAAGCGGCCTGGCGTGCCGGCATGGCCTGGGTGCCCCAGCACCCCCACCTATTCCACGACAGCCTGGCTGCCAACCTGCGTATTGCCGAGCCTCAGGCCACCCCCGAACAATTGTGGCAGGCCCTGCGCCTGGCCCGCCTGGATGAATGGGCCGCCTCTCTGCCCGAAGGGCTGGACACACCCGTCGGCGAAGGTGGCGCGCGCCTCAGCGGAGGCCAGGCCCAGCGACTGGCTCTGGCGCGGGCCTTTTTGCGCAACGCCCCCCTGCTGGTGCTGGACGAGCCCACTGCCCACCTGGACCTGCCCGAAGAAGCCCGCCTGGAAGCCACTCTACGCGAACTATGCCAGACGCGCACTGTCTTGATCATCGCCCACCGCATCACCACCGTCCGTCAGGCCGATTGGGTCGTGCTGCTGGAAGATGGACAAATCAACGAACAGGGCCGCCCCGAGGAATTGTTGAAAGCCGAAGGGGCATTTGCCCGATTGGCGCAGGCTTTTGGCGGAAGCGCAGAAGAATACGGCAAGATACGCATGGTGTCGGACGCCCCGCCGCAAGAGCGCATCAGCGGGCCTTCCAACACCTTCACCCCATCTCAATCCCAAAACAGAATCAGCAATCTATCCATCCTGGGGCGGCTGCTGGGCTTCTTGGGCCCCTTTGCCGGTTCAACGGTCCTTTCCATCCTCCTATCCGTCGCAACCCTGCTCAGCGGAATCGGCTTATTGGGCGCCTCGGCCTACCTGATCGCCTCGGCAGCCCTACACCCTTCCATCGCCGCCCTGCAGGTGGCCATCGTGGGGGTGCGCGCCTTTGGCATCGGTCGGGGCGTCTTTCGCTATCTCGAACGCCTGGTCTCGCACTCGGTCAACTTTCGCCTGCTGGCCCGACTGCGGGTGTGGTTCTACCGTGCTCTCGAGCCGCTGGCCCCCGCCCGCCTCGAGCAGCAGCGCGGCGGCGACCTGCTCAACCGCATTACCGGCGACATCGACATCCTGGAAAATTTCTACGTTCGCGCCGTAGCCCCGCCCATTGCCGCCGCCATCGTCACCGCCGGAATGGGCTGGTTCACCGGGCGCTACCATCCCGCACTGGGGGAACTGCTGGCGGGCGGCTTGCTCCTGGCAGGTATCGGCCTGCCCCTCCTCACCCACACACTCAGCCGGGCCGCCGGAAAAACCGAAAGCCGCGCCCGCTCGGCCTTGAGTGCCGCCCTGGTGGACGGCATCCAGGGCCTGCCTGATCTGCTGGCCTTCAACGCCGCAGACCGGCAGGCCGCCCGCCTCTCTGCCCTCAGCCGGGAGCACAGCCAGACCCACCTGCGCCTGGCCTGGAGCGGCGCCCTGGGCAACGCCGCGGGGCTGCTGCTTACCAACCTGACCTTGTGGGTGCTGTTGTTGGCAGCCATCCCTCTGGTCACAGTGGGAGCCATCAGCGGCGTGGACCTGGCAGTGCTCTCGCTGCTGGCGCTGGCCTCGTTTGAAGCCGTCACGCCCCTCAGCCTGGCTGCCCAAAACCTGGAAAGCTGCCTGCAAGCCGCCCGCCGCCTGTTCGAACTGGTCCAGGCTAAACCGGCCGTCACCGATCCGGTCCAGCCCCTACCCGCCCCCACGAGCATGGCCCTGCAAGCCCGCGACCTCACCTTCCACTACGCCCCCGAGCAACCCGCTGCCCTGCGCAATGTGACCTTCGACCTGCCGCCGGCCAAGCGGGTAGCGCTGGTCGGCCCCTCAGGCGCAGGCAAATCCACGCTGGCCCGCCTGCTGCTGCGCTTCTGGGATTGTCCCCCCGGCAGCTTATTGCTAGATGGGCAAGACATTCGCGCCTATGCGAACAACGACGTGCGCGCCAAAATCGCCCTGGTCGATCAGCACACGTACCTGTTCAACAACACCCTGCGCGTCAATCTGCTCCTGGCACAACCCCGAGCGGAAGAATCGGCCCTGTGGGCAGCGCTGCGCGACGCCCAACTGGAAAGCATGGCCTCTCAACTGCCCCAGGGGCTGGACACCTGGCTGGAGGAGGGTGGGGCGCGTCTCTCGGGTGGCGAGCGTCAGCGCGTAGCCGCCGCTCGCGCCCTACTGCGCAACGTCCCGCTGCTCATTCTCGACGAGCCTGCCGCCAACCTGGACGCGCACACCGGGCGCCTGCTGCTGGATGCACTGCTAGAGACTTTGCCAGGGCGCAGCCTGCTGTACATCACCCACTGGCTGGCCGGGCTGGAGCGCATGGACGAGGTATGGGTTATGGAGGAGGGACAAATCACCGCGCGGGGCACGCACGCCCAATTACTGGCTCAGGGCGGTTGGTACGCCCGCGCCTGGCAGGTGCAGCAAAGCGTGTTGGGATAACGATGTGTAGGGGGCAGTTCATGAACTGCCCCTACACATAACGCCCTCGTCCATCTTCCACAACCTGGGTGACAGCAATACCCGCGTTACAAATCTTTCTTCGCTCTGCGCTCTTTGCGTCTCTGCGGTTCCTCTGCTGTACCTCTCACTTCCTCACGGGCGCAGCGCGATCCCGGTTGACTCTTATGTTTTTTCCCACCGCTGCGCCCCTACAAAACCATTTGTGTAAATTCGTGTAATTCGTGGAGAAATATCTCCTTTCCCATTCGCGATTATTCGCGTCCATTCGCGGATGAAACTCCGTGCTTCTCCGCAAGGAACTTTCGCTCTCCCGCGGGCGTTATAGCTGTGAACCGCCCTGCTCCCAATCCACGCGGGCGGCTCCCCGGAGGAGAAAATGAACGCCCGCAGATTGCTTGCCCTCGCCTTTGTCATCCTATTCCTGGCCCTGCCCCTCAAAACCGTCCACGCCGACGGCATCATCATCCCCCCGCCCTGCCCGCTGGAGGGCTGCCCGCCACCGCCCTGCTTCGTGGCGCCCTGCCCGCCCATCCCCCCGCGCCCCATGACCCAATTGGTCATCCGCTACCACCACGTCACCGTCGATATCGTTGACCAGGTCGCCACCACCCGCGTGGATCAAGTTTTCTATAACCCCAACGACTACGCCGTCGAAGGCACCTACATCTTCCCGCTCCCCGAAGGGGCCGTGGTCGACAACTTCCTGCTGTGGATCGATGGCGAGCCGGTGCAGGGCAAGGTCCTCGAAGCCGCCGAAGCTCGCAAAATCTATGAAGAGATCGTCTACTCCCTGCAAGACCCAGCCCTGCTGGAATATGTGGGGCGCGGCGCGGTTCAAGCCAGCGTCTTCCCCATCCCGCCCCAAGGCGAGCGGCGCATCGAGTTGCAGTACAGCCAGGTGCTGACTGCGGAGAACGGCCTGGTGCACTACAGCTACCCGCTCAACACCGAGAAATTCTCTCTCCAGCCCCTCGAATCGGTTTCAGTCACCGTCAACTCCTCCGGAAAGACCCCCGTACGGGCCGTTTACTCACCCAGCCACCCGATTGACGTGACCCGCGATGGGCAAACCGATTTCACCGCCTCTTGGGAGGACAAGAACGTTCTGCCCGACAGCGACTTCGACCTATACTACTCCCTGGGCGAGACTGAAGCCCTGCACCTGATGACCTTCCGCGACCCTACCGACCCTGAAGAGCAGGACGGCTTCTTCCTCATGCTCCTGGCGCCCCGCCCCGAAGCCCCAGACCGCAGAATCGCAAAGGATGTCCTCCTGGTGCTGGACCGGTCTGGCAGCATGGAGGGCGAGAAATTTCGCCAGGCCCAGGAAGCCCTGCGCTTCATTCTCAACCACCTCGACCCTGAAGATCGCTTCCACCTGCTCACCTTTAGCTCCGGCGTCGAGTCGTATGCTTCGGGGCTGCGCTCCGCCAAGGAAGCCCCCGAAGCCTTGCGCTGGGTCGATCAGCTCAGCGCTTCAGGCAGCACCGACATCAACCGCGCCCTGCTCGAATCAGCCGCGGTGGCCGACCCCGAGCGCCCCACCTACCTGATCTTCCTCACCGACGGCCTGCCCACGGTTGGCGAAGTGGACAGCCAGCGCATTTTGGCCAACTTCGCCGCCAGCGCCCGCGAGAACCTGCGTGTGTTTCCCTTCGGTGTCGGCTACGACGTGGACACCTACCTCCTGGACACGCTCAGCAGCGAGAACCACGGCCTGTCCAGCTACGTCCGCCCTGAAGAAGCCCTGGATGAAGCCCTGTCGGCATTCTACGAGCGCATCAGCACGCCGGTGCTCACCAACCTGTCCATCGATTTTGGCGAAATCTCCACCTACGATGTCTACCCCAACCCTCTCCCCGACCTGTTCGCCGGGCAGCAGGTGCTGGTGGTCGGGCGCTATCGCGACTCCGGCAGCGCCACCATCACCCTACGCGGCGAAGTGAACGGCGAAGCCCAAACCCTCACTTTCCGCGACCAGGCTTTCGCCGAATCGGGCGGGTTGGAAGCGTTGCCGCGCCTGTGGGCAGCCCGAAAGATCGGCTATTTACTCAACCAGGTGCGCTTGCAAGGCCCCGGCCCCGAGACCATCGCCCAAATTGTGCGCCTGAGTGTGCGCTACGGCATCATCACCGAGTACACTTCCTACCTGGTCACCGAAGATCTCCCCTTAAGCGCCTCTGCTCAGGAGAAGATGGCCGAAGAAGCCTACCAGGATGCCCAGGCACCCGCGCCTTCTTCCGGCCAGGGCGCCGTGGAGCGCTCCGCTCAGGAGGGCCAGCTTCAGGCCGCCGAGTCCGCGCCCATGAACATGGACACCGGCGAGCGCGTTATCCGCGCCGTGGGACCGCGCACCTTTATCCTACAAGATGGCATATGGACCGACACAGCCTTCGAGTCCGAGTCGATGGCCCCGCTCAAGATCGGCTTCCTCTCGCCAGAGTACTTCCAACTGCTCACTGACCGCCCCGACCTGGCTGCCGCCCTGGCCTTGGGCCAGCGAGTGATCGTGGTGGCGGGCGGGCAGGCCTATTCCATCGAAGGCGAGGGCGCGTCCCAGCCCGGAATGACTCTGGATGCTCCCACGGCTACGCCGGAACCGGACGCGCCGGAAGTGACGCCCCAGCCCACACGCGCCCCAGACTCAACCCCCGCCCCGGCAGTGTGCGGCTCGGCTGTCCTGCCATTGGGGTTGTTCCTCCTGGTCCTGCGGCGCAAATAAGTTACACCCATAAACCCTAAGGGTCTTCGGAGACCCTTAGGGTTTTGCTTTCTCGGCCTTAAATGCATTCTCCCGCGCCGGTGTGCTGCCACACACATCCGCACGGGAGAATTGAGAGGAGAATGTAAACATACTATATCCTTCCAGATTAAGAAAAATCTGAAACGAGATTAAGAATTAGATAAGAATCATCGGATTTCATCCCTCTTGACAACTGTTTGCAGGCTTGCTAAGCTCAAAGGGAGACCTGCAAGTTCCCGCAAGACGAAAGTCGGGAGGTTTGCCATGACCCTTTCTAACGCCCCGCTCACTGCCGAGAAGCCCGCACCCTGGTGGACGCTGCTGGCGATCGCGGTCTTCTTTATCATCCCCCCTGCCATCAGCTATATTCCCGCACCGTATTCACCTCTGATGCGCTTACTTTCATACGCGCTGCCCATCTTGGTGATCGGACTGCTCGGCGTATCCATCTACTTTGGGATCAAGTCCGGGCTGCCGCGCTGGTCCCTGGTGTATGTGGGTACCATCCTCGGCGGAATCGGTATCTACGGCTTCGCGTCCATCGTCGGCCTTTTTTTCGGTATGGCGATTAAAAGATGGATGGATTTTGTACTCCCCCAACAGAACCTCTTCACCGGCATTCTCTTGAATGGGTTCAATCACTTCATTTTCTGGTTCTCCATTGCCATCGCCGTCCTGGCCTTTGTGGTCATCCTCCGCGGAACCGATCGCGGGCGAAAGGCCGGAGAGCGCATCCAAAGGGACTGGACGAACATCTCTTTTCTCTTTTACGGTGCACTGCTGATCATCTTTTTCATTGATTTTGACGAATACCAGCACGAAGGCTGGTACGTCATCGGCTGCCTGGCTGCGCTGACCGCCGGGGCCTGGGCGTATCTGCGCATCCCGCACCCAGGGCGGCGCGTTTTAGCCTTGCTGGCAGGGGTCACCGTGTGCATGGCGATCATGAGCGTGGGGAAGTATTACCTCGTCCCGCTGCAAGATTGGCCCATCTTCTCAGCAACACACACCACCGAGGATGAGCGCTGGTTCGAGTCGCTGCGCACCATTGCCACCTGGTTCTGGGCCATCGTTGCCGTAGGTTTGCCCGGCCTATTGCAAACATACCGGAACAAGTCAGTCATCCCCTCAAGCGGCTAGTGCCGATTGAGTCACCGAGTAGCCGCTTTCGTTGCGCAGGAACTCCAGCAGGTGGGTGATGCAGCGCGGCAGTTCCTCGCGGCGGTGCGTCACATACAGAATTTGCGTGCCGCGCTCTTCGGCTGCCCGCGAAACCAGCTCAATTAACCGGCGGCTGTTGGCCGGGTCCAGACCCTGGCAGGGCTCATCTAGCAGAAGCAGTTCGGGGCTTTTCACCAGCGCCCGCGCCAGCAGCACCACCCGTTTTTGCCCATACGACAGGCTGCCGTATTCCACATCTCCGTCCAGGGCGAGCAAATCCAACCAGGCGGCGGTCTGGTCCTGCTGCGCCGCGGTCGCCTGACGATACAGCCCCACCGAGTCGAAGAACCCCGACAGCACCACCTGGCCCACGGTCAGTCCTTCGCGGTAGTGAAACTGCAACTCCGGCGACAGCACCCCCATGCGCTGTTTGATTTCCCAGATGCTCTCCCCGCTGCCGCGCTTGCGCCCAAACAGGGTGATGTCGTTGGCGTAGGCTTGCAAATGGTCCGCGGAAATCAAGCGCAGCAGGGTGGTTTTTCCGGCCCCGTTGGGTCCAACAATGGCCCAATGCTCCCCGCGCCGCACAACCCAATCCAACCCGGCGATGATTTCTCGCTCGCCATACGCAATGCGCACCCCGTGTGCACCACCGGCGGCGAATCTTTCCCCGGCAGCGCCGTCCGCGTCGGGAGCGGATCAGCGGTCAATTCATCGCCCTGCCGCATGACATCATCCGAACGCTCTCCGCAAAAAGCCACCCGCCCCGCCTCCAGGCGCAGCAGGTGCGTGAACGGCGCGGCAATCTCATCGGTGTGATGGGTCACCAGAACAATTTGCGTTCCCGCCTCCGCCGCCTGCCGGATCAACTCCGCCAGCGTGGCCCGCGCCGCGCTGTCCAGCCCGTCGAAGGGCTCATCCAGGATCAGAAAACGCGGATGGGAGGCTAGCGCCCGGGCCAACAGCACCTTGCGCATCTCGCCATTGGAAAGCGCAGACAGCGGCGAATTGAGCAGCACGTGCAGCCCAAACCAGTCGGGCAGGCCGCTATCCGTGGCACCCAGATATTGACCCACCGTAGTGCCCTCGTCGTCACTACCGCTGAAGCTGCGCGCCAGGTCCAGTTCCTGCTCGCGGGCCAGAATCCGCTGGGCCTGCTCAAACGATACATGCGCCACCTGCGCCGAGAGCTGCGCATCGCCAAAGTGCACCTCACCGGGCCGAGCCGCCGGGACCTTGCCCAGCAGAACCTGCATCAGCAGAGTCTTGCCCGAGCCGTTGGGGCCGGTTACCACCCACTGGCTGCCCGGCTGAATAATCCAGTCGATGCCATCCAGCAGCATCTCAGAGCCGCGCCGCACGCTGACCCCGCGCAGTTCAACCAGGGGCGAGCTGTCCATCAAGCCGCAGTCGCTGGCCCGGCCGGGCGCAGAGCGGCGAGAATTTCCACCTGAGAGATGCCCCCCTCGCGCAACACAACGGGCGGGTCCTGAGTGCAGTCCACCACCGTAGATGGCTTCCCGCCTGGGCAAAGGCCGCCGTCCAGGATCAGGTCGATGCGCCCGCCCAGTTGGTCGATCACATCCTGCGCCGTCAACGGGTTGGCCTGCCCCGAGAGGTTGGCCGAGGTGGTCGCCAGCGGGCCAACGTGGCGCAACAGTGCCAGGGCAAAAGCGTGATCAGGCATGCGCACGCCAATGGTCGGATAGGGCGACAAATTTTCGGGCAGCTTGGGCGATTTCGGCACCACCAGGGTCAGCGCGCCAGGCCAAAAGCGCTCCGCCAGAATGCGGGCGGCTTCGGGCATGCCGGGGGTCAACTGGCGCAGATGCTCAATCTGCCCGACCAGCACGGCGATGGCCTTGGCGGCCTCGCGAGTTTTGGCCTCAAACAAGCGCTCCACCGCCGCGCGCGAATAAGTGGCGGCGGCTAATCCGTAAACGGTGTCGGTTGGAAAGGCCACCAACCCGCCCTGCTGTAAAACAGCCAGGGCCTGTGGAATGGCAGCGGGGTCGGCAACAGAAAGAACAGTGGTTTGCATAAGAATTCTCAGGGTGTCTTCGCGGCATCCAGTGCTTAGGGGAAGACCTCGCTATTATACATTGTCCAGCCATGTAAAGGGCAAAAATTTCAGGGGTATAATCTTTCCATTCTATTCTGGAGCGTTCAATGTTTGTTTTCCTCTCCAAAATCATCCCGCAATTCATCCAGCCGTTGGGGCTAAGCTTTCTGCTGGCTCTGGGTGCGCTGCTGCTGCGCAAGCGGCCCAAAGCGCGCACGCGTCTGCTGGCTGCCGCCGTGCTCATCCTTTACCTGGCGGGCAACCGTTGGGTGTCGCAGAGCCTGGCCCGCTCCCTCGAGTGGCGCTACCTGCCCCCGGCAGAAATCCCCACTGCCGAGGTGATTGTGGTGCTGGGTGGCGGCACCATTCCTGCCGAAGCTCCCCGCCCGATGGTGGAGATCAACAGCGCCGGCGACCGCGTGCTCTACGCCGCGCAGTTGTACCGTGACGGCAAAGCCCCGGCTGTGTTAGCCAGCGGCGGGTTCATCACCTGGCTGGACGACCGCCCTTCCACCCCCGCCGAAGAGATGTCGGCCCTGTTGCAACTAGCCGGCGTACCCGAGGAAGCCATCTGGCTGCAAAATAGATCCCAAAACACCCGCGAAGACGCCCTCTACAGCACCGAGATGCTGCGCGAAAAGGGCATCAATCGCGTCCTGCTGGTCACCTCGGCGATGCACATGCCGCGTTCGGTGGCTCTTTTCGAGGCCCAGGGCCTGGAGGTGGTGCCCCTACCGGTTGATTTTGCAGTCTCCGAAGAAGGATGGGCGGGCCTGTGGCACGCCGACTTTGGCGCATTTCTCACGCGCCTGCTGCCCAGTGCCAGCAGCCTCAGCCTGACCACCAACTGCCTGCACGAATACTACGGCATGCTGGCCTACTGGATTCAGGGTTGGTTATAAACCAACCATCCCCTGAAAACCCAGCAGCCCCCCTTCCCTCTTCGTAGCGCAGGTTTCTTACCCGCGGTTTCTTTCGCTGCGTCCCTCTGTATCCTCTGCGGTGCTATCTCGCTCCGGCCTACCATTATTCCAAAACTAACAAGGTCACCTGCCGTTTTCCTACCTTGAAGTGCTCTACCCGCTGGTAGGCCGGGTGCGCCGCCTTTTGGCCCTTGTCCGCCGCAATCGCCACCACCGTTCCTGGGCGAATCACCGCGCGCAGTGACTCCAGCAGCCGGTAAAGCGGCGGCTCCGCGCCTGCTGCGCCCTGCCAGCCGCTCAACTGCCCATAAGGCACATCGCTGAACACCAGGTCGATCTCCGCCCCCCCCGTCCCGGCTTGCAACACCTCAGGAGAAAGCGCATCGGCCCGGAAGACCATTCCCGGAATGCCCCCCTCCGGCAGCCGCTTGCGCAGCGCCTTCAGGCTCTCCAGCGCCTCAGCGTGCGAGGCCTTGCCATAGGAGGCCAGCATCTCGCGCAGTTCCGCTTCGCGCCGGTTCAGGCCATCCGGCCCCAGCAAGCCCAGGTTGCGTTCCGCCGTCACTACCGCCTGCCCGTCGATGTCCGCCGCCAGAATAGAGCGAATCCGGCCGCTGTGCAGGAATCCCAACGCGCACAGATGATAGGCCGCGCCACAGCACGGGTCGAACAGCGCCAGCGGGCGGTCTTTCCCCAGCAAAGCCTCCGCGCGTTGAAAAACCTCGCTAGCCAGCCGCAAAGGGAAAGCCGGCGCGCCGGGCAAGTTGTAAATCACCCGTCCAGAGGCGTAATCGGAGAAATCCTGATTCTCTAGGGCAAAACGGTAGGTCACTGAGCCTCGTTTTCACAGTCCGGTTGCGCAAACCTGCGTTCAAAGGCCCCGTTTCTCTTGAGTTGGATATTCCACCCAGAATCCACCAGGCCAAACTTGGACAAGATGAGTAGCCCGGTTTGCACAGCCTTCGGAAAGCGGATGGGCTGGGCCAATTGGCCCACCAAAGCCTCGTCCAGTTTGCCGGTTTGCCCAAAACCAAGCCCAAGCTGGTAGAACGAATCCAGCAGTTTGGCAATGGCCTTTTCCGGCTGAGATTGGATGCCCTCCACCCCACCTTTAATCACCACGCCCAGGCAGGGCGCATTCATCCGCGCCGCCAGCTTTTTCAGATAGCGGGCCACAAAGGTGGAATGAATGCCTTCCGGAAAGCCCGACTGCACCAGGAAAAGCATGGGCGGGTTGGATTCCCGCGCCGCAAAGGGCTGCAAGGTTTCCTCGATGAAGGTCTTAACAATCCCCGGCATGGCGTCCACGTACAGCGGGAAGGCCAGAAAAACCGTCTCCGCTTGAGCATACGCCTGGCGAAACGCTTCTTGATCGTTCACCCGCACCAGGTCGTGAATGACCATGCTGTTGCCGGGCGTTTCTTCAAACCCGCGCTGGAAATGCGACAGCAGGATGCGCGTGTTACTCTTCAGGCCGCGCGGCGAGCCGTTAAAGACGGTTAACTGCATGGACGGCCTCCTCCACCGGCTGGGTGGTCAAATGGGTAAAAGCCAGCTCGCTCTGCAGGTTCAGCGCGGCGCGCCGGAACAGGTCAGTGATAATTTCAATATCCTCGGCGTCGGTAACAACCTCCGGCTCCAACAATAGGGCCAGCTTTGGATAGTGCGGATAGCGCGCTACGTGATGCACCTCGCCCTGCACCAGAGTTACATAAGGCATGACGATGGGCACCAGCTTATCCACGGCCTTTTTCATCAACGCGCTGGGATAGCCCATCACCACCGGTGCGGCCATCACCGTCAGATCAGAGTTGATGACAGCCTTGCGCACAAGATGGGAGTCATCTTTCGATTGGCACTCGCCGGGCGTTTTGACCCAGCAGGTCCAGCAGCCGGTGCAGTAGCGAATATCCATGTCGCGCAGGGTCAGCGTGGTGACCTGCGTCCCGCCGGCCAGCAGTGCCTCGGACAGCCGGGCCGTATATTCATCAAAAGCCCGGTTTTCCACATTCGGATTTCCATTCAAAATAGTGATGCGCATTTCAGATATTTGACCTCACGATACTGGAAAACTACTTCATGTACATTACCAGTATACGCGAATCCCCCCTCAAAGTTGCGCTCACCTCTACTCTGCTACCAACCATGCCTCCGCCTCGGCGCGATCGTAAAACACGTGAAACTCCCGGTTGCGCCGGTTGGCCTCCATCACCATCTCGGCAAAGCGCCCATCGCCCACCAGCTCCGGAGTCAGCACCGCGGCCAGCTTGATGCGGTAATTGCCCAGCTTGAGCAGCACCTCCCCGGCCAGGCGCGTCTTGAGGTCATAAAACTCTGGCGGCAAATTCTCCGCGTGGATCATCAATCTCGGCGTAAGGTTTTCGCCGCAAGCTGCCACCAAATCCAGGGCATCTCGCTCCGAGGCCACTACACCCCCGTCCGGCAAGATTTCTACATATTCCACGTCGTTGACTTTGTTGAGTTGATAGTTCACTGTTTGATTCCTCCCGAATGAGACGGCTTCGAGTAGAATTTATTAAGACCTCAACCCCACCCGAACAGGTGATGGAAAAGGCTCTCGCCGCAGCTATCATTCTACTTGAAAGGAAATGAATGATATGACCCAATTAGCTCAATTTTCCGATGAATTGACCGCCCTTGTCCAGGCGGCGGCCCCATCCATTTACACCGTCAACGCCCGCCGGCGGCTGCCCGCCACCGGCATCGCCATCTCCGCCAACCACATCCTCACGGTCAGCCATGTCGTCGAAAAAGACGCGGGAATCTCCGTACAGGGCATGTCTGCCAAGGTTGCCGGGCGCGACCCCGGCCTGGACCTGTGCGTGCTGACCGTAGAAGGCGGCCCCCTGACCCCCGCCGCCACTGCCCAGACCCTCCCGCAGGTCGGCTCGCTGGCCCTGGCGCTGGGCAAACCCGGCCCGCAAGTCGAAGCTGGTTTAGCCCTGGTGCGGGCCGTCCATTCTCAAGTCACCACCCACGCGGGCGTGTTTGAGCATCTCATCCAAAGCGAGGCCACCCCTTACCCCGGCTTTTCCGGCGGCCCGCTGCTGAACATGCGCGGCGAGGTGGCCGGAATCAACACCTCGGGCCTGTCGATGGGCGCGTTGCTGACCATCCCCATCGGTTTCGCCCTCAAGGTTGCTTCCGCCCTCATCCAGCACGGGCGCCTGAAAAAGCCCTACCTGGGCGTGCGCACCCAGGCGGTCAAGCTCAGTAGCAGCGAGGCCACCGGCCTGATGGTCATGGGCGTGGAAGAGGACAGTCCCGCGCAACAAGCCGGGCTGCTAATCGGCGACGTGCTCACCGCGCTCAACGGTGTCCCCCTCTCCGAGCATGCCGCCTTGCAGTCCGCGCTGCTCGGCGCGGGCGGAGGCAGCACCGTGCCCGTGCAGCTTATCCGCGCCGGAAATGCCGTGACCGTCCAGGTGGTCATTGGCGAAAAGTAAGCGGTGAATATCTCCTTGCTGGCAGCCGGCCCTCCGGAGCGCGCCTGGCTCCACAACCTTCTGGCGAAAACGCCTTACCGGAAGGAGAATATCACGTTGGCTGCTCCGGTGCTCCCGGGGCAGCCAACCTCTTTGGATTCCGACCTCGACCTGCTCCTCCTCAGCGAAAACGCCGTCCCGCCGCACCTGCTCAATCGCCTGCTCCTGGACCTGCCCGAGCACGCCGCCCTACTGCTCATCTCCGCCGACCCCGCCGGGTACCGGCCCCTCCTGGCGCAAAGCGGTCGCTCAGGTTGGGGGATTCTCAGCCCGTCGACTTCTCCGGCCCAGTTGGAAGCCGCCATCGGCGCGGTTCGTCAGGGCCTGTGCGTGCTGCCTCCTGTCCCGGATGAAGCCATTCTGCCCGAAGCGCTCACCCCGCGCGAACTGGAGGTGACTGGTCTGCTGGCCCAGGGCCTGTCCAACAAGCAAATCGCCCACCGCCTGCACCTCAGCGAGAACACGGTCAAAACCCACATCGCCGCCGTCTACGGCAAAGCCGGGATCAACAACCGCGCCGAACTGGTCATGCTGGCGGTGCGCCTGGGCTGGGTAGCGTTATAATAACGGGGATGCCTACCCCGCGCCGCCAAATTAACCCCCGCCTTCTACAATCCGAGCCCATGCAGCGCTGCGTGCTGCATCAATGCCGCGGGGCCTGCTGCCTGCACGGCGTGTGGATTGATTCCGCCGAGCGGGAGGCTCTCCTGGCGAATGCCGATCTCATTGCCCCGCACATGCCCCCCGCCCTGCAAGACCCCGCAGCCTGGTTTGACAGGCGCGAAGAGCCCGACGAATTCTCGGCCAGCGGGCGCGTGGTTCACAGCAACGTGCTTCCCGACCACGCCCACTACGGCGGCACGGCCTGCGTCTTCCTGCGCGAGGATTACAAATGCGCGCTGCAGGTGGCCGGGCAGACCGCCGGGCTGCACCCCTGGCACTTCAAACCCTTTTACTGCATCCTCCACCCCCTAGACCTGGACGAGCAAGGCCGCATCACCCTGGACGCGACCGAGGCCATGCTGGGGGAAGAAGGAAGCTGCCTGCGCCCCGCCGCCCAATCCATCCCATTGCTAGACACTTTCGAGGAAGAGCTGCGTTACTTCCTGGGGGATGAAGAGTATGAGCGCTTGACAAAAAACTCTGCGTAACGCGGATCTCCCTATTCGCGCTCTTCTCCCACCGGCCACAAAGTCGCGTAAATAAACACTCGCCTACGGCCTCGCGGTTTGCCAGGGAATCTCGAAACATATATAATACAGACACTTTACTCCGATTAATAACTAACGAAATATCCAGCGGTTACCCTGTTGCTTTTTTCCACATCAAGGAGGGATTGGAGATGTTTGGTTTATTCATGCGAAGACTTACCGTAGATACTTCGACGGAGGGGATCAAAAGGATCTCAACGATCCTCGATCAAAACAGCATCAAGTATGAGGTGCGGTCCGAGCGCTCGCGCGGGACGATTGGCATGGGTCTGGATGCCGCGGCTTATGCCAGGGCAAATTTAGCCATGTATAAGGGGGCCTCAGACCCCACTTTCATCTATTCGGTTTATGTCAACCTTAAAGATTACAAGCGCGCCAAAAAATTGATCGGGTAATTCTTCATGGCGCCAAAAAACAAGTCTCACATTTCCGTTCAATTGAATTGCACAACATTAATTGCATGCCTGATGGCTACCTTGTGTTCGGCCTGCTCGGCCCAGCAACTACCTGAACCAACGAACCACCCCCCGGTCAGCCAGACTGCAACCGAACCTGCGCTGGCGCCTACCGCGACCCTACCACCCCTCAACGGTACCCTGTTGTTTGAGGAAGGGCGCTACAAGCGGGATGAGATATGCGGCAGGATATTTGATTACACCCAAACGACTTACGGGCCGCTCACCATCGCAGTCGCTAAAAACTTCACCGAGCTCCAGGACCCGCAAGCGCTTGCCACCCAGGTCATCGAGCACTACAACGACTTGTCCGAGTCTTCCCCGGTTCCACTCGGGCAGCCGGTTACCATCTATATTATTCCCGACCCCAAAAATGGGAACTGCTATTCTCAGAATCAACTGCTGTTCGTGGCCCCTGATGAAATCGACTCCCAAACCTTGATTAATGAACTTTTCGGAGCTGCCACCGGTATCCACGAATACTGGGTCAAGACCGGGCTGGTCGCCTTGACCTTGGGCCAGCAGCCCGACCAGGACAGACTCAAGGAGTGGTATCAAAGCACAGATAATATGGACATGGCAGGCCTATTCATCGCCTGGTTCATCAAAGATTGGGCAACCGAGGAAGAACGGGAAATTGCCCAACTGTCTGCCGCTTCGTTGGTAGAGTATGCAATTGAGACAGAGAACATTCCGCCTGACAGGCTCTCAGAGCAGGTCAATAATGCTGTGCGCACGCGCTGGCTAGAGTCGTTAGGCGTAGACCGCGAAGTCACTTATCCATATGATGGGCGTTTTGCAGGGTTCACCTATTGGCTAAGCAGCGAGTGTTCGTTGAGTGTCCAGACTGATACGATGTGCTTTTGCCTCGACCGGCTGCCAGACCAGGAGTTTTTTGATGAAGTTGCGGATGCAGAATTTTTCATCGACTTCTCTTATTATGGGCGCAAAGCACTGGAGGAATATATCCTGACGGAAGCGCCCTCGGTCAAGTCTAAGATGAGCACAGATGAAATAAGCACGATGACCGTGAAAGATTTAGGAAGCCGCCTTGGTTTTACAAAAGCGGACGAAAATAGGGTTTTTCTTCAGTTCAGTGCCGCATATTATTCCCCGCTGCATGAAATCGTCCACACTTTCGATTGGAACCAGTCACTTCTCGGAGACTCGCTATGGCTGACCGAGGGTTTTGCCGAATATTTGGGAATGCTATTGCCCATCTATCCCCAGACCAAGAAACACGCCGTCTACGAAGACTTGAGCGGTCGCTTTCGTGAAGAAGAGACGAACGGCGAGGGCAACCTGTCGTATTGGTATTCCCTCTATCCTGATCAGGCTGCGGCGGCAAAAAGCTGGTACCTGGCGCAAGGGGGAAGCATGGAAGATAAAGAATCTGTCGATGTCCGTCTCTACACGGACGCAGTATCCTTTGCAACCATGTTTCGAGATGCGGCTGGCGGGCCGTCAAACTGGCCGATTGGCTATGTATACAAAACGCTTTACCCAGGCCAGAGCAGGTGGGAGGGCCAAGATGGATTGGAACTGAGCTACACCCAGGCAGCTTCGTTGGTGGCCTGGCTGTGTGACACCTATACGCTCGACCGGGTATTGAATGTCTACGTCAACGGCGCGGAAGACGGCTTGTTGGATGGCAAAACCTACGCCGAGTTGAAAGCCGAGTGGCAGGCAGACTTGAAATCAAAAGGCCAGGGCATTCCCATCCCCGATGCGCCGTAACTCATCCACGAAACAACTCAACCCCCAGTTGAATCCCTTTTCCACCCAACTCAACCAGCGCTTGTTTGATTTTCCCCTCTCCTCGTGCTAAAGTGAACGCAGAAACACGCCCGCCGCCCTAAAGCAACCCGGGGCTTTTCTCCGGCAGGCCGCGCATACTACCGAAAGGATAGCACCTATGATTGACCCCAAGAAAACCGGCGCCTACATCTCCAAACTGCGCCGCAAACGTGATTGGACCCAGCTCGAATTGGCCGAACGCCTGCACGTCACCCCCCAGGCCGTCTCACGCTGGGAAACCGGGGACTCCTTCCCCGATATCGCCCTCCTCTCCCAAATCGCCCAGATCTTCTCCATCAGCGTGGATGATCTTCTGCGCGGCGAAACGGCCGGCTTCCACATCGGCCCGCGCAAATCTGGAGCGGGGGCCATCATCGAGGAGTTGGCCCAAAATCGCCCCGAAGCCGCCGCCCGCATGGTGGCAGAAGGCAAGGTGGATTTGGAAGCGCTCATCGAGGCCGCCCCGCTGGCCCGCCCCAGCACCATGGCCAAAGTGATCGAGAACCTCTCCGACCTCAAGCTGCCCCTCGAACAAATCGTCCAACTGGCCCCCTTCATCGAAAGCGACCTGCTCGGCGAAATGGTCGATGCCATTGTGGATGGCGAGGTAGACCAGGGCTTGCTCTCCAGCCTGGCCCCCTTCCTGGACAGGGAATCCCTCGACCGCCTGGTGGAGAAAGCCGTCAGCGGCGAGATCGATGCCTCCTTTGTGGCCTCCCTGGCGCCTTTCCTCAGCCGCGAAACGCTCGAAAAACTGGTGCTGCAAGTGAAAGACGGCACCATCGATGCCGCCTTGCTCGAGGAGTTGGCCCCATTCCTTGGTCGCGAGACTCTGGACAAGCTGGTCGACCAGGCCCTCAACGGCGAGATCGATATCGAGCGCATCGTGCACCTGGCGCCTTTCCTCAGCCGTGAGACTCTGGATCGTCTGGTGGAACAAGCCGGGGAGAAACACGTGGAAGCCCACCACCTGGTGGAACTGGCCCCCTTCCTCAGCCGCGAGGCGATCAAGAAAGTCCTCGGCTATGCCGCCGCCGGAACCATCAGTCCCGATAATATTGTGGAGTTAGCCCCCTTCATCGATAAGGAAACCCTCACCGAAATGATCCGCGGCAGCATGCGCTCCAACCCCGAAGCGTAGCCTGTGCATCGGTAGCCCTCCCTTCAAGACCCTAAGGGTTTTCCGAAACCCTTAGGGTCTATTGTTTAACCAGTTGAGAAGGTGTAATTTTGAATTTTTCTAGGTACTTCACGCCCAAAAACATTAAAATCGCTTCCCTTTCAAATTCTCAATAGGTTTTTAGGGTCTTCTTGATTTGAAATGTGCTATGATTAGATATACAATTTCGCCGCGAGCGGCGTGACTGAGAGGTACCTATGACCGCCCTGTATACCACCCACGGCCTATTGGAAGCCGATAAAGTCGGCCGGATCCTGCCGCACGAGCATATCTTCGTCGACCTGCGCCAGCCAACCGTGCCCAACCACGGCGAAGCCGCCGCCGAGGACGTGGTGGCCCTCATGGCCCCCGAACTGGAGCGCGCTCGCGCCGCCGGGATCACCGCCCTGGTGGAATGCACCCCCGTCGGCGTGGGCCGCCGCGCCGATTTGGTGCTGGCCGTCGCCAAAGCCGCCAACTTCCCCATCGTCCTGCCCACCGGCATCTACCGCGAACCGTGGATCCCCGAATGGGCCCACGAATGGACCGAGCACCAATTGTTGCACTGGATGCGCCTGGAAATGCAGGAAGGCATCAACGACAGCGGCGTGAAGGCTGGGTTCATCAAGCTCAGCGCCGGGGATGACGGCCTCACCTCCTGCGAGATCAAGATTCTGCGCGCCGCCGCACAGGCCGCCCACCGCACCGGCGCGGTCATCGCCAGCCACACCATCCGTGGCGAGGTGGTCCGCAACCAGCTAAACATTCTTGATGAATACGATATGCCCGCCACGCGCTTCATCTGGGTGCATGCCCAGGCCGACCCCGACCTGGAACTCAACGTGGCCCTGGCCCGCCGCGGCGCGTGGATCGAATATGACGGCATCGGCTGGGGCAACGATGATGACATGTACATCGAGCGCATCCAACGCATTTGCGACGAGGGGCTCTGCGATCAGGTTCTGCTCAGCATGGACCGCGGCTGGTACGACCCCGCCCAGCCCAAAGGCGGCACCCCCAAACCCTTCACTTACCTGACCGAAACCTTCCTGCCCAAGCTGCGCGCCGCCGGGATTCCCGAAGAGGCCATCCACAAGTTCACCGTCGACAATCCCTTCCGCGCCTTCGCCCGCTAAGTTGTCCACCCCGCTCCCCCCGCCCCTGGAAAGCCTCATCGAAGCGCTGGAACTGCTTCTCCAGCAGGCGCGGGCCTACGAGTCCATCCTCCCGCCCGAGAATTACCAGGCGCGCGGGGTCGTCTCCGCCTTGAGCGAATCGGCCCGCAAGGCTCTGGCCGAAGCCCAAACCCTGGTCGAGGTGCTCAGCCCGCCCGCGCCCGGCAGGCATCCTTTTACACCGCGCGAGTTTCAGGTCTTACAGCTTGCCGCCCAGGGCAACACCAACAAGGAAATCGCCTATCGCCTGGGGATCAGCGACCGCACCGTCCAATTCCACCTCAATTCCATCTTCAATAAAACCGGGACCTCCTCGCGTACCGAGGTTGTAGCTCTGGCGGTCAAGAACGGCTGGTTGTAGGCTGCCTGTCCAATCCCACAGGCAGCCACCTGTGGGATTGGCGGATGTGAGTGTTTGGGGTACCTGCTATCCTAAAAAGCAGCCCTCCAATCGATTTATCCTTTTCGTTCAAGAGGTTGCCATGTACACTCAAAACCAACAAATCCTTTCCGCTCTCGGCCCCCTGGCCGAAATTTACAACCATCCCGACGTTCTGGAAATCATGGTCGATTCACCCGATCAAGTTCTGGTTGAGCGCGCTGGGCAACTGGTCGACTCGGGCGTAAAACTCGCTTCCAGCGCGGAAATCCTCCAGTTGATCGACGCCCTCCTTGCCTTGACCGGCGAGAAGGCCGACCCCGGCGAAACCATTCTCTCCATTGCTTTCCCCGCCAGCGAAGCCCGCGGCATGGCTGTTTTGCCCCCTACCGCCCTGCAAGGCCCCTGCCTGGTGATCCGCAAGCTGATGAACTCCGGCGCGCTCACCTGGGAAAAATTGATCGAGTACAACTCAGTCACCCGTGAACTGGTAGACTTTCTGAGCCAATCGGTGAACGCCGGGGTCAACATCCTCATTGCGGGGGGCACCGGCAGCGGCAAGACCACAGTTGCTAACCGCATCGCCGAGTTAATTCCCCCTCAAGCCCGCCTGGTCGTCGCTGAGGCAAGCCACGAACTGCAAATCAAACACCCTCGGGCTGTCTTTCTGGAAGCCAACCGACAACGCGGTGTCACCATCCACGACTTGATCCACACCGCCTCCAAAATACGCCCTGACTGGCTGATCTGCGGCGAAATGCTTGGTTCCGAAGCCATGCTGGCGGTCGAAAAGCTGGGGCGGGGCTATTCGGGCATGACCACCATCCACGCCAACAGCCCCGAGGACGCCCTGGCGCGGCTGGAAGCCATGTGCCTGACCGCCAACATCGGCCTCGGATTAGCGGAAATCCGCGGGCTGATCGCTGGAGCCATCCGCTGCATCACTTACCAGCAGCGTATGCCCGACGGGCGGCGCAAAGTCACCGAGGTAGCCGAGCTGCTCGGGTTAGACAACGGGCGATATGTCCTAAACCGCCTGTTCCGCTACAATCCCGAGATCGACCGCCTGGAGTCCACCGGCACGGTAGCTTCCTGGATTTCTTAAACAATGAACTGCCCTGTATATGAATGCTGACTAAGTGACCCGCTCCTTCCAGTAAATGCGGGCACTTCATCCATCCAGGGGGAGAGTTGCGCCCCTCAAACCGGCGGACTGAAGTCCTGCCTCAGATTGCTGAAGCCATTTCAAGTTCCGTTTCAGCCCCAAAGGGGTTTCTGTGAACTGAGCGAGGGTTTTAACCCGAAGAGCCGCCACCGCTTCAGATGGGGAAAGGGAAGCCCCGGCCTTGCCGTGGGTGAGGGTCATTCTGCCTTTCTTTGTTATACTATCCCCCATGCCCATCGTCCTCGCCCTCATTGCCATCCTGATCTGGAGCACTTTAGCCCTGGTTGGGGCGCGCCTCAACGCCGTCCCGGCCCTGCTGGTGCTGGGCATCACCCTCAGCCTTTCGGGCCTGTCCAGCCTGTTCCTGCGCGGCGCGTGGCGCGTGCCCCTCAAGGTGCTGGCAGTGGGCGTGGGCGGCATCTTCGGCTATCACTTCCTCTACTTCCGCGCCTTCGCCCTGGCCCCCGCCGTCGAAGCCAATCTCATCAATTACCTCTGGCCGCTGCTCATCGTGGCCCTCTCCCCGTTGATCCTGCCTGGCTATGCCCTGCGCCTACGCCACATCCTGGGTGCGCTGCTGGGTCTGGTGGGGGCGGCGCTCATCGTCACCGGCGGCAGGCTCAGCCTGCAAGCCCCCGCCCTGCCCGGTTACCTGCTGGCCCTGGGCGCGGCCTTCACCTGGGCGCTCTACTCCCTGCTCACCAAGCGCCTGCCGCCCTTCTCCACTGCCACGGTGGGCGCCTTCTGTGCCGTCTCGGGCCTGCTCTCCCTCGGAATGTATGCCCTCAGCGGTCAAGGCTGGCAGCCCGTCGCCGCCCTGGCTCCCCTGGATTGGCTCTTTCTCGTCCTGGCGGGGCTCGGCCCCATGGGCGCGGCCTTCTTCTTTTGGGACGCCGCCCTCAAAAAAGGCGACCCGCGCGTGATCGGCTCGCTGGCCTATCTCACCCCGCTGCTTTCCACCCTCAACCTGGTGCTCATTGGCGGAAAACAGCTCACCCCGCTGTCCTTCCTGGCCATGTGCCTGATCATTGCGGGAGCGGTGGTTGGGAGCTGGGCAGCGCCGCGGCCGGTTCCCGCTCAGACTTGAGTTTCCGCCCCGACCCCAGCACCTCTTCCAGCAGCGGCAAGAAGCGCGGCAGCCAACCTTGACGAATGACCCAATCCCACAGCGGCTCGGCTTTCTTCCACCCGCCGGTATAGGCCAGGTGGCGCAACTGCCCCAACCAGCCCTCTTTCGTCCCCGCCGCCTTAAGGATATTTGCCCATGAGTAAAACTGCTTATAGGCCGACCAATAGCCTTCCTCCAGTTGCTCAGGGCTCATCCGCGCCGGGCGAAACACGGTATGGCGCGTGTCGTAAAGGTTCCAATCCTCGCTCAGGATGCGCCCCTCGGCGACCATGCGCGCGTGCAGGGCCGTGCCGGGATAGGGCGTGAGGATGTGGAAAGTTGCCGTCTCCAGGCCCTGCCCCACTGCCCATTCCACCGTGCGCTCAAACACCCCCTCGTCGTCCTCGTCCAATCCAAACACAAAGCTGGCATTCACCATCACCCCCAGGTCGCGCAGGCGGCGGATGGCGGCGGCGTAATCCAGATGCAGGTTGTGGCGCTTGCCCTGGGCCCGCAAGTTGGCCGGGTCCAGCGTCTCAAAGCCGATGAACAGGCTGCGCAGGCCGCACGCGGCGGCTTTCTCCAACAGCCCCGGCTGTAGCACGCTGGCCACCGTGGCCGCCGACTGCCACACCCGCTCCATGCCGCGCATCCCGTCGAACAGCGCCCCGGCAAAGCGCGGGCTGGCAAACAGGTGATCGTCCAAAAAGTACAGGTGCCGCCCGGGCAGGCTCTCAATCTCTGTCAAGGCACGCTCTACCTCCAGCGTGTAAAACGACTTGCCACCCTGAAAGAAAGACTCTTTATAGCAAAAATCGCAGGAATGCGGGCAGCCCCGCGACACCACCAGCGAGTTGGGCACCAGGTAGCGGTACCGGTCGAACAAATCCCGGCGCGGAAAAGGCAGGTTCTCCAGCGTGCGCACCGTGGAGTGATAGGCCTTGCCCGGCCTCCCGGCGCGAAAATCTTTCAGGAAGGCCGGCCAGGTGTCCTCGCCCGGACCGGTGAAAATGGTGTCGGCGTGCGCGGCGGCCTCCACGGGCAGCGCGGTGACGTGCAGCCCGCCCAGGCACACGTGCGCCCCGCGTGCCCGGTAGTGGTCGGCCAGTGCATAAGCCCGCTGCGCCGAGGTGATGTAGACCTCGATCGCCACCAGCTCCGGGTCGTCGTCCAGGGTCAGCGGCTGGACGTGCTCGTCCTCCAGGCTGATCTGGTCGTTCTCGTCCAGGTAGGCCGCCAGCGTAGCCAGCCCCAACGGCGGAAACAGAGAGTATTTGATCGGCCGCCAGTACGGGCTTAGCGCTTCCGTCAGAGCGGGCAGGATGAATTTGATGCGCATGGTCACCTCAAGGGTTTGGGATGCCCCCATCATACGGTTTTCACCTGCCATGCATCCAGCACTCGCTCCACCCTTCCCGCGCACTCGTGTGCTTGTCACATTCCGGGACGCAGGTTACACTTGGCAAGAAAAGAAAATGATCAACAAATCATACAAGTTGACACAGATTTCGAAATATTCACAATGATTACCTTTTCGCAAAATCCGTGAAAATTATTCTTTTCTTATTCGCGTTGATTAGCGTTTATTCGCGGATAATTTCTTCTTCGTGAAATTCGCGGATCAATCGTTCTTCGTGGAAAAGAATCTTATGCTCACCATCTGGATCGTCGAAGACAACCTCTCGCTCAGCAAAGCACTCAAGACCGGCCTGGAAGCCCTGGGCCAGGTCAGCGTGGCGGCTCAGTTCACCCGCGGCGAAGACGCCCTCTCCGCCCAGCCCGCTGAGCCGCCCCAATCCGTGCTCATGGACGTGGCCCTGGCCGGGGAGCTCAACGGCATCCACACCGCCGTGGCCCTGCGCAAGGAATTCCCCCGCCTGCCGGTGGTCTTTTACTCCATCCAGGATGACGAGGAATACTACCGGGCCTTCCTGCGCTCAGGCATCCTCAGCCACTACGCCTACGTGCGCAAAAGCAATTACCTGCTCCCTGAAAGCATCCTGCCTCTTCTGAAGGATGCCGCCGCCGGGCGCAGCTTCATCGACCCCGAGATCGAGGCCCGCGTGCAGGCCGTCCGCCACAAGGACGCCAACGACCCGCTGGCCCTACTGGAGCCGAACGAACTGGCCGTCGCAGCATTGCTGGCCCAGGGCTGCACCAACGAACAGATCGCCGCTCGCCTTGGCTACCACGACGCTCGCGCCGTCAGCCGCACCAACGGCCAGATCTACACCGCCTGGGGCCTCAACGCCTCCACCGTCGACGAGAAAGTGGCCCGCACCCGCGCCGCCATGATCTACCTGCGCCGCGAGTTGGTGGTGTGGGACGAAGACGGCCTTCCCCGCGTCCAGGCGCCCGATGGGCGCTGGCTGCCCCTGGCGTAACGCAATGAAAGCCGCACTCTTTCTCCTGCAAATCTTGCTGGGTGCCCTGCTCCTGCTCAGCGGCTACCTGGTCTGGCTTTCTGCGCGCCTGCGCCACATCGATCCCCGCGCGCACGGCAAGGTCTGGCGCGCCGCCCTGCTGTGCCTGGGCTTTGCCGCCCTGGATTGGGCCTGGGTGCTGGCATTGCCCCGTTTGGGCATCTCCTTTGGCCCGCCCCACACCCCGCTGCTCTTCTTCACAGCCTCGCGCCTGGCCATCTACCTGGTCTGGCTCTCCGTGCTGGTCATCCTGGTGTGGCCCCGCCGCCAGAAGGCAGCCCACACCGGCCCGGCTGCCCCGACTCCCCTGGCTCCGCTGTGGGCCCTCAACCTGGGCCTGCTGGCCGTGGGGCTGTATGGTTTCGTCTTCGAGCCCTTCTGGGTTCAGGTCACCCATCTGGAAGTCGCCGCGCCCGAGGCCGGTCTCACCGAGCCGCTGCGCATCGTCCAACTCAGCGACCTGCACGTCGAGCGCTCCACCCGCCGCGAGCGGGAATTGGTGGAGTTGGTCAACAGCCAGCAGCCCGACATCATCGTCCTCACCGGCGACTTCCTCAACCTGTCCTACCTGCAAGACGAACAAGCCGTAGCCGACCTGCGAGCGCTGATCGCCCAACTGGATGCGCCCCTAGGCATCTACGCCGTGGACGGCACAGTCGAAGACCCGCCCCGTGTGCGCGAGATGCTCTCCGACCTGGGCGTGCGCGTCCTGGATCAGGAAGTGCTGTGCCTGCCCACTGCCGGAGGCCAGATTGCCCTGGTTGGCGTCAGCAACTACGGCTACGCCCACGACCAGGAAACCCTGGCCTGGTTGATGCAGGGCGTGCCCCCTGAGGAGTTCAGCCTGGTGCTCCATCACCACCCCGACCTAGCCTATGACGCCCAAAACGCCGGCGTGGACCTTTACCTGTGCGGCCACACCCACGGCGGCCAAGTGCGCCTGCCAGTTTACGGCGCCATGATCACCTTCTCCCGCTTCGGCAAGACGTTTGAGAGCGGCCATTACACGCTCGGCGACACCACCCTGTATGTCAGCCGCGGCCTGGGCATGGAGGGCAGCTACGCCCCTCGCGTGCGCTTCCTGGCCCGGCCTGAAGTGGTGGTTGTCGATCTGATGCCCTAAAGAACGGGTCTTTTCTGCCTTTGCCTGAGTAATAACGAAAAGGCTATAATGATCGTATGATCCCGCCGGAATTTTGGGAAAAACTGGCAGCGGTGCTTTCCAACGAGCTACTCCTGCTCAACTGGGCAGTGCTAACGGTGTCGTTTTACAACACCATCTCGCTGCTCTGGTTGGGCATCATGGTGCTGTTGGTCGGCAACCGCCGCTCGCCGGGCTCCTGGCTCACCTCCGCCGGGCTTCTGTTGGGAGCGCTGTTCTTTACCAGCCACACCGCCATCCTGGGGCGCGGACTGGCCGAAACCAGCTTTGGCATGACCTTCTGGTGGTGGGTCAGTTGGACCCCCGCGGTGGTTGCCCCGCTGGCCTGGTACGCAGCCATGTTTTGGTATGCCTCCGCCGCGAACTTATCGACGACCTTCCACCGCCTGAGCCTGGCCGCCTCCAGCGGGTTGGCCGTGTTCATCCTGCTCATGGTCATCTTCACCAACCCGCTGCCCAATTATATGTATGTAGCCGGGCGCACCATTGTGGCCACCCCTACCATCGCCGGCATCCCCATGCTCATCGTCTTCTACCTGGCCTTCTCAATTTATTGCTTCACCATGCCCATCCACATGCTGTTAAGTCGCCCGCGGGCTGCTGCTTCTCCTGCCGACCAATCCCGGCGATTAGCTCGCCCCTGGCTGGTGGGCGCCTCGGTGGCCATGCTCCTGGCCGGACTCATGCTGGCCTGGACGGCCCTGTGGGCACTGGGTCCGCTGCCCGACATCGGCCTGGGCGACCCCAACGTTGAGCGCGCTGTCAAGCTCTTCGATGTGACCGTCTCCGCCCTGGTGGGCATTGCCATCACCCTGCTGGGGCGCGCCATCGTGTCCTACGAAGTGTTCATCGGCCGCCCCCTGCCCCGCAACCGCTTCTTCCACCAGTGGCGAAGCACGGTGCTGCTGGCTATTGGCTTTGGCACCGTCGCATCCGCCCTGCTGGTCATCGAACTGCGCCCCATCTACAGTCTCATGATGGCTGTGACCCTCATGGCTTTGTTTTACGCTCTTTACAGCTGGCGCTCCTATGCAGAGCGCGAACGCTTCATGGCCAACCTGCGCCCCTTCCTCTCCAGCCAAAACCTTTACGGCCGCCTGACCAGCGCCGACAACCCCGCCGATTCCACCGCTCCGCGTCTCTTCGAGACTCTCTGCCGCGATATACTAGGTGTCCAACAGGCCGGGCTGGTCCCAGTAGGCAGCCTGGCTGCAGTAGCTGGGCCGCCCCTGCTCTATCCTCCCGACAGCAAAGCCGGAGCGCCTTCCGTCGCTGCCTGGGGTGGCCGCTTCCAACCTGGCGCGCATTGTTTGCCCGTCGAGCAAAACCCCGGCGGGTGGATGTGGGCCGTGCCGCTGTGGAGCCCTCAAGGACTGGCCGGGGTACTTTTCCTCGGCGCAAAATCCTCCGGCGGCGTGCTCAGCGAGGAAGAAGTTGAACTGGCCCAGACCGGTGGCGAGCGCTTGCTGGACATGCAGGCCGGGTCGGAGATGGCCCGCCTGTCGATGGATCTTCTGCGCCGCAGGCTGGCCCAACAGCGCGTCCTCGAAGGCCAGGGCCGCCGCGTGTTGCACGACGAAATCCTCCCCGAACTGCATACCGCCATCCTCTACCTGGGCGGTCAGCCCGACCCCACCCCCGAAAACCGTCAGGCCGTGGAAACCCTTTCTGCCGCCCACCGGCGCATCGCCGACCTGCTGCATGCCGCCGGGCCTTCGGCCCCCACCCGCCTGGCACAGGAGGGTCTAGCCGCTGCGCTGCACAGCCTTCTAGAAACCGACCTGGCGGGCGAGTTCAACGAGGTGCACTGGCACATAGAGCCCTCTGCCGAGGCGCGCGCCAAAGAACTACCTCTCTTCGCTGCCGAGGTGATCTACTTTGCCGCCCGTGAGGTGACCCGCAACGCCGCCCGCTACGCCCGCGGCGGGGATCGCAGCCGCCGCCTCGCCATGACCATTGCCCTCGAGGAAACTTCTGCCGGAAAGTTGCGCCTGCGCATCGCCGATGATGGCGTGGGCCTGAATAACAACGCGCTCAGCGAAGAGTCCGCGCCAGGGGCGGGCAGCGGCCTGCGCATCCACAGCGCCATGCTGGCCGCCGTGGGCGCTTCTCTAGAACTCGGCCCTTCCCCCTCCGGCGGCGCCCAGGCCCTGATTGAGTTTTAGAATTTCGCGGGGATGAAATCCGCACCCCGATACCTGCAAGCCGCGAATCCCTACGCAGCGTTCTTCCTGGGAGCCATCCCCACACTGCGAAGACAACAGCCCGCCTTGTAGGGGTTCGGTCCCCGAACCCGCCTCGGTGGATCACGATCCGGGCTGGGAAACCCAGCCCCTACAGCAAGGCAAGATAAAAACCTCAGCAGAAGCTGGGCTTGAATTACACCCTACTCGAATCTTAACGCCTCAACCGGCTCCAGGTTGGCCGCCCGGTTGGCCGGGTAAATTCCGAAGAACAACCCCACCGCCGTCGAGAACAACGTCGCCAGCAGGATGGCATCCATGCCCACCTCGGGCGTCAATGGCGTATCATAAGCCATTGCCACCTGCCCCACCACGAAGGCAATTAGCCAGCCCAGGCCAATGCCGATCAGCCCGCCAAACATGCTCAGCAAAGACGACTCGGTTAAGAACTGGATCAGAATATCCTTGCGCCGCGCGCCCAAGGCTTTGCGCAAACCGATCTCGCGGGTGCGCTCGGTAACGCTGACCAGCATAATGTTCATGATGCCAATGCCGCCCACCAGCAGCGAGATGGCTGCCACCCCGCCCAGAAAAATGGTCAGCACGTTGGTAATCTGTTTGGCCGTATCGACGAAATCTTCCTGGGTGAAGATGGTGAAATCATCCTCGCCCAACAGGATACGGTGCCGCTCGCGCAGAATCTGCGCCACCTCGTCCGAGGCCTGGGTAACGTTATCCGCGCCGGTGGCCTGCACAAAGATTACGTCCACCCGCCCACTGCTGCGCCGGATCAAGCGCGATTGCGCCGTTTCGAAGGGGATCAAGACCACATCATCCTGGCTGCCAAACGAGCCACCGCCCTTGGGCGCCAGCACCCCCAGCACGCGGAAGGGCTGCCCGTCGATGCGAATGGTCGAGCCGGTCACGCCCTCGCGCGAGCCGAACAACTTATCGGCCACTTCCGGCCCCAGCAAAGCCACCGAGGCTCGCTCCAACTGGTGCGAATCATCAATGAATTCGCCTTCAATCAATTCGTAGTTGCGCACCGACAGGTAATCGGGGGTGATCCCGGTGATTTGCGTGCGCGCGCGCTCCCCACCATACACCACCTCGCGGTCTGCTTGAATCACCGGAGCCACATTTTCTACCGATGGCGCCAGAAAAGCATCCTTCAGGGCAATGGCGTCGTTTAGGGTCAGCGGCTTGGGGTTGCGCACTTCTTCTTGCATGTTACCGCTGAACACAAACAGCAGGTTGCTGCCGATGCCGGAAATCGAGCCGGTAATGGCTGCCTGAGCCCCGTTGCCCACAGCCAACATGGCAATCACTGCCGCCACCCCGATCACAATGCCCAAAATGGTCAGCGCTGAGCGCATCTTGTTGGCTGCCAGGCTTTGCAGCGCTTCCAGGACGGATAATCCTAAGTTCATTGGCCGTCCTCCACAATCAAACCATCCATCAGGCGGATAATGCGATTGGTCTGCTCGCCCACCTTTTGGTCGTGGGTCACCACGATCACCGTCGTGCCTCGCTCGCGGTTCAAACGCAAAATCAGCTCCAAAATTTCCTTGCCCGATTTCGAGTCCAGGTTGCCCGTCGGCTCATCAGCCATCAGAATGGCCGGGTCGTTGACCAACGCCCGCGCAATGGCCACGCGCTGCTGCTGCCCGCCCGAAAGCTCCGAGGGTTTGTGATAAATCCGGTCAGCCAGCCCCACTGATTCCAGAGCCTCTTTAGCTTTCGCCGAACGCCCCTTCGTCACGCTGGCATAGCGCATGGGCAGTTCCACGTTGGCCAGGGCTGTGGCGCGCGGCAGCAGGTTAAAGCTCTGGAAAACAAAGCCCACCTTGCGGTTACGAATGCCTGCCAACTGATCCCCCGAGAGCCGCGAGACCTCTTCACCGTCCAGGATGTACTGCCCACTGGTAGGCCGGTCCAGGCAGCCAATCAGGTTCATCAAGGTCGATTTTCCCGACCCCGACGGCCCCATGATAGCCACCATCTCACCGCGCTGAATGGTAAAGGACACACCATCCAGGGCGCGCACCTCGACCTTGCCCATCTTGTACACCTTGGCCAGGTCAATTGCTTCGATCACATAGTCACTCATAATCAACCGTTCCTAGCGGAACATCCCGCCAGAGGCCATGTCAAATTCGGAGGGCGGGTTGAGCACCAGCACGGTGCCCTCGGGCAAATTATCGCCCACCACCTGCGAGAACTGGTCCGAGGTCAACCCCAGGGTAATATCCCGGGCCGTGGGCACGCCTGCTTCCAGCACATACACCACTCGCTTGCCCTCGCGCAGGCGCACCGCCCGGTTCGAAACCAGCAGCACATCCTCCACTGTTTCAGTGATGATGTTCACTGCCGCGGTCATGCCCGGCCGCACCATTTCGTCTGCGTCGCTCAATTCTATGGTCACCTTAAAGTTGACCAACCCCGACGCCAGAGAGCCCACCGTGCCAACCTCGCTCACAACACCATTATAGGTCTTACCAGTAATCGCATCGAAGGACAGGCTCACGGTCTGTCCGGGTCGAATGCGATTGATATCCACTTCGGTGATGTCCACATCCACCAGTAGCTTTGAAAGATCGTCCAGGCGGAAAGAAACCGTCCCAGGCGATACCTGTTCGCCCTCATGCGAGCGTACCTCAGTCAACGAGCCACCAAACGGTGCGGTCAAGCTGACCAGATTCAGCGTCGCTTCGATGGCCGAAATGCGCGCTTCCGCTGCAGCAATGTCGTCGGGGTCAGGGCCATCCTTCAAACGCTCCCATTCTCGCTCGGCATCTTTCAAGCGCGCAGCGGCCATTTCCACCCGCGCATCGGCTTCTGAAATTTCCAATTCATCCGGCTTGCTCAGCAGCCAGTTCAGGTTGGCCTGAGCCCGGTCGCGCTGGTCGCGCGCATTGGCCAACTTGCTCAACATCGCCGCCCGCTGCGGGTCGTTCTCAGCCCTGTGGGACACATCGTTGAAGGCATCCTCGGCCCGTTTCACCTCATCTTCTGCCAAAGCCAGGTTAGCCTTGGCCACGTCAATTTGATCCTGATCGCTGCGAGCATACTGCTTGCGCAAGCGGTTATTATCGGCATCTTCCATCTCTTGCTGTGCCGCAACCAGGGTTTGCATCGCTTGCGCTCGGGCAATGTCCGAATTGAGCAGCGAGTCGAGGTTGCGCTTGGCCGTCACCAAATCGGCCCGCGCCAGGATGATCGACTGCGGCAGCGACGATTCACTGAGTTCCGCCAGCACCTGGTTGGTCTTTACCCAATCTCCCACTTCCACATCGAGGGAGCCAATCGAGCCACTGGTCTGCCAGCTCAAAATAGACGTTTGTTTAGAGCGCACAACGCCCGTCGCGCCAACCGTGGCGGTCAGGTCACCACGCGATATTTGTACCGTCTGGTAATCTTGCGACTGGGCCGCCCGCTGGGCCTGGAAGTAGCGATATGCAAAATATCCCCCCACTCCCAACAAAGAAACAACAATGAGGATTGTAACGATTCGCTTCATAATCAACCTTCTTTTCTTTCATCCACCGCTTGCCCGGATACACACACCGGCCTAATGATCAAATATCATAACCTGTCGTTCCTCCATTTGCAAGGTAGCCCTTTCAAAGGTACAAGCTTCTGTGACTACTCTGCTGGGACTAAAAGTCCCGCAGCTTCTACCGGTCCAAGCCGGAAGCTCGCTAGTCCACGAGCCAGAATGTTCAAAGCCGCGTTTTGATCGCGACCCAGTTCCAGACCACAATGAGGACAATGGTGTTTTCGGGCATACAAGTCTTTGGGAACCATCTCGCCACAACCGGAGCACAGCTGCGTTGTATTCCTTGGATCGACCCGTACCACACCCCGACCAGCCTCTGCCGCTTTTTCGGTGGTGTACCGCACGAATTGGCCCCAGGCTACATCCGCTATCCCCCGGTTGATCAGA
>JAFGLU010000042.1 GCA_016927865.1 Anaerolineaceae bacterium
CCATGCCTATATTGTGCTCGGCTTTTATGTTTTTGACAATGTTAAAGTTCAGTCAATTCAGGCTTTTCATGCCTGAGCAGTAACGAATATGTTTGACCTGTTCGATTTTGTTACCTCGAACATTCTCTTACCGGTGGGCGGCATTGCCATCACGGTGTTTGTGGGCTGGTTCTGGGGCTTTGACAAGGTGCAAAAGGCTCTCACCAATGAGGGCAAGTTGAAGAATCAGGGTGTGATCAAGGCCTTCTTCTTGGTAACCAAGTTCGTCTCGCCGGTGCTGATCACCATCGTGCTGCTGCGCGGGTTAGGGATTATTTAGAGGTAATGCGAGAAGATCCTAAGGGTCTTTAAGACCCTTAGGATCTAATTCGAATGCATCAAAAGAAAAACCCTAAGGGTCTCAGAAGACCCTTAGGGTTTTGTAGTTGAGGGTTACAAGCGGATTTTAGCGCCGGTTGCCGCGATCTCCGCCGCCGCGCCGGTCACCGCCGTAGCGGTTGCTGCCACGGTCACCACCGCGATCTCCGCCGGGGCGCCCGCCAGAGCGGTTGCCACCGCCGCCGCGAGCACCGCCGCGGTCCATTTCCTGGGCCTGCTCCACCGTCCAGCCTTCGAGCACGGCCTGGCGCGAGAGGCGGATCTTGCCGTCGCCATCGATGTTGGTGATCATGACGGTCAACTCGTCGCCGACGTTAACCACATCGGTCACGCTCTCTACGCGCTCGGTGTCGAGTTGGGAGATGTGCACCATGCCGTCCACGTTGGGGATGATCTCGACGAAGGCGCCGAAATCAGTGGTGCGCACAACCTTGCCGGTATAAATGCGACCAAGCTGGGGCGATTCGGTGATCGATTCGATCCGTTCGCGGGCCATCATTTCGCTGGTCTTGTCGGTTGCGGCAATGAATACGGTACCGTCGTCGTTGATGTCGATCTTGGTGTTGGTTTCTTCCTGCAGGGCGCGAATGTTCTTGCCGCCGGGGCCGATGATGGCGCCGATCTTGTCAATCGGGATCTTCACGATGGTGATGCGGGGGACGTGCGGTTTGAGCTCGGGGCGCGGAGCGGCCAGGACCGCCAGCATCTTGTCCAGGATGCTCAAGCGTGCGGTGCGAGCCTGGGCCAGAGCCTGGGACATGATCTCGGAGGTCAGCCCCTTGATTTTGATGTCCATTTGCAGGGCAGTGATGCCCGCGGTAGTTCCGGCAACCTTGAAGTCCATGTCACCCAGGTGATCTTCAAGACCCTGGATGTCGGTGAGGATGGCGTACTTGTCGGCTTCTTTGATCAAGCCCATTGCCACACCGGCCACGGGCGCTTTGATCGGCACGCCGGTGTCCATGAGGGCCAGGGTCGAACCGCAGACGGAGCCCATCGAGGAGGAGCCGTTGGAAGACAGAACCTCGGAGACCAGGCGCAGCGTGTAGGGGAAGACCTCTTCGGAGGGAATGACGGGCTCGAGCGCGCGCTCGGCCAGGGCGCCGTGACCAATCTCGCGACGAGACTGCCCGCGAAGCATCTTCACCTCGCCGGTGGAGTAGGGCGGGAAGTTGTAGTGGTGCATGTAGCGCTTGGTCTCGGTGGGAGACAGGTTGTCCAGCTCCTGGGCTTCCTTGGGGGTGCCGAGGGTGGCCATGGTGAGCACCTGGGTTTCGCCGCGGGTGAACAGGCCGGAGCCATGTGCACGGGGACTGTTGCCGACTTCGCACCAGATGGGGCGAATTTCGGTCGTGCTGCGTCCATCGGGGCGCAGGCCGCGCTCCAGGATGCGCTCGCGGACAACCTTCTTGTAGGCTTCTTCGAAGGCTACTTTGACGGCGTCAGCTTTAGCAGCATCTTCACCGCCGAGCTCGGCGACCAGTTCAGCCTCCAGGGCGTCCACGGCGGCGTAGAGGGCAGCTTTGTCATGGGGCGCATCCAGGGCGGCATTCAAGCTGGGGGCGGCGCGCTGCACAACTTCGTTCAGCAGTGTTTCGTCGATGGGGAAGGTGGGAACCACGCGCTTGGGTTTGCCAACTTCGGTAACCATCTGCTCCTGGACGTCGATCATGGGCTGGAGGGACTGGTGGCCAAATTCGAGCGCCTGGACCATCACATCTTCGGGGAGCTCGCTGGCGCCGCATTCCACCATCAGGATGGCTTCGCGGGTACCGGCGATGCGCAGATCGAGATCGGAAATTTCCATCTCAGAGAAGGTGGGGTTGGCAATGAACTTGCCCGCCACCCGCCCAATGCGAACGGCGCCCACGGGGCCGGCCCAGGGGATGTCTGAGATCATCAAGGCGGCGGAAGCAGCGTTGATGGCCAGAATGTCGAGGGGGTTCTCCTGGTCGGCAGACAGGGAGAACATGATCACCTGGACTTCGTTGCGAATAGTCTGATCAAACAGGGGGCGCAGGGGGCGGTCGGTCAGGCGCGCGGTGAGGATGGCCTCTGTGGAGGGGCGGCCTTCACGGCGGAAGAAGGAACCGGGGATGCGTCCGCCGGCGTACATGCGCTCTTCGTATTCTACGGTGAGCGGGAAGAAGCCCGCGTTTTCACGGGGCTGGGGCGCCATTGTGGCGGCCGCAAAAACCATTGAATCGCCCAGGCGAATGGTGACTGAGCCACCAGCCTGACCGGCGAGTTTGCCCGTCTCGAGTTCGATGATACGATCACCGACGACGGTATTAAATTGTTTACCATTTTGTTCCATGGTAGTTCCTTTTTGCACCCACCTGATCAGGGACTGAAAGCTGAGGAGGAATCTGTTCCTCGTCAAGTTTCAATTCCCAACCGATGGGATGCGGTGAGATTGAATCCCCGCAAAAAAAAGAGTAGATGGCCCGGATTGCGCCATCTACTCTCGCGGGGTTGATACCTATGATTTCTTCCGCAAGTTCAGTTTTTCGGCGAGAGCCAGGAAGCGACCGTAATCCTCGCCGCGTAAGTATGCCAGCAGCCGGCGGCGCTGGCCAACCAGCTTGAGCAGACCCCTTCGAGAGGATTCGTCGTGCTTGTTCTCGCGCATATGCTGAGTGAGCTGAAGAATGCGCGTGGTGAGTAGTGCAACTTGCACTTCCGGTGAGCCGGTATCGCTTTCGTGCCGGCGATACTGGCCGATCATTGCGTCTTTTTGTTCTTTGGTAAGGGACATGTGACATCTGCCTTTCAAAATAAGATTTTGCGCAGGTCTCCATACAGGCAGCTTTCACCGCCTGAAGGACCAGTCAGCTGTGAAATTATACCATAATAGGGTGGAATTGCAAGCGCAACGAATCACGGCTCAATGGGAATCGGTGTGGTAGCAATCATAGTGATTTTCCAACCTGGATTCCTGAAGCACCAGCTTAAGGCGTGTCTTCGGATGTGGGGCGCGGGCGCAGCGCGGCGCGCAGGGAGTCCTGCTGGCTGGGGGGGAAGAGTGGCAGCACCCGGCGGCACAAGCGGGCCAGGTCGGGGTTGGTTCCTCCGCCAGCAACCTGACGGATGAAGAAGGCGGTTTCAGACGGCGAGCGCTCGGTTAGGGCCTGGAGGGCTTCTTGCAGGTCGTTGAACAGCGTTGGGGCGGGCTTGCGCAGCAGCGGGGAGAGCAGATCGAAGACAGGGGGGAGGTTATGGAAGTTTTCATCGCGGATGAGTGGCAAGAGTGCCCGCAGGCCAATGGATTGGACCGCAGCACGCGGCACGGAGAACCATTCGCGCACCAGGTCGATGAGCGCATCGGGGCCTTCACGGCGCAGGCGGACAGTGCCGCGGGTGAGAATTAGTTCCAGGGTTTCACGATTGGCCTCAGGAACGGCCCAGAGCTGCAGGCGTTCCAGCACGCCTTCGGCCTGGCTGAGGTGGACCTGCCCCAGCATGAGGGCTGCCAGGGCACGCTGTTCCAGGTATTCGCTTTGCCACAACAGATCGGTGATTGAGAGCGCCGAGACCGGGTCGCGGCGGGTGGCGGCAATGAGCTCGATCTCCAACTGGCGGATGACCAGGGGAGGCAAGTGATAGCTGGGCAGGAGGGGCCTGGATGGCACTTCCTGTCCAGCTCGATAGGCATGGTTGGTATACAGTTCTAGCAGGGTGGTCAGGGCGCGGCGAAATTCGCCCGCCTGGTCGAATTGGCTGACCACACGGGCGATTTGTTCGCGCAAATGACTCAGTTCAACTGCTGGCACCAGGTCCGTTTAGTAAGCGCGGGCAAAGTAGATTTTTTCGGTGGCAGGTTGCCCACAAACGGCGCATTTGCCTGTTCCGCCGGGTTGGTCGAGAGGCAGGCAGCGGGTGGTGGCTTTGGTGTCCTCTTTGACTTTGGCTTCGCATTCGGCGCTGCCGCACCACCATGAAAGGGCCCAACCTTTTTGTACAGCTTCAGTCAGTTCCTGGTAATCTTTGGCGTCGTAGATATGCTCGTCGCGGAAGGCGGTGGCGCGGGCCAGGAGGGCGGCCTGGATTTCATCCAGCAGGGCGGCAACGGAATGCTCGAGACCATCCTGCGAGACAAAGGTCTTGCCGGCTTTGCCGGGTTGGTCGCGGCGTGCCAGGGCCACGCTGTTCTTTTCGACGTCCTTGGGGCCGACCTCGACGCGCAGGGGCACGCCGCGCATTTCCCATTCGTGGTACTTGAATCCGGGGGTCAGGCCGTCGCGGTCATCCACATGCACGCGGAAAGCAGCCAGCTTCTGGCGGACTTGCTCGACGACGGGCATGACCAGTGAGCGCTCGGCGTCGTCACGGTAGATGGGCACGATGACCAGTTGGGTGGGGGCCAGGCGAGGGGGCAGGATGAGACCCTGGTCGTCGCCGTGGGTCATGATGATGGCACCGACAAAGCGTGTGGAAAGCCCCCACGAGGTGGTGTAAGCGTACTGCAACTCATTGTTCCAATCGAGGAACTTGATGTCGAATGCTTTGGCGAAGTTCTGCCCGAAGTAGTGGGAGGTGCCCGATTGCAGGGCGCGAGTGTCGCGCATCATGCCTTCGATGGTCCACGAACTGACCGCGCCGGCAAACTTTTCGGTTTGGCTCTTGCGCCCGCGGATGACCGGGACGGCGCCTTCGTTGACGGCGAAGTCATGGTAAGTATCCAACATGCGCCGGGTTTCTTCCATGGCTTCCTTGTCAGTGGAATGGACGGTGTGGCCTTCCTGCCAGTAGAATTCGAGTGTGCGCAAGAACATACGCGTGCGCATCTCCCAGCGAACGACGTTGCCCCACTGGTTGATGAGGATGGGCAGGTCGCGGTAGGATTTGACCCACTTGGAGTACATGTAGCCAATGATGGTTTCAGAGGTGGGGCGCACCACCAGGGGTTCTTCGAGGAGCTCGCCGCCGCCGTGGGTGACCACAGCCAACTCGGGCGCGAAGCCTTCGACGTGTTCCTTTTCTTTTTCCAGGAAGCTCATGGGGATGAGCAGGGGGAAGGCGGCATTCACGTGCCCGCTGGCTTTGAAGCGCTTGTCGAGCGCAGCCTGGATGTTTTCCCAAAGCGCCCAACCATAGGGGCGCACCACCATGCAGCCGCGCACGGGGGCGTAATCGGCCAGTTCGGCTTTTTGAACGATCTGGTTATACCATTCAGAGAAATTTTCAGATTGAGGGGTGAGTTTATCTTCGGCCATTTTTCCTCTATGAAAAATAATAGATTGGATTGTAACTGCTCAGAGGGTGGGGAAGGTCCCTGAATTTGAGGTGTACGTGGGGGGGGCTTCGCACCCCCCACGTACACCTCAAATTCAGGCCTCATCCACCGCCGGCTGAGTAGTGACGATTGATTTCGGGTTGTTGAATGATGCGCACAGCTTCTTCAATGCCGGGGGCAAATTGAAGAAAAGCGCGGTGACTTTCGGCAAAGTATTCGCTCTGGGCGGTATACAGCCCGGCGAAGGTATCCCGCCAGCCCTGGCCGATCAGGACCAGCGGGCGGCGCGGGGCGGCCTGGACGGCCATCCGGTTCCACAGGAGGGTGATCTCCGCCAGCGTGCCGATTCCGCCGGGTAGGGCCAGAGCGGCGTCGCAGCCATCCATGAGGGCCACCATACGCACCTCGAGGGTGGGGGTGGGGCGTTGTTCGGCCACCCAGGGGTTAGCCTGGGTGGGGCGCCAGGATTCAATCTCGGCGCAGGTGACCCCAATGACATGCGCGCCGGCTTCGGCAGCGCCGCGCGAAACCGCTTCCATGGTACCCATATAGCCGCCGGTCAACACGGTGTGGCCGGCCTGCCCGAGGAGAAATCCCAGGCGGCGGGCTTCGTCGTAAGCGGGGGTGTTGGGCGCGGGGGCGGCGCTGCCAAAAACGGTGATTTTCATGCGTTGTGGTCCTCAGGTTGGGCGGAGCCGTCCCAGGTGCGGGTGTAGTTCACCGCCAGTTTATCCAGGATGGCTTGTTCCAGGTCTATGTTCATGACGCTGGCCAACTGCAATAAGTAAAGAGCCACATCGGCCAATTCGCCGGCCAGTTCGGCGCGGTCGGCCTGGGTATCATTCCACTGGAAGTGCTCAAGCACCTCGCTGCTTTCCAGGTTGAGCGAGATGGCCAGGTTGCGCGGCGTTTGGGGGCGCAGACTGGCAGGCTCGTACCAGCCTTTGCTGCGCACGAAGCGGTGCATTTCTTGGGTGAGCTGTTTGATATCCATGCCGGGCAGGCTCCAGACGTTCTATTATACCGTAATGCGCAAAAGGCGGAGTTGCCGATGGAATCCAAGAGCGGTCCGGATTCTCTGTAGTACGGTTCAATTTCGGGGACTTTCCCAACTTCGGTAAGTTAATACCAATTTTGTGAAGTATGCAGCGGTCGCTAAAGGGGGGTAACTGAGTATAATTTGATTGTCGCCAACTGTTCAGGTAAGGGGTTCCTTTGAAACAAGCAAAATACATCCTTTTGTTTGCGGCTGCTGTTTGCGGATTATTGGTTTGGTTAACCCGCGAGATCCCTTATTGCGGCTGGGATTTCCACAATTCGCTTTGGGGTCCCACAAATTTGTTAATCCAACACCAAACCCCGTACACATTTGATGCGCCCTATGGCCCATACCCGGGCGTGTGGATGCCTACGCTGATAGGTGCGTTGTTCTTTTTCGGTTATTTGCCGTGCGATATTCCCGCAAAGGTGTGGCTATTTGCCGAGTTGGCGGGATTTCTATGGGTCATTTGGATGATTGCTGGTTACAAATTGCCCTCGCCCTGGAAGTTGTTTGTGTGCATCCTGGCACTTGCGATGTTCCCGCCGATATGGTTTCACATCCGGTTGGGGCAGTTTTCCATGCTGTTTGTGGTTTTCATGATGGTCATCGTTTATATACCAAAATCAGAGAGGTTCTGGCCGCTTTTATTGGTGCTTGGTTTGTCCAAGCCGCAACTTACGATCCTGGTTTATCCCGGTCTGTTGTTGAGCATATGGCATAAGTATGGGTTTCTCCGGGCGGGAAAATTGGTGCTGTTTACCGGATTGTGCGCCCTGATTCTGTTGATTCCGGTCTTCTGGTTTTACCTTACCTGGGTGAAGGACTTTCTCTTTATCACGTTCGGTAATTTTAAGGTAGCTTGGGATCTTCCCACGATATTTGTCCAGCTTCCGTATTTAATCGGAAAAAGCGGATATGTCATTTGGGGCGTTCTGGTATTGGCGACGATGGGTGTTTCACTGTGGTGCTGGATTAGAAAAGAGCCTCAAAAAGCGTTATTGGTCAGCCTTGCTGGTACGCCGATGGTGACTACGTATGCTTCTTCGTGGGATTTCCTCCTGCTGATGCCGGCTTTCTTTTGGTTAACTATTCATCTGAAAGAAAGAATAGCCCGTTTTGTGTTGTTTGCGAGTATGGCAATTCTGTTTGTGATTCAAATTTCATTGCGATGGCAGCGGGATTATCCAGATGGACGACAGTGGTGGATTCCTCTCGCGCTCAATATGGTTTTCCCGGTTTCTCTGGCGATTGAAAGCTTTAAGAGTAAAAAGAAGAGCCTGCCAGTGGAACAGGTGGCAGCAATATGATTCATTCCATCCTATCGAAAAGCGGCGGAGTTGAACGAAGGGGAAATCTGTAAACATGGTCGAAAGGCAACCCGAGTTTCAAGGATTGAATTCAGATCCCGCGTTCCATAAATACCAGTCTCAACGCAGGCAGTATTGGAACAAAGCCGCTCATTCGCAAGGGAGAGGCTTGGGTGGGTATTACCACAAGCGTTTGTTGGATGTGGTGGGGAACGTTGTCCAGCCAAACTTAAGAATCCTGGAGATTGGCTGCGGGTTAGGGGATTTGCTTTCTGGTCTGCAACCCTCTTTTGGGGTGGGTGTCGATTTCTCGATAGAGATGATATTGCGGGCGAAAGAGCGCCATCCTGATCTGCATCTGATTGTAGGGGATGCGCACCTGGTACCTTTTTTCAATTCACCGTTTGATGTGATTATCCTTTCAGATTTGCTGAATGATGTTTGGGACGTGTATGCCATTCTTGAAAATATCCGCCCAGTATGCCATCCGGGAACGAGGATCATCATCAACACGTACAGCAGGGTATGGGAACTGCCGCTCCTGATCGCTGAAAAACTGGGCCTGGCCCAGCCCGTACTTGACCGCAACTGGCTAACAGTGAGCGATGTGAGCAATTTCCTGGATGCCAGCGGGTTTGAAGAGATTCGTACCTGGCAGGAAGTTCTCTTGCCATTCGACATACCAGTTCTGGCAACTTTCTTCAACAAATTTCTGGTAAGGTTCTGGCCCTTCAATCAGTTGGCATTAACCAACTTTATCTTTGCTCGTCCGAAAGCGCAGCCCCGGTTAGAAAAGCCAGGCGTGTCGATCATCATTCCGGCGCGCAATGAAGAAGGAAATGTCGAAAAAATATTTGCCAGCCTGCCGGAGATGGACTGCGAGATGGAGATCATCTTTGTTGAAGGCAACTCAAAAGACAATACCTACGACGCGATTCTGGCGTGTCAGGCGGAGTATCCTCAGAAAAACACCAAACTGTTCCGTCAGACAGGTGTTGGAAAGGGCGACGCGGTCCGCTTGGGTTTTGAGAATGCGACCCAGGACATCTTAATGATCCTGGACGCCGACCTGACCGTCCCGCCGCATTACCTGCCCAGGTTTTACAGTGCGCTCTATGAGGGGCAGGGCGAGTTTATCAACGGTGTCCGGTTGATATACCCAATGGAAAAACAGGCGATGCGGTTTCTCAACCTGATTGGGAATAAATTTTTTGGCTTGCTTTTTACCTGGCTGTTGGGGCAGCCAATAAAAGATACGCTATGCGGTACAAAGGTGCTGTGGAAAGAAGATTATCGGCGCATTGCGAATAATCGCGCTTTCTTTGGCGATTTTGATCCCTTTGGCGATTTTGATTTGTTGTTTGGAGCGGCAAAGATCGGGCTGAAAATTGTCGATGTGGCTGTCCGGTACCGCGATCGTACATATGGGACGACAAATATCTCTCGCTGGCGGCATGGGCTGCTCCTGTTCAGAATGGCGGCAGTCGCCGCGCTGCGGCTTAAGTTCAGGTAACCTCTTTTATGAAGTATTTGTTGCGACGCGCCTTGTCAGAACCCCTCGCAAGAGGGCTGGATTTGGATGACCCTAAGTTAACTGAGATTCGAAAACAGATCTTGCGCCGAAAGAGATTCTTGAGGGCAATTTATGTGGAATGGTACCAGCTTCTGGCGGGCAGTATCCCGGCGGGTCCTGGCTCTGTCTTAGAATTAGGCTCGGGCTCAGGTTTTGCGCATGAATATATCCCCAACCTGTTTACATCAGAGGTTTTTTGGCTGCCCGGTCTATCTCTGGTTGGCGATGGCTGTGCCCTCCCTTTCTCAAAGGCATCCTTGAAGGGGATTGTGATGACCGATGTTCTTCACCATATTCCCTGCGCTATGGATTTTTTTGATGAAGCAGCGCGCTGCTTAAAACCTGGCGGAGTGGTCGCAATGGTTGAGCCCTGGGTCAATACATGGTCGGCGTTCATCTATCGCAATTTGCACCATGAGGGGTTTTTCCCCGATGCAAAAACCTGGGAATTTGAATCCCAGGGACCCTTGTCGGGAGCGAATGGGGCGCTGCCCTGGATTCTTTTTGAGCGGGACAAACATGAATTCGCCAGACAATTTCCATCCCTACAGGTGGAGTCCATCGCCCCAATGATGCCGTTCAGTTACCTTCTTTCCGGTGGACTTTCGATGCGATCGATTGCTGCTGGACGGGTTTATCCTGTGTGGCGCAAGGCAGAGAAATGGTTGGGTCGTATCACGCCTGAAATGGGGATGTTTGCGTTCATCCTCTTGCGCAGGACCTGATCGGGGGGCACTCATCCTGCCGATACCTATGCAAAAAAAGCGGGTGGTTGGAACTTCCAACCACCCGCTGATCTTGCTTCGGCAACCAACTACTCTTCTTTCTTCTCTTTCTGATGCGCGGCGATGATTTCCTGCGTCAGATGGGCGGGAACGACCTCGTAGTGGTCGAACTGCATGGTGAAGAAGCCGCGACCGCCGGTCATGGAGCGGAGTTGGGTGGTGTAGCGCAGCATTTCGGCCAGCGGGACGTGGGCGTTGACGATAGAGCGGCCCTTCTCGCTGTTCATGCCCTGAACGCGCGCGCGGCGGGTGTTCAAGTCACCGAGAATGTCACCCATGTTGGCTTCGGGGACGATGATTTCGACAGCCATGATGGGCTCGTTGAGCACGGGGCCGGCTTCCATGAAGGCCAGCTTGAAGGCTTCGCGTCCGGCAATTTCAAAGGCGATCGGTTTGGAGTCGACTGGATGTTCCTTGCCGTCAAAAACCGCGACTTTAACATAGGAAATGGGATAACCGGCCAGAATGCCTTCGCCCATCACACTGCGGATGCCTTTTTCGATGGCGGGCATATAGCTGTTGGAGACCGCGCCGCCAAAGACGTCGTTGACGAATTCAAAGTCCACGCCGTCCAGGGGTTCGACGCGCAGATGCACCTCGCCGAACTGGCCCGAACCGCCGGTTTGTTTCTTGTGGCGGTACATGGCTTGGCCTTTCTTGGTGAGGGCTTCTTTGTAGGGGATGCGCGGCTCGCCGGCAACCAGGTTGACCTGGAATTTGGTCTCGGCGCGGCGCAGGGCCACATCGATGTGCTGATCGCCCATGCCTTGCAGAATGGTCTGGTGCGTGGCCGCTTCCATGGTCCAGGAGAGGGTTTTGTCCTCTTCGCACAGGCGAGTGAGGGTGGGGGAGATTTTGGTCGAGTCGGCCTGCGTTTTGGGGTTCACGGATACGCGGTACAGGGCGCCGGGGTATTCTGGTTCGGGCAGGGTCAACGGGTGGGTTTTGTCGCAGAGGGTGTTGCCCGTGGAGGTTTCGGCCAGCTTGGGGACGATGCCCAGGTCACCGGCATGGACGACCTTGGTGGGGAAGGTTTCTTTCCCACGGATGAAGGCCATGGTGCCGAAGCGCTCTTCGATACCCTTGGTCTGGTTCCAGATGCGGCTATCAGAGTTGACCACGCCAGAATAGACGCGGAAATAGGTTTGCTTGCCAACGAACGGGTCGGCGGTTGTTTTCCACACATAAGCTGCCAACGGGCCGCCGTTGGAGGCCGTCAAGGTCTCATCGCCACCCTTGCCCTGGGCCACTACCGCAGGGATCTGGTTGGGAGCGGGGAGCAAGCTGACAATAGCATCCATCAAGGGGATGACGCCGATTTCGGCAGCGCCTGCAGCAACCATTACTGGGGCAAAGGAAACGTTGCGTACCACGGCGGTGAGGCCACGGATGATTTCTTCGGCACTCAGTTCACCGCTCTCAAGATATTTTTCGAGGAGGGCGTCCTCGCCTTCGGCGGCGGCTTCGATCAATGCGACACGCGCCTCTTCAGCGGCGTCTTTGTATTCGGCGGGGATTTCAACCGCAGTCTTGCCATCACCCTTGTAGGCTTTCATGGTGAGCAGGTCGATCACGCCCTGGAAGGCGGCTTTCTCTCCCCAGGGAAGCTGGATGGGGACCAGACGCATCGTAGAGAATTCCTGCATGGAGGCCAGTGTCTTCGAGAAGCTGGCATTATCGCGCTCCATTTTGTTGATGACGACGATGCGTGGCAGGTTGAACTTGTCGCAGTATTGCCAGGTAATTTCAGTACCTACTTCCACGCCGGAAACTGAGTCGACCAAAACAACGGCTGCATCTGCCACGCGCAGGGCGGAAATGACCTCGCCAACAAAATCCAGGTATCCTGGAGTATCGAGGATGTTAAGCTTGCAGTCTTTGTACTCTACCGGGATAACGGCAGTACTTAGAGAAATTCCTCGGCGGACTTCTTCCTCTTCATAGTCTGAAGCAGTCGTTCCGTCCTCAATACGACCCAGGCGAGTGGTGTTTCCAGCGGTGTGGAGGAACGCCTCTGCCAGCATAGTCTTGCCTGCGCTGCTGTGAGAAACAAACGCGACGTTGCGGATAGCCTCTGTTCGATACTCTTTCATGAATGGAAACCCTTTTCTTTCTATGATTAGTCGGCAATCTATTTTAGAATAGGATAACAAGTTTGTCAAAGCTCTTGCGGACCTGGTCGAGATGCTGCTGTGCAGTAGCTCCGATCAGCTTTGACAATGCCGCGGAGCATGTATTATAACAGGGATGTAACTGCTCAGCCAGAGGTGGAAACAATCTTTGCCCTCTGAGTTGTTATACAGGTGTAAAGATTATGGAACGTTTTTCACGTTGGATACGTTTTAATAGTTGGTACTTTATGCGTCCGCCCTGGGACACCGGGATTACGCCACCCGAGTTGGAGGATTTTATTTTGACGCACACGTCTGGGAAAGCATTGGATTTGGGCTGTGGAACGGGTACGAACATCCTTCGATTGGCGCATGCCGGCTGGGACGTGACCGGGGTGGATTTTGCGCTGCGGGCGGTGAACAAAGCCCGCACCCGGCTGAGGCAGGCCGGGCTGGCGGGAAAGGTGATGGCCGCAGACGTCACCCGGTTGGATGACGTGACCGGAGGTTTTGATTTGATTCTGGATATAGGTTGCCTTCATGGATTGGACTCGGGAGACAGGCAGGCGTATTATGATCATATTCTGCGATTGCTTGCCGACGGCGGGACTTACCTGCTTTATGCACATTTGCACAACCACGGTTCAGAAGACCTGGGAATTGCACAGGCAGAAATTGGCTGGCTGGCGAAAGCCTTGACCCTGGCGCGGCGAGAAGACAGCAGCGACCGCTGGGGGAGAGCGGCGACCTGGTTGTGGTTTGAGCGCCAGCCTGGAAAGGAAAACGATGGCTAAATTTGCGGCGATTCTTTTGGCGGCACTTTTGCTGACGGGCTGTACTTTGCCGGGGAACTTGTTTTTTGATCCGCCCGAGGGCCAACCGGGGTATGTAATTCCAACCGTGGGCCCTACCCAGGCGAGCCCGGTGGAAACTTCAACCCCGACAGCCGAGGCGCAGAACTGTGCCTGGGCCTGGGCTTCGGTGCCACTGGTCGATGAAACTACGCGCGTGCAGGAGGCTCTTCGCTTAGGCGGGCTCATCGACGTGGAGGGCAGCGCGGCTGCATATGGCGAGAACTGCCTGGATGTGGCGACCAACCAGGTTGTGCGCTTCGCGGTGATGCAAACGGATTTTTACTTCACCGTTTCGATGGATGATCCCAGCGATAAGGAAGCGATGGGCGCGATGGCTGAGCGGTTGTTGCGCGTGGTGGACCAGTTTCGACCTGGCGATGTGCCGGGGGAGAACCTGGGCTATCTCAGTATTCGCTACACCAACGGCGTGCAAGATACGAACCTGTGGCTGAAGGTGGACGATGCCAAAAAAGCTTTAAATGGCGGCTTGCACGGAGAAGATCTATTCGACGCGCTGGACCAATATTAGAACCTAGCCAAAAATTTTGAAGTGATGCGATTTTAAGGTGTTTGCGGGTGCTTCGCACCCGCAAACACCTTAAAATCGCAACCTCCCCGAATATTTTTAGGACATGCCCTAAAATGCGACTTTTTGGGGACTCGCGTTAGCTTAATCTTTTTTCCATGCGCCAGGCGGGTTCGACTACCTCACGGATGTGCCCCTTGTGGTCAATGTAAGACCAGCGGCCCGGCTCGGGGGCCACAATGCGATAGCCACGCCGGGCATATAATTCCTGCGCTTTGGTATTTTCGCGGGCCACGTTGAGCGTGATCCAGTGGAAATCGCGCAAGCGCAAATCGTTTTCAACCACGTCCATCATCTTGCCGCCCAGACCATAGTTCCGGTATTCAGGGCGGATGCGGAAGGCGTACAGGTAGGCGCGGTCAATACCGTTGCACAACTCGGGGCGGTCGCATTCCAATTGGATGAACACCTGGCCGAGTAATCCAACCGGCGGCCATTCGGCTACCCACATCAAGTTGAGGCCCAGGATGAAGCGGCGGAAGGCGTCGGCATAGACGCGGCGAAAGTGGGCAAACTCGCCTTCCCATTCCAGGGCGGGCAAATCGCTTTCCTGGATGAGGCGGATGTGCACCTCGTCTACCCAGGTTCTACCGGCAGGAGGGGCGGCAACGCTCATGTCGAATATTCTGCCAGGAGTTGGGCCAGCATAGCTTGCTCCCCAGCGGGGTCCACTAATTGACCATCCAGCCAGGCGATGCGCAGTTTAGTGAGGATGGCGCGATAGGCCGGGCCGGGGGGAATGTTCAGCTTGCGCAAATCGTCGCCGGTAATGGTCGGCCAGATCTTGCTCCAGGTGTGGTGATAGGATTCGATCTGCGCGGTCGCCCGTGGATCTTCTGTGAGGAGCAGCGCGGCGTAGAGCGCCGGATGCGCGACGGAATCCAGGCGGGCCGTGACCTGGCTGGGGCTGGACGAGGATAGGCTGGGCAGATCGTGAAGCAGGCGGGCGGCATCGGCCAGGGTTTCTTGCAGTGTGCCGGGCAGATGCAAGCGCTCAGCGGTTTGTTGAGCGATCTCGGATGAAAATTGCAGCAGCCAGAACAGGTAGCCGAAAGCCAGGCGCACTGGCAGGCCGGCAAATTTGTCGGGAAAATCCCATCCCTCGGTAAAGCTGCCGCGCAGCGCGGCCTGGAACAGGTCGGCGTGCTTGCCTGCGGGAGCGCGCAGATCGGGGTGGATGGCGCCGAGCAATCCCAGCGCTTCCAATCGGCGAAGCATGGGCAGGGCGTTTTCTTCTTGCAGGATGAGGTTGACCTCGTGGCGCAGGCGGTCGCCGGAGACATTGCGGATGAGGGGGATGCCTTCGTCCATCAACTGCAAAGTGCGCTGTTCAATTTGGAAGCTGAAGCGCTGTTCAAAGCGCACGGCGCGCAACTGGCGGGTGGGATCGTCTACGAAAGACAGCGAATGCAGCACGCGCACCAGGCCCTGGCGCAGGTCGCGCAGCCCTCCCCAGTAATCATACAGGTCGCCGTAATGGTGACCGTCCAGGCGCAGCGCCAGGGTATTAAATGTAAAATCTCGGCGGTGGAGATCGAGCTTGATGCTGGAGCGTTCTACTGTGGGTAGGGCAGTGGGGTAATCATAGAACTCGGTGCGCGCGCTGATCAAGTCCAGGGATTCGGGAATATCCTGGGGCGTGAAGGGGCCGTCGCCGAGTTTATCGGCAAGTTCGGGGCGGATCTCAGCCACGGTCCATTTAGCGGTGCCAAAGCGGCTGTGGGCCAGGATTCTCCCGCCAAAACGCTTCTCCAAAACACGGGCCAGGGCAATGGCTTCGCCTTCCACAACGATGTCGAAATCGAGGCTGGGACGATCGAGGAGCAGGTCACGGACAAAGCCACCTACGATGTAGATACCCTGGCGCAGATGACGAGCCTCGGCGGCGATGGCTTTAAGCAGGGCCAGCCGGGCGGGGGGCATGGCGTTTTCCAGGCGCTTGGCCAGGTTGGTTCGCCCAGGCGGGGGCACCTGCCCGGCGCCGTGTTTGAGCAGGTCGGTACGCGTGACAATGCCCACGATTTCGCCGGAGCGTGGGTCAATTACCGGCACTTGGCCCCAGCCAGAGGTGACCATTACATCGCGCAGCCGTTCGAGAGAATCATCCATGCGCACGGTGATTTCGCCGGCCTCCATCAGGCTGGCGGCGGGCAGGTTGAGGCGGTGCGAGACGGCCCGATCAACGGCGCGCCGGTTGAGCAGGCCGATGACTTTGCCGTCTTTGATCACGGGATAGCCTTCGAAGCCGTAGCGGGTCATCAATTGGGCGGCTGTTTGGGCGGGCGTATCGGGAGATAGCAGGATGGGGTGGCGCGACATGATCTGGCGCACGGTGGTGGAGGGGCGGATGTGTTCGGGCAGGATGCCCAGCAGCTCTCGCTTAACGGCGGCGATGGGCTCTTCCCCGGCTTCCTGGTAGGGCAGCGCGGCGCCAGAAGAGACACGCACCAGGGCTGCCGCGGCACGGCTATGCCCGCCGCCGCCAAAATGCGCGGCGACACCGGAAACATCAATGTGGTCGGTGGTGGAACGGGCCACCAGGCGCAGTCCTTCGACAGTGCGTACAAATAAGAACAAAGCAGCCGGATCGAGCAGGTCGCGCAGTTTGTGGGCGATGCTGGAGATTTCTTCATTCAGTTTTTCGGCGTTGGCGGTGGCGATCACCACGCTCAGGCCTTGATATTCGTGGGTTTCTGCCGCGGATAGGAGGCGGTCGTAAACAGCGCGCTGCTCACTGGACAGGGCCGGGTTAAGGTAGCCGGTGGCGATTTGCAACCCGGCGCCTTGTTCCAGCAGATACGCCACAGCGCGCGCGTCGCGAGAGGTGGTGTGATGGTAGGTGAGCGAGCCGGTGTCTTCGTAGATGCCCAGGAGCAGCAGGGTGGCCTGGATGGGGGTGAGCATGCCGTTGTGCTCGCGCAAACCTTCGATGAACAGGGTGGTGCAGGCGCCGGTGCCATCCAATGTGACGACCCAGTCTTCGGGTAAATCGGGGCGCCGGCCGTGATGATCGATGACGTAGACGGCGGTGCTGTTGGTCATGCCTTTGAGCGTGACCAGCGATTGCGTATCGACCAGGGTGACGGATTCGATGTTCTCAGCGGGCAGGTCGGCGGCTTCGACAAAGGGCAATTCTGCGCCGTAAAAATTGATGAAGTTGCGGCAGTTGCGGTTCATGCGCCGGGGCAGCACGGGGATGGCGCGCTCGTTCATTAAGTGCGCGCCCAACATGGCTGCCAGGGCGTCAAAGTCGGCCTGCTCGTGGGTGAGGATGAGGTGCATAGTCTTATTATAAGACAAGATTTTGAAAGTCCTATGCGGGTGGGGGCGTAAAAGGTGGGCCTGAAGTTCCTGTTTGGGGTGCAAATCGCGGGACTAAAGTCCCTGCTCAGAACGCGGAAGCCATCGAGCCAAATGCTTGATTTTGTTCCCTGCTCAGAATGCGGGAGCCATTTGGGTGGGGGCAATGTTCCACAGGAACAGGGTTGTATTTGCTTGCGTGCCCCGAGAAATCAAAACGTTTTTGCGTTACAATTATTTCATGGACCTGCGCTATACGCTCATCTTCCTGACCCACGGTGACGACATCTTGATGTTGCACCGCAAGAAGGCACCCAACCGTGGCTTGTGGAACGGGGTGGGGGGGCACGTGGAACCAGGTGAGGCGCCGGAAGCCTGCGCGCTGCGCGAGGTGTGGGAAGAGACCGGCCTGCGCGTGGACGGCGTGAATTTTCGCGGGCTGCTGACCTGGGAAGGCTATGAGACTGACCCCGGCGGTTTGTATATTTACACGGCGGAGGCCCCACAACGTGAGATCAGCCCGAATGACGAGGGCGAGATGGCCTGGAAGCCACGCGAGTGGGTTTTTCATTCGCCAGAGGTAGTTTCCAACATCCATATCTTTGGACCGCTGGTTTTTGACGGCGCTCTGCCGCAGGTGTATCATTTTGTGTATCGAGACGGTCAAGTTGAGCGGCATGAGGTTAAACCATTGACTGATGACATTTGCGCGTGAAAGGAGCCGGTAATGCATGGATTGGTATCCCTTCTCCCACAACCCTATTACGGCATGGTCGAGCGCATTTGGGATGACCTGGAACGGCGATTTGGCTTGCGCGGCATTCGTGTGACGCCTCTGCCGCATTTCTCGTGGAACATCGGCGAGGTTTATCCGCAGGAAAAGCTGGAGCCCGCCATGCAAGAAGTGGCCGCCCGGATTTCGCCATTAAGGGTTAGAGCAGTCGGGTTGGGTATTTTCACCGGTCCTGAACCGGTCATCTTTATTCCGCTGGTCAAAGACCGGGCATTGCTGGAGGCGCACCAGATCATCTGGGACCGTTTTCAAAGTGTTGGCGAAGGTCTCAGCCCCTATTACAGTCCGGAAAATTGGGTCCCGCACATCAGCCTGGCTTATCAGGATGTGACACGCGAGAATATCGGCGGGGTGATGGAAGCACTTTCCTTTGAGCCGGTGCACTGGGAAATGCCCATCGATAATATTACTTTCATTTACGAACCGCTTGGAGAGGTGGGGTCTCTAAACTTCACCTTCCCACTGAGTGGAACATGAGGATTTGAAATTTCTTGCGCAGAGGAAAAAAGACCTGAATACATCGGAAACAAAATAAGCTTCATAATTTGACAAACCAGCCAGGATCGGTAAAATGGAGGGATGAAAAAAGAGCATGTCAAACTC
>JAFGLU010000043.1 GCA_016927865.1 Anaerolineaceae bacterium
GAATTACACAATCCGACCACGCTCTGTGCTCAGTCCAGTCTGAGATCGGTTAATAAAGTACGGAACTTATTTTTACACTACTCCTAAGGGTTTCATAAAACCCTTAGGAACTAAATAAGCGGCTGCAAAATGGCTATGAGGTGAGAATCCAGCGGGCCCAGTCGAAGAAGGATAGCCTCCAGTTTCGCTGGGCGTTGCGCACTTCCGCCGGGGCGGGAGGTCGGGGGCTGTATTCGGCCTGGCAGTACAGGCGGGTGGTTTCTTCCACCAGTTGCTCCAGGCGGGGGTAAGAGCTGAGGTGCAGTGTGACGGCTTCCAGGTATTCGGAGGGTGTCTGGCTGGCAGGCCCGACTAATCCGCCCTGAACCAGGCGCCGCCGGACACGGTTGTAGAGTACGGCGGTTTGATGCGCGGTATCCAGCTTACGCAGGCATAAGAAGCCATTCCAATACAGGATTCCAGCGGCCCCGGCGATGAGCAGCAGGGGCAGAAGCAGCCACAACCAGGCGCTAGAGAGGCGCCCGGGCTGCGCGACGGTTTCACCGGGCTGTTCGGCCAATTCGGGCAGGGCTGTCTGGCCGGCAGGATAGACAATGGGGTTGAAGGCGGCAGTGGGTTCAAATTCTACCCAATCATAGCCGGGGAAATAGACTTCCACCCAAGCATGTGCTGCCGATACCGGCACGCGATACATGCCGCGGTTAAAATCGTAATCTCCCATGGCGTAGCCAGCCACGACGCGGGCGGGCACCCCCACCGAGCGCAGGAGCACTACCATCGCTGAGGCGTATTGCGAGCAGAAACCGCGCGGCTCATCGAAAAGGAATATGTCGACCGCATCGCGGTTGGGGGGAGCGGCGGAAATGGTCAGGTCGTAATCGTAGTTTGCACGCAAGTAATCCTGGATGCGGGTTGCGGCCTGATAGGGGGTAGGCGCGCCGGCGGCGATTTCATGGGCCAGGCGCGTCACCCGCCCCGGAAGCTCGGCAGGGAGTTGGAGGTAAGCCGCGGTGATTTCAGGCGGGTAGTCGGTCCCCGCAGCGGTAAGCTCGGCAATGGTCACATGGGTGGCCAGGGAAACCACCTGGTAGGATTGCCCGTAACCTTCCACCAGATGACTATCCTGGCCCGAGAGGGAGCGCAGGAGGGTATCTGGGCTGACCGAAATGGGCTGATTGACCGAGAACAAAACGCCGGTGTGGCGGGCTTCCATTTCAAAGGTCTGTGTGAGGCGGTAGCGGCCCGGCACGGTCAAATCAACAGGCACTTCCTCAGGCAGGGGCGGTCCAACAAGGACCTCGCCGGGAGGAGCGCTTTCCCATCCGCGGCCATTGTAAGCGGTGAAGATCTGGCTGCGCCAGTAGTGTTTGGGGGCCGCATCCAAAGAGGCCGAGCCTTGCACCAGTTCTTCAGGCAGCGGGGCGGGGTCATCCAGGCCGACCCAAAATACAGTGGTATTGCCGGTGGGCGGCGGGTTGCCCAGGTCAGCCAGGTCGGGCGGCTGGACATAGGGGGTGCCTCCTGCGCCTTTGCCTTCCGGGGCGGTCGGTGGATTCACGCCACCAAAGGCTTGTTCGGCTCGCTGGCTCATGCGGCTGCGGCTTTTCTCGAGCATTTCCGAGAGCACCTGCAAGCCTTCGCGGGTTCCAACGTAGGGTGTAAGCAGGGTAAATGATGTGACAAGCAAGGCCGCCAGCACGGCCCAGCCGCTCCAATCGAGGGCGACGTCTTCGGGGTAATCTACCTCACGGCGAACCCAGTCGGCGCGGCGCTTGCTGTAGGCAGAGCAAGCGACTAACAGCAGGGCAATGCCCAGCCCGACTGCCAGGGAAAAGCGGGGCTGACGGCTAAGATGGAAGTTAACTGCCATCAAGAAGGCGGCTGGCAGCAGCCCAACCAGGGCCTGGTGCTTGCGCAAGGCCCACCAGGCCAACCAGGCAAGCGTCCACCAGGCCAGAATGCCGAACAGCAGGTCAAACAGGCCGGTGTCGCGGATGGAGTCGCCCTGCTGGAGAGAAGCGACCCAGCCAGAAACGCGCAGCCAAAAAGCGACCAGCCGCAAGTGAAGGTTTTCTACCGCAGGCCAGAAGGGCGATTTAAGCCAGGTGAAAAGGGAGGTGGCAACTTCTCCGACCAGGTTGCCGGTGATGGTGACCGAGAGCAGTCCGGTTGCCAGGATGGCAAATAGGCCGGAGAAACGGCTATAGGCCAGTAAGGTGCCGAATAGCCAACCCAGAAACAGAGCCGTGGTGATGATCGTGCTGCCGGTCACCCAATGGGCCTTATCCACCGAATGAGCCATGACGGCTGCCAGGGCGGTTCCCAGTATCAGCACGACCCATTCCCTGAGCAGCGCGCTGCGGGCATCCTCCAACAAGCGCAGCGCCTTTTCCGGGAGAGCGGTCACCCAACTCTGGAGGGAGCGCAGGTATTTCATTTTAGCTCCTGCGTTTCTTGCTGCCCGGCAAAGATCAATGCGGCGGCGCGGCGCGGGCTGCGGCGGGCGACGGCTTTGCCGGTGCCGAAGGTGGTGAACTCCCAGCGGCTCAGGTCGCCGTAGATGCCCTGAAGGGGTTTGAGGTCACCCCTGCGGATCAGGCTGCTCTTCAGCCCGGCTTCTGCCAGGAGCGGCAGGAAGGTTTCTGCCCGGCCCTGTCCGCCGAAAGAGAACGGGTCGAGCAGGTAGACCTGGGCGGCAGTGCCGGCGCGGCGGCGGACTAGGTGTTGCAGCGGGCCCACCCAGGCCGCATCCAACGACGGGGTGATCAGCAGGAGCAGGTCGCGGGGAGAGATCAGCCGGGTCAGGTCTTCCAGCGCGGCAGAAAGATTGGCTTGCGGGCTGGGGTGGAGCGGGGCCAGGCTGCGCAGCAGAGTCCACAGATGTTCGGGGCTGCGCTGGGGCAGGAGAGCAAGCGGGGGCGACCCGGCGGCGAACAATCCGACCGATAGTTTATCTTGCAGTAGTTGGGCGGCCAAAGAGGCAGCCAGGAGAATGGCCGTCTCTTCGGTCGAGTCGGCACCCTCGCCGCAGTGGGCCTGGGCATCGAGATCGGGCAGAATCCACACCCGCGAGGCGGCTTCGGGTTCGAAGAGCTTGACGAAGGGTTCGGCGCGGCGGGCGGTGGTGGGCCAGTGGATGCGGCGCAGCGGGTCGCCGGGCTGGTAGTTGCGCACGCTCATGCTGTCGATGGTTTCAGAGGCCTGGGGCTGGTTGAGCGGGCGGCGGTCGCCGTGCGCGCCGCGATGGGCCAGCAGTTCGGGCGGCAGCGCTGCCAGGGGCGGGTAGACCAGGACTTCCTGCGGCTGGAGGTACGATTGGCGGGCCTGGAACACCCCGAACGGCTCGCCCAGGGTCAACTCCCAGGGGCCAAGGACGAACACCCCGCGGCGCGAGCAAATGGTGTGGGGCCGCCAGGTGAGGGTGCTGCCGCTACCCACGGCGCGGATGCTGGAGACGGTGTAGCCGGGCATATCGGAGCGGTCGATGAATTCGGCCCACAGCACGGGCAGGCGGGAGCGGTTGTCCATCGAAACCTGTTCTTCCATCTCATCGCCGACCTGCATGGCAGCAGAGAGGATCTGGCGCCGGGCATGAACGTGGAGGGCCATGGTGCGCGCCCACAGCACGGAGAGGAGTAGTAAACCGGTAAGGGTCGTCAGGCACATGAGCACAACCGGGGAAGGGGCGAGGATGTACCAGCCTAACAGGAAGATGAAGAGAAAGACGGGCAGGGGCTGGTGCAACTCGATGGAGATTAGCCGGGCAGGGTCCTCCTGGCGGCGACGCCAGAGAACCCAGGGCAGGCGCAGCCGGCGCGCCATTGCGACAGTGCGGTCTCGTGGTGAGGGCATGAGATAATTATATGCATGGATTGTAGGGGTAATTCATGAATTACCCCTACAATCCCGGTTACCGCTCAGAGGGTGGAGAAAGTTCCCAATTTTGATGTGAGTGGGGGGCGAAGCCTCCCCACTCACATCAAAATTGGGTCTAATCCGCCTCTGGCAGAGGACTTACCAGCCACATATATCAACGATCAGGCGCTGTTCCAGCGGCGGATGACGGCGGGAACCTGGCCCAAATCCGTGAGGACGGCGTCGGCCAGGGCGCGCACCTCGTCGCCGGGCGGCTGCATATCGGGGACGAGCACAGAGCGCATTCCGGCGGCGTGCGCGGCGCGGATTCCGGCTTGCGAGTCTTCCAGCACCACGCAGTCGGCGGGATCGATGGTCAGTTGGCGGGCGGCCTCGAGGAACAAATCGGGGGCAGGTTTGCCGCGCTGCACCTGGTCGCCGGTGACGATGATCTGGAAGTGTTGACGAATCCCGGCGATGGTGAGTTTCAACTCGGCCAGCTTGGCGTAGGTGGACGAGGCCACCGCCTTGGCCAGCTTCTCCGTTTCTACAAAGGCCAGTAGCTCGAGCAGGCCGGGTTTGAGGGGGATGCCCTCCGTGGTAACCAGCTCGTGAAAGCGATCCTCGCGGCGGTGGTACATCTCGTCAAATGGAAACTGCGCGCCGTAGATATCGGCCAGCAGGTGGCGCACGTCGGCTTCGGTGCGCCCGATCATCTGGTGGTAGACCTCGTCGGTGAGGGAGTAACCGGCGGGGGCCATGACACTGCCCCAGGAGCGTTTGGAGATAGCTTCGGTGTCGAGCATGAGCCCGTCGATATCGAAAATCACAGCTTGGATGGTCATAGATTCCTCAAATTGAGCTTTTTCTCACGATCTGGGTCATCATACCATCTTATTCGCGCCGGTAGGCTTTAAGCAGCGAGGCCGGTGCTGAAACGTTTCGCCCGGCCAGCGTGAGGGCCAGGATGGTGACGATATAGGGCAAGGATAATAATAACTCATAGGGCAGCTTGAGGCCCAGGGTTTGCAGGCGCAGTTGTAGCGAGGCCACCCCGCCAAAGAGCAACGCGCCCCACAGCACGCGCGAGGCTTCCCAATTGGCGAAGATGATCAGGGCGATGCACACCCAGCCGCGCCCTGCCACGATGCCGTAAGTGAAGGCTCCCAGTTGGGCCAGGGAGAGGAAAGCTCCAGCCATGCCCATCAAAGCGCCACCGATGAGCAAAGCCTGGGTGCGGATAGCATAGACGTTCAATCCGGCGGCGTCGGCGGCCTCGGGGTTTTCACCCACGGCGCGGATGTTGAGGCCGAAGCGGGTGCGGTAGAGGATCCACCAAGTGAGGGGGATGAGGGCCAGGGCGAAGTAGGTGAGGATGTGCTGGCTGGAGATGGGACCCAGCCAGGGCAGGTTGCCAAAGGGCGAGACGGTCTGGAAGGTCTCTATGGAGGGCGGCACTTTGGATTCGCCGAACACCAGGCGGAAGGCAAACAAGGAGAAACCCGTCCAGAACAGGGTCAGGCCGAGACCGGAGACGTGCTGGTTGACGCCGAGGCGCACGGTGAGCAGGGCCATGAGCAGGCCGGAGATCATGCCGAATAGGATGGCCGCCAGCAGGCCCAGCCACAGGCTGCCGGTGAGGGCGGCGCCGGCAAAACCGGCAAAGGCGCCCACGAACAGGGTGCCTTCGATGCCCAGATTGAGGATTCCAGCGCGTTCGGAGAACAGCTCACCGAGGGTGCCTAAGATGAGCGGGGTTGCCACGCGCAGGGTGGCTGCCAGCAGACCAATGATGAAGGGTTCCAACTCAACCTCGCTTGATGCGGTAGTTTTGCAATACAAACAGGCCCAGGGTGACCAGCAGCAGGGTAGCCTGGACCACGGTGCCCAGATAGACTGGAACGTTCATGGCGCGGCTGACGGTTTGCGCCCCGGTATCGATGAGGCCGATGAACAGGGCCGCCAGGCCCACGCCGATGGGGTTGAGGCCGCCCAGGGTGGCAATGATGATGCCGCTGTAGCCTAACCCGTCGGAGATGGACTCGATCAAGTGGAAGTGGATGCCCGCCACCTCGCCCACTCCGGCCAGCCCGGCGATTCCGCCGCTGACCAGTGCGGCGGTGAGCATGGTGCGGTTCACTTTGATGCCGGCAAAACGAGCGGCTTCTTTGCCCAGGCCCACCGCGCGCATGCGCATGCCAAAAGCGGTGCGCTTGAGCACCAGCCACTCCAGAGCCAGCACCGCCACGGCCACGATGAAGCCGAAATGCAGGCGCGAGCGGGGGATGAGTTTGAAGAAGATTGTGCCGGGGTCGATTTCCGGCGACTGCGGCCACATAGAGATGGGGTCGCGCCACGGGCCGTTGAGAAAGAAGCTGATGAGGAAGACGATCACCGAGTTGAGCAGCAGGGTGGTGACCACCTCGTCCACCTTCAGGCGCACTTTGAGCAGGGCTGGGATGAGTGCCCACAGCATTCCGGCGGTGAAGCCGCCCAACAGCATGAGTGGGATGCCCAGCAGAGGGGAAACACCTTTGAGGATCATGCCCAGCCAGGCCCCAGCCATAGCCCCGGCGTAAAGCTGGCCCTCCGCGCCGATATTCCAATACCCGGCGGAGAAGGCGAAGGCCACCGCGGCCCCGGTGAGCAGCAAAGGGGTGGCTTTGACCAGCACTTCGATGGCGCTGACCCTGGAGGAGAGCGGCGCGATGAGGAAGTGGTAATAGGCTTGCAGGGGGTTGGCATCAGCCCACAGCAGGAACAGGGTGGTGAGCAAGAAGGTGACCGGCACCGCCAGGAGGGGAATGATGGCGCGCATCCACGCCGGGGCAGGGGCGCGCTCGATCTTGAACTTAAGCATGATCGGCCTCCGGGGTGGGGCGGATGGACTCGAGAGTCTTGCCGGTCATCATCAAGCCCAGTGTTTCGACGGTGGCGGCCTGGGCGGGCAGGATGCCCATCAAGCTGCCTTCATAGATGACGGCGATGCGGTCGGCGAGGGCCATGATTTCATCCAGGTCTTCCGAGATGAGCAATACGGCGGCGCCGCGTGCGCGCTGTTCGAGGAGCTTGCTGCGCACATAATCGGTGGCGCCCACGTCCAGGCCGCGGGTGGGCTGGGCGGCGATGACCACCTTGGGGGTGCGGGAGAGGTTGCGCGCCAGGATCACTTTTTGCATGTTGCCGCCGGAAAGCTGGCGGATGGGGTCATTGGGAGAAGCCTTAATCTGGTATTCCGCGATCCATTTGCGAGCGTTTTCCAGGATGCGAGCGCGGTTTAACATACCGCCGCGGGAGAAGCCATCCAGTTGGTCGAGGACCAGGTTCTCGGCAACGGTCATATCATCCACCAGGCTGGCGTGGCGGTCTTCGAGGATGCAGCCTACTCCGGCCTGGGCCAGCTCCGCTGGGCCGGCGCCGGTCAGGTTTTTGTCGTCCACGCGGATGTGTCCGCCCGAAGGGCGCAGCATGCCAGCCAGCACCCTGCCCAACTCGGTTTGTCCGTTGCCCGAGACGCCCGCAATGCCCAGGATTTCCCCAGCTTCTACCATAAAGCCAACCCCGCGTAGGGCGGGCAGGCCTTTGGAACCCTGGGCTTGCAGCGCTTCCACTTGTAGGAGCGGGCCGGCGGGCTGGCGCTCGCTTTGCCGGGCGACGCCGAAGTTCTCGCGTCCCACCATCATGCGCGCCAGTTCGGTGGCGGTGGTGGCGGATTTTGCCACCGTGCCCACCAGCGCCCCGTCGCGCAGCACGGTGATACGGTCGCAAATGGTCATGACTTCGGGCAGCTTGTGGCTGATGAAAATGACGGACAGCCCCTCTTGGCGTAGCCGCTGTAGGGCATCGAATAGGATTTCGACTTCCTGAGGAACGAGCACGGCAGTGGGTTCATCCAAAATGAGCACGCGGGCGTTGCGCGAGAGCGCCTTGAGGACTTCGACGCGCTGCTGCTCGCCAACGGAAAGGTGGCGCACCAGGGCGGCTGGTTTGACCGGAATGCCTAAGCGCTGCGAGTCTTTCTCAACCTGGCGTTGGATTTCTAAGGGGTTGAGGATGAAGCTGCCAGCCTGGCCGAGGGTCAGGTTCTCGGCGACTGTCAGGGTGGGCACCAGGGTGAAATGCTGGGTGACCATGCCGATGCCGTTTTGAATGGCGTCATGCGGCGAACGGATGGTCACCGGGTGGTTGTTAACCAGAATCTGCCCCTCATCTGCATGGTAGAGGCCGTAGAGGATTCGCATTAAGGTGGTTTTTCCCGCGCCATTCTCACCCAACAGCGCGTGAATCTCACCTTGCTCGAGGTCGAAGTTTATGTGGTTGTTCGCGGTCAGCGAGGCGAATCGCTTGACGATCCCTTGCATTTGGATAACGGGCATGGAGCGGTACTCTCTTCTTCCAGTAAAGAAAACCCCAAGCGGGGGCAGAAAACCCTAAGGGTCTTTAAGACCCTTAGGGTTTGGTTAAGGCCGATTAATTGACCGCCGCGGGAACGGCTTCGTCGATATCTACGCGGAACATGCCGGATTTGATTTCCTCTTCGCGGGCCTTGACGGCGTCTTTCAATTCAGCGGGGATTTTTGCATCTAAATTGTGGAAGGGAGCCAGGCTGGCGCCGCCCTTGCCCATCATGCTGAAATCTTTGAGGTCCTGGGCAGTGAAAGCGCCGGCAGCTACCTGGTTGATCAGGTAATTGACGGTGGGGTCCATGTTCCAAACCGCGCTGCTCACCACCAGGTCGGGGGCCAATTCGTTTTGGTCGCTCATGTTGCCAAAGGCATACAAACCTTTTTCCTGGGCGGCTTCAATCACGCCGAAACGTTCGGCAAACAGGACGTCAGCTCCGCTGTCGATTTGCGCCAGGGCGGCTTCCTTGGCCTGAGCGGGGTCGAACCAGCTGTTAATGAAGGATACCAGGACGGTTGCCTCCGGGTTTGAGGCCTTGGCCCCAGCGATGAATGCGTTGACAATACGGTTGACTTCTGGCACGGGGTGCCCACCGACCACGCCGATGGTGTTGGTCTTGGTCAAGCCACCCGCCAGCATGCCGAGCAGGTAAGCGGGTTCGTGGATCCAGTTGTCAAAGACGGCAAAGTTGGGCTCGGTGGGGCCGAAACCCGAACCGAAAGCGAAGGCAATCTCGGGATAATCGGCAGCCACGCGGCGCACTGCTTCTTCGTTGCCGAAGGCATCACCGACCACCAGGGCGGGTTTCTGCTGCTCGCACACTTCGCGCAGGACACGCTCCATGTCGCCTGAGTAGCCGATATCCTCGGTGTAGGTGTATTCGATTTTGCCTTCATCCTGGGCTTTTTGCAGCGCTGAGTGGATCACACCATCCCAAGGTTCTTCGATGGGGGTGGCGAACGCGCCAAAGACTTTTAGCTTGCCGGTGTTGTCTTCCATGGGGGCAGATTCGGGCGCCGCGCATGAGGCTAACAGCAGGCTTAGGATGACCACCAGGGTCAGGGGGAACAGAGACTTTTTGAACATCACACAACTCCTTTGGCTTGGAAATTAATGAATCGGCTTGGCAAATTTCTGTTTCACCTCCTGGCTGTTTTTCCGTTTGGGGTCAATCGCCAATGTCTTCAGCCCATAAGTCTGGGTTCTTTTCGATGAATTCGCGCATCATCTTGATGCACTCAGCGTTGTGCAAATCGATGACGGTGACGCCATTTTCGCGCAACCATTCCACGCCGCCGGCGAAGTTGACCGACTCGCCAACCACGACCGTGCCAATGTTGAACTGGCGGATTAGGCCGCTGCAGAACCAGCAGGGGGCCAGCGTGGTGACCATGATTTTGCTTTTATAACCCCGCTGGCGGCCGGCATTGCGGAAGGCATCTGTTTCGCCGTGGACGGTGGGGTCGTTCTGCTGGACGCGCCGGTTATGCCCTCGGCCCAAAATATTGCCGGACTCGTCGGCCAGGCAGGCGCCCACGGGGACACCGCCTTCAGACAAGCCAACACGCGCTTCTTCAATAGCTATTTGAAGTAGTCTCTCATAATCGACCATACGATCCTCCTGGCTCTTGGTTGGAAGCAGCGAGCGATGCGATTGGACAGTTCAGTTGTTTAGACCTTGTGGGTCGCTCAATTGTAGAAGAGATGGGGGAGATGGTCAAGGGGGGAAAATCGCTTGACGATGACCCAAACGGGGAATTTTTGCTCGACACGCACACATCCGAAATCTGGGAACTTTTCTTAACTTCGGTGAGTAGGGAAAAAGTTGCCGCCCCGAGGGGGGACTCTCGGGACGGCGGATGTTGGCGTAATTGGCTGCCGCTGCCCATGTTTCCAGGGGCAGAAAGCAGTGCGTTCCTTGCCATCCCGTGGGACAACAAGGAACGCTTTACCGTTAAAAGAGGCTGCGGATTACCAGCATAAACCCGAAGATCAGCAGCGGCACTCCGACGATCAGGCCCACGATGGTCAGGCTTAATACCACCCCTACAATCATCAAGACCAGGCCGAGGACAGCCCCCACAATTCGGCCGGTGAACGCGATGATGCCTACCACCAGTTTCCAGATCGCCCAGAAGGGCCACAGATACCACGGGACGGGTTTCTTTTCTTTCATTTCCTTACCTCCATACACATATACGCTGAAGGAGTGAAAAAGTTTCAAGGATTGATCCGCGAATTCACGCGAATAAACGCGAATGAAGAGAAGCGATATGCTCCACGAAGGGAAGAAAAGAGGAATGTCTTGTAGGTGAGCAGCGGTGGACGAAGGCAAGGCGGTCGTTCAGGGCCAAGCTGCGCCCGGTCTCGGTTCATTGTAGCGCGGGTTCCTTACCCGCGAATAGTGAATTTGGCAGACCGCGGGTAAGAAACCCGCGCTACGAAGAGAACTGGTTTCACCCACAAATAGGTGAAGAGCGCGAGCCAAAGATTTCAAAAGAAGATGAGGGAAAATTACCAGATTGCAGCCGTTTCTTCGCTTGACTCTGCGCTGCGATTCGTGCTAGTATATGAATGTCTCCCGTGAACGATAACGGTAATAATTCCATAGCTACTTGCTAGAGGTGAAAGAAGCCCAAATTTCCTTCATACTCTGAGCCCCAATACATCCTCCCGAAAGGATGAGCATGGCACACAAACGCAGTGTAACAATCCGTGAGGTGGCAAAGGCGGCATGCGTCTCGGCACAAACCGTTTCGCGCGTCATCAACGACCGCCCAGACGTGGCAGACGATACCCGCCAGCGTGTTCAGGATATTATCGCCGAGTTGGGTTATTCGCCGAATGCGCTGGCGCGCAGCCTGATTCAAGGTCGCACCAACACGTTGGGCGTGGTGGGTTATGGTTTGAGCTACTACGGCCCTTCGCGCACCCTGACGGGTATCGAGCGGCAGTGCAACGAACTGGGTTACTCGATGCTGCTTAGTTTGATGCGCGAACCGGATGCTGGGGCAGGGGTAGAACTTCTCAATGGGCTGCTGGAGCGCAAGGTGGACGGCGTCATTTGGGCAGTGCCAGAAATCGGCGAGCACCGCGCGGCGCTGGTTGAGCATGTTCGTTCGTCCGGGGTGCCGGTGGTATTCATTAATATGCAGCCAACCCCCGACCTGTCTGTGGTTTCGATCGATAATTATACCGGTGGGAAACAAGCCGCGCTGCACCTTTTATCTCGTGGTTACCGCAAGGTGGGTGTCATCACAGGGCCAGGAGATTGGTGGGAAGCCGGCAGGCGTATGGAGGGCTGGCGCAGCGCCATGCTGGAGTCGGGACACGTCACAGAAGCCGAACTGGAAACCTTGCAGGAAGAGGGCGATTGGTATCCTTCTGGTGGAGAGGCCGGCCTGGAAAACCTGTTGGCCCGCGTTCCCGACCTGGAAGCGGTGTTTGCTTGCAACGACCCGATGGCTTTGGGGGCGCTGCAGGCGGCGCGCAGGTTGGGCAGGCGCGTGCCCGAAGACCTGGCGGTGGTAGGCTTTGATGATGTGCCTGAGGCGCGCTATTTCTATCCTGCGCTTTCCACCATGCGCCAGCCGTTGACCGAGATGGGTTCGCAAGCTGTGCGCATGCTGCACCGGCTGCTGACCCTGCGCGACAGCGACGCTGACCGCCCGGAGCAAATCTGGCTTCAGCCGGAATTGGTTGTGCGCAGTAGTTCGACCCGTTAGGTATACACTGTCCGGCGGTTTGAGCAGGGCAGATGAAAAAAACCAAGATGACCATGACGACAAGGAGACCCAAATGAAACCCGTGACTTTAGGCGTGATTGTTGGCAACCGTGGATTCTTCCCGGCGCATTTGTGCAAAACCGGCCGCGAGACCATTCTCAAGGTGCTGGCAGCGGAAGGAATCAAGGCGGTGATTGTTGATGAAAACATCAACGACAAATCTGGCAGCCTGGAGAGCTTAAACGATGCTCACCAGTGTGCAGACCTGTTCCGCAAGCACTCCAGCGAGATCGATGGTATTTTGATTACGCTGCCCAACTTTGGTGACGAGCGCGCCATCTCTAATGCCATTCGCTGGTCTGGGTTGAACGTGCCGGTGTTGGTGCAGGCTTTCCCCGATGACATGACGAAGATGTCCATCACCGACCGGCGCGATTCGTTCTGCGGGAAGATGTCTTGCTGCAACAACCTGACTCAATATGGCATCAGCTATACCCTGACCAGCCTGCACACCGTGGACCCGGAGAGTGAAAGCTTCAAGGCCGACCTGCGCAACTTTGTGGCGACCTGCCGCGTGGTGAGCGGGCTGCGCAATGCGCGCTTTGGGGCCATTGGCGCGCGCCCGGCGCCCTTCAACACCGTACGCTACAGCGAGAAGCTGCTCGAGCGCACCGGCATCAGCGTGGAGACTTTTGACCTGTCGGAGCTGTTTGGCAGTGCCGGGCGAATCAAGGCGGATGATCCCAAGTTGAAGGCCAAGCTGGAGGAAATGCAGGCTTACGTGCCCACCAAGGGCGTGCCGGGTGAAGCCATGACGCGCATGGCCAAGCTGGGCGTGGTCATTGATACCTGGGTGGAAGAAAAGCAGCTTTCGGGTACGGCTTTGCAGTGCTGGACGGCGATGGAAGAGTTCTACGGCGTGGTGCCTTGCACGATAATGAGCATGATGAGCAATAAGCTGATTCCTTCGGCTTGTGAGACCGACATCACCGGCCTGGTGGGCATGGCAGCGATGGCCTTTGCTTCTGGAAAACCTTCGGCGCTGGTGGATTGGAATAACAATTACGGTGAGGACCCGAACAAAGCGGTGATCTTCCACTGCTCCAATTTGCCCAAGGATTTGTTTGTACAGTCCAGCATTTCGGTGGAAGGCGCGCCAAAGATGGACTATCAGGAAATTATCGCCGGGACAGTGGGCAAGAACAACACGTTTGGTACGATTGTCGGTCGCTTGCAGGCCGTGCCAATCAGCTACTGCCGCGTGGCTACCGACGACTTGAACGCCGACATCTCGGTTTACCTGGGCGAGGGCGAACTGACCGACGACACTTTGAAGACCTTTGGCGGCTACGGCGTGATACACATTCCCGAGATGCAGAACCTGCTGTCCTACATTTGCGAGAACGGCTTTGAGCATCATGTGGCCATCAACCCGTCCAAGGTGGCGGGCGTGGTGGATGAAGCTATGAGCAAGTACATGGGCTGGAGCGTGTACCGGCATAGCTAGGAAAAAGCTGGAAGCCATATGCCGTCAGCAAGAAAGCTATCAGCCGTTAGCCGTCAGCTATTAGCCAGAAAAAAGCAGGGTTGGTGGCTGACGGAAGCGGATGGATGGTGCGTATAGATTTAAAAAAGAGATTCAGAAGAGGTACGTATGACTTCTAAGAAATATGCGATTGGTGTGGATTTTGGCACCGAATCGGGGCGGGCGGTGCTGGTGGATGTATCCAACGGGGCTGAAATTGCCACCGCGGTGCACCCCTATGGCAACGGCGTGATCGATGAGCGCCTGCCCGGCACCGATATCCGCCTGGAACCGGATTGGGCTTTGCAAGACCCCAACGATTACATCGAGGTGTTTAAGCGCACGATTCCGGCGGTGCTGCAGCAAAGCGGGGTGAATCCTGCCGATGTGATTGGGGTGGGCGTGGATTTCACCGCCTGCACCATGCTGCCGACTCTTAAAGACGGCATGCCGCTGTGCTTTTTGCTGCAATACCGCGAGCGGCCCCATGCCTGGATTAAGTTGTGGAAGCATCACGCGGCACAGCCGGAAGCCAATAAGCTGAACGCGATTGCCCGAGAGAAGGGCTTCGACTTTTTGGACCGCTACGGCGGCAAAATCAGCTCGGAGTGGTTTTTCCCCAAGGTGTGGCAGATTTTGGACGAAGATCCCGAAATCTACGCGGCGGCTGAGCGCTTTTTGGAGGCGGCCGACTGGGTGGTGTGGCAGTTGACGGGGGAAGAGAAGCGCAATTCCTGCACGGCGGGCTACAAGGCCATTTGGTCGAAGGCAGAGGGCTTCCCGGCCAAGGAGTTCTTCCGGGCGCTGGACCCGCGCATGGAAAACATCGTCGATGAAAAGATGACTCGCACCATCGTCTCGCTGGGCGAGAAAGCGGGCGGCCTGACCGCGCAGGCGGCGGGTTGGACCGGGTTGAAAGAAGGCACAGCGGTGGCGGTGGCCAACGTAGACGCGCACGTCTCGGTTCCGGCAGCCACGGTGGTGGACACCGGCAAGATGGTGATGATCATGGGCACTTCCATTTGCCACATGGTGCTGGGCAAAGAGGCCAAGATTGTGCCCGGCATGTGCGGCTACACCGAAGACGGCATCATCCCCGGTTTCATCGGTTATGAAGCGGGGCAGTCCTGCGTGGGCGATCACTTCGCCTGGTTCGTTGAGAACTGCGTGCCCGAGGCGTACCAGCAGCAAGCCAAAGCCCGCGGTGTAGATATTCACCAGTTGCTGGAAGAGAAGGCCGCTGCGCTCAAGGTGGGGGAGAGCGGGCTGTTGGCGCTGGATTGGTGGAACGGCAACCGCTCGGTGCTGGTGGATGTGGACCTGACCGGCATGATGTTGGGCATGACGTTATTGACCAAGCCCGAGGAAATGTACCGGGCTTTGATCGAGGCTACGGCTTACGGCACGCGGGTGATCATCGAAGCCTTTGAAAACAACGGCGTGCCGGTGGATCAACTGTATGCGACGGGCGGTTTGCCGGACAAGAACCGTCTGCTCATGCAGATCTATGCTGATGTGACCGGGCGCGAGATCCGCGTGCCGGCGGCCAAGCAGACCCCGGCGGTGGGCTCGGCCATGTTCGGCGCGGTGGCAGCCGGCGCAGCGGCGGGTGGCTATGACTCGATCTACGATGCGAGCTTGAAGATGGCCCACCTGCGCGAGGACGTGTACCGGCCCATTCCTGAGAACCAGGCGGTGTATGAGCGCCTGTTCCAGGAGTACGTGCTGCTGCATGACTACTTCGGGCGCGGGCCGAACGATGTGATGAAGCGCCTCAAAGCGCTCAAGGTTGAGGTGTTGGAGAAATGATCCCCTCGCGACCTCCCCCAACGTCAAAACGGCGTTGGGGGAGGAGGGAGAAAAGAGGAAATGAGTATGTTGCTAGAATCGATCCGACACGAATTAGTGAAGCTGCACCTGGTGCTGCCACAAAGTAACCTGGTGACCTGGACCAGCGGGAACGTGAGCATCCGTGACAAAGAAAGCGGCTTGGTGGTGATTAAACCATCGGGGATTATGTATGAAGATTTGCGCGCCGAGCACTTTGTGGTGTTGGACGTGAACGGCAAGGTGGTGGAGGGCTCGCTGAAGCCTTCGTCGGATACAGCCAGTCACCTGTATATTTACCGCCACCGCCCGGACGTGTTCGGCGTGGTACATACCCATTCAGCCTATGCCACGGCCTTTGCGGCCAATGGCATGTCGATCCCCGTGTATTTGACTGCCCAGGCCGACGAGTTTGGCGGGCCGGTGCCTTGTGCGGGGTTTGGCCTCATCGGCGGCGAGGATATTGGCAAGCTGGTGGTGGAAAATATCGGTTCCAGCCCGGCTTGTTTGCTCAAGAACCACGGCGTGTTCACCATTGGCCCCAGCGGCAAAGGCGCGGTGAAGGCGGCGGTGATGGTGGAAGACGTGGCGCGGACGGTGTGGCTGGCGCGGCAGTTGGGGCAGCCGGAAGAAATACCGGCGGACATGGTCGAGAAGCTGCACCACCGCTACACTCACGAATACGGGCAGTAATGCACGTATGACCGCAGCGCAGTTGGTCTCTGATCTGCTGGCGTTGGGCGTGCGACCAGGGGGCGTGCTGCTGGTGCATTCCTCGCTGCGCTCGCTGGGACCTGTGGATGGCGGCGCGGAAGCGGTGGTGAAAGGGCTGCTGGAGGCTTTGGGCGCGCGAGGTACGCTGTTATGCCTGCGCTGAGCTATGAATCGGTTGGCGCGCACAACCCGCTCTTCGATGTGGCGCGCACGCCTTCTTGCGTGGGGGCGCTGCCGGAGTACTTCCGCGCGCGGCCCGGCACACGTCGTTCGGTTCACCCCACCCATTCGGTGAGCGGGACAGGCCGCCTGGCGGCAGAGTTGTTGAGCGGGCAGGAGAAAGATACTACGCCCTGTGGGGCGTACTCCCCATTTGCGCGGCTGCCGCAGGTTGATGGGCAAATCCTGTTTCTGGGATGCGGGCTGCGGCCCAATACCAGTATGCACGCGGTGGAGGAGCGGGTCGAGCCGCCGTACCTGTTTGCCAAGACGGTGGATTACCAGATCTTCCTGCCGGATGGCAGTGAGATGAGGATGATCGTGCGCAGCCACAACTTCAAAGGATGGGTGCAGCGTTATGACCGTCTGGAGGGGGCGATGAGCCAGGGGTTGACCCGAGGGCGTGTGCTGCAAGCGCAGTGTTCCCTGGTGGAAAGCGCGCAGATGTGGCCGGCGGCGCTGGCTGCACTGCACAAGGATCCGTTGTTTTTTGTGGAGCCAAGACTATGAAAATCACCGGGACGTTTTTGGATGAGATCACCCACGATATCCCCTCCAATAATTGGGACGTGGAGGAGTGGGCCGCCGACTTTGATGCGATGCGGGCGGTGGGCATCGATACGGTCATTCTGATCCGGGCTGGGTACCGCGACCGGGTAACGTTCAATTCTGAGACGCTGTCCCGCGAGCTGGTCATGCGCCCGGCTTACATCGACCTGGTGGACCTGTTCCTGACGCAGGCCGAACGCACCGGGATGACCTTTTACTTTGGCATTTACGACTCGGGGCGTTTCTGGCACCAGGGCCAGCCGGAAAAAGAGGTGGAGTTGAATTTGCGTTTCACCGAAGAGGTGGCCCGCAAGTACGGGGATCGCAAGGCCTTTGGCGGCTGGTACATGACCCACGAGATTCATGAACACGACGAAGGGGTGACGCGGCTGATTGAGCGGCTGGCACGGCATGTGAAGGGGTTGAAGGATGTGCCGGTGTTAATGTCGCCGTATGTGCGCGGGCGCAAGCAGTTCGATGACAATCCCATCACGCCTGAGGAGCACGAAGCGCAGTGGGATGAAATCCTGTCCATTTTGGGTGGGTTTGTGGATACAATTGCCTTTCAGGATGGCCAGGTGGAGTTTGCGGAACTGCCTGTATTTATGGAGATCAACACACGGCTGGCGCGCAAGCACGGGCTGCAGCCCTGGAGCAACGTAGAGAGTTTTGAGCGGGGCATGCCGTTGAATTTTTTGCCGATCGATTGGCGCAATTTGCGCAATAAGATTGAGGTGGCGGAGGCGGGGGGCGTGGAGAAGCTGATTACGTTTGAGTTTTCACATTTCATGAGCCCCAATTCAATGTGGCCTTCGGCGCGGACGTTGTATAAACGCTACCAGGAGTATATTGACCGAGGGTAATTACTCAGCTCGAGGTAGAATAGGTACAAAATTAAGGTGTATGCGGGTGCGAAGCACCCGCATACACCTTAATTTTGGGAACTTTCACCGCCCTCTGAGCAATTACGCCTAAGCCAAATCGGGCGGGTCTGTCGGGTGAGACGGTGGGATAAGCCTGCGGAGATGATTGAAAGCGGCTGTTGTGAGCCTGCGTTAAAGACCCGCCCTTACAAGCAATATCCGGTTACACCGTCAGCACAATGATGCCGGCGATGGTGAGGACCATGCCTATGATCGTTTTGAACGTGAGCGGTTCGCCGCTAAATAATACACCCATCAACGCGCCGAAGAGCGGCGAGGTGAAGGCGATGGGCATGACACGATTGAGGGGTGCGCCCTTGAGGGCTGTGTAAAAGCACAACATGCCGACGGCTCCGGCGACCACGCCCCCGCCGATGACCATGTATAAAATGGCCTTGCTGCCTGCCTGGGGCACGGTCTTCCACTGCGGAAAGCTGACCGCGCCGAGGATGATCAAGGCGCTGATGGTGCGGATGGTGATACCGATCTGTGGCGAGAGGTTGCCGAGGACCAGGCCCTTCTTTTCAAAGTAGCCGCCCACGCCCCAGCAAATGGCGGTGAGAAGTGCGAAGATTTGGGGTTTCATTTTTGTCCTCCAAAAGTGAAGAGTTGATCGTAATCGGGACGCCGCGCTTTGGGGTGGTATTCACCGGAGCGGGGATCCTGAATATAATCGCCGTGGTACTTGCCGCTGCGAATGGCTTGCAGGGCTTCAATCAGGCGATCAATTTCCCAATAGTCATTGTATAGACCGAAAGAGATACGCACCAGGCCGGGCACATCGCGGCGGTCATCGGCCAGGATGCTGTGGCGCACGCGCAGGGCTTCTTCTTCGGGCACGTGCAGCAGGCTCATCAAATAGGGGTGGGCGCAGAAACAGCCGTTGCGCACGCCGATGTTAAATTCATAGCCAAGGATGGCTGCCACCAGGAAATGGGAAATGCCTTCCATATAGGTAGGTACCACGCCGAGACGCTCGGCGGCGTGCTGGGGGTCTGAATCGCCCAGGATGTGCAAGCCGGGCACCCGGGGCAGGCGCTCCAGAAGGTAGGCGGTTAGTTCGGCTTCGTGGCGGGCCACATTTTCCATGCCGATTTCTTGCAGTTGGGTGATGGCGGCAGCCAGGGCCACCGCGCCCACCGTGTTGGGGCTGCCGGCTTCGTCGCGCTCGGGCGCGCCGGACCAGTGGACGACATCCAATCCGACAAATTCCACCTGCCCGCCGCCGCGATGATCGGGTTCACCTTGCTCAAAAGTATCGTGCCGCCCCACCAGCGCGCCGGTGCCGTAGGGCGCGTAGAGCTTGTGGGCGGAGAGTACGACGTAATCCAGGTGGGCCGGGTCGGAGAGGGGGCGCATATTGACGCTGCGGTGGGGGGCCAATTGGGCGCAGTCGGCCAGGATGTGAGCACCGGCTGCGTGGGCTTTTTCGGCCAGGCGGTGAATTGGGTTGAGGTAGCCGGTGACGTTGCTGGCGCCGGTGACCGCCACCAGGGCGACCTGGTCGCGGAATTCGTTCAGAAGCTGGTCAAAGTGGGCTTCATCCATGCGGCCGTCGGGCAGCGTGCGGATGTGCTTGACCGCGGCGGCGTGGCGCCAGGGCAGGTCGTTGGAATGGTGTTCCATGGAACTGACCAGAACAACATTGCGCTGCGCCGAAAAAGGGAAGCGCAGCGCAAGACGGTTGATCATCTCTGTGGCGTTCTTGCCATAGATACAGATGTGATCTGTAGGGTTGCCGCCGACAAATTGGATGACAATCTTGCGGGTGGTTTCAAAAACGTGCGTGGACAATTGGCTCTTATAGCCGGTGCCGCGGTGCACGCTGGAGTAGGTGAGTAGAAAGCGGTGGACGGTTTCTTCTACGGCTTTGAAGGCCGGGGTGGATGCAGCGTTATCCAGGTTGGCGTAAATAGAATAGTCACCGGGAACAATAATGGTGGGATGCTCTACGCCAACGAACAGGCCACTGTAGGAGGGAAGGTCACTTTGCATTTTTGATAACCTCTAGAACGAAGATCTAAGTTAAGAGAATGGAGGAAATGCTTGTAAAAGTCTTCCAATTCGTTTATACTGTGGAAGTAAGTGGTGGTAAGTGGTGGTAAGTGGTACGAAGTGGTAGTAATTTATTGGTGAGCACCGCGTAACAGGTAAGTCACAATCATAGATTAGAGCGCCGGGAGTGTCCCGGCGTTCCGCGTATCAGGGAGAGGTAGAACGCATGTTCCTTGGGCAGTTTGAGCACAACATCGATGATAAAGGGCGGTTGATTTTCCCGGCCCGTTATCGCGAGCTGCTTGAAAACGGCGCCTACATTACCCAGGGGTTTGAGCAAAACCTGATGGTGATGACTCCGGAATATTTCTCGATGATCTCTGACAACGTCAATCATATGAGTTTGACCGATCCTAAAGCGCGCCAGCTCAAACGGTTGTTCTTCTCTACGGCAGAAAAGGTTGAGGTGGACAAAATTGGGCGTGTCCTGATTCCGCAGCGTCTCCGCGATTTGTTCGGTTTGAGCGGGCCGGTGGTGCTGGTGGGAATGGGGGAATTCTTTGAAATCTGGTCAACCGCCCAGTGGGCCAAACAAAACGAAAATCTATCGGATGCTGAAGCCAACGAAAGCCGCTTTGCTGCCTTTGACATCACCACGCGGTAGATTGGGATGACACTCCCACCACACCGCTCAGTACTTTACCACTCCATTATACACGCTTTGCGCCCGCACAGCCCAGGGCGCTACGTTGACGCAACGGTTGGGGCCGGTGGCCACGCCGCGGGGATTTTGGAAGCCAGCCAGCCAGGGGGGGGCCTTTTGGGAATGGACGTGGACCCGCAGGCGCTGGCCCTGGCAAGCCGGCGCCTTTCTGTCTTCGGCGACCGGGTCACGCTGGTGAAGGCTTCGTATGGTACCCTGCGCGAGCAGTTGGACCGGCTGGGATGGAAAAGCGTGGACGGTATCCTGCTAGACCTGGGGGTCTCATCCATGCAGATCGATACCCCGGAGCGCGGTTTCTCATTTTTGAGCGACGGGCCCCTGGACATGCGGTTTGACCCTGAGCAACCGTTCAGCGCAGACGACCTGGTGAACCGCTGGGGAGAGCAAGAACTGGCCGATGTGATCTGGCGCTATGGTGAAGATCCGCTGGCGCGGCGCATTGCCCGGGCGATTTGCCAGGCGCGACCGTTGACCACCACCTTGGAACTGGCGGCAGTGGTGCTGAAGGCGGCGGGCGGGCGCAAGGGGCGCATCCATCCGGCCACGCGCACCTTTCAAGCGCTGCGGATGGCGGTCAATCGCGAACTGCAGACCATCGAGGCGGTGCTGCCGCAAGCGTTGAATGCCCTGGAACCGGGTGGGCGGCTGGCGGTGATTTCCTTCCACTCGCTGGAGGACCGCCTGGTGAAGCAGTACTTCCGGCGTGAAGGCCGGGACTGCATTTGCCCTCCAGAACAGCCGGTTTGCACCTGCGGGCATTTTGCCAGTTTGAAAGAGATTAACCGCCACCCCATTGAAGCCGACGAAACTGAAATTGCTGAGAACCCGCGCTCGCGGAGCGCAAAACTGAGAGTGGCCGAAAAATTGGCCGGGTTGGCATGAGATTTGCACGAACCAGGATAGATACTTTTACAAGGAGATGAGATTGTGACGATCAAGAACCGCCTGAAACAGGCTTACAAACAAGCTCCCTGGCGCCTCCATACGCAGAAGGGTGTCTTGTTCTTGATTGCGGCAATCCTCGGCGCCTCTATCCTGTGGATCATGGTGACCGTGTCGGTGGAGGCTTCGTCCGCCGGCCTGGAAATCCAGTACTTGAACAGATTGCGGGATGAGTATGAGCGGGGGAATGCCAGTAAGGTCACCGAGATTGCCAGACTTAGTTCGGCTGCCCGGCTGGCAGAGCGGGCCAAAGAACTCGGCTTTGTTCGGGCGACCAGCTCTCAAATCAGCTATGTGTATGTGGATGGATACACCGGCCGGATTGCCAAAATTACGGCGCAGCCGCCCGGCGCAGACCTGCCACCGGTTTTAATCCGGCCCGAGTACACTGTGTCGCTTTCAGAATGGCTGATGAAAGAGATTGTCAAACTTAATGAGCAATCCTTAGGGGTGTCTCCATGAAACAGATCACATTTTTCCGGTTCCGCTTTATTGGAGGCGCGCTAACCCTGGCGGGCCTATTCGTTTTTATATGGATGATTCGTTTGTTGAACAATGAACAAGCCCGAGAGCTTGTTTTGGAAGGTCAAAGCATTCAGACCAGTACCGAAATTGTGATGCCGGTGCGTGGTTCAATCTACGACACATGGGGGCATTTGCTGGCGGGCAATGTCGAAGTCTATGATATTTACGCCGAGGTGCGTAACGTGTCCGACGCGGATACCATTGCCGCCACGCTGGCATCGGTGTTGGGCGTGAAACAGTCCGATATTCGGAACAAGCTGCTCGATCCAGGGGTAAACGAAGACGGGCACAAAATCGTTGACGTGAAATTAGCGGAATTTGTCACCAGCGAACAGCGTGAGCAGATTTTGGCGATCAAGAAAGAACTGACCAAAGAGGCGGAAACCCTGCGCCTGCGCAAGGATGAGGTTGCTCCGAATCTGGACGGGATGCGGTTTGAGCCCTTAATGCTCCGCACCTACCCCGAAGGAATGTTGGGTTCGAACATCATCGGCTTTTACAACTTCAAGCAACGTGAGTTGGCCACGGGTGTGTATGGTCTGGAAGAAAAATACAACCGCCTGCTCATGGGCACGCCTATCCAAAGGGAATTCACGAGCGACCCGCATTTGATGAACGAAGCCCAGAGCGAACAGATTCCGCCGGGAGCCGATCTAATCTTGACCATTGACCGGGATATTCAGTCGATGGCGGAGCGGGTGGCAGACGAGGCGCTGAAATCGTCGGGTTCGGAATCGGTTACGATCCTGATCATGGACCCTGAAACGGGCGATATTTTGGCTATGGCCGTCACCCCGCGGATGGACCCCAACGAGTATTGGGAATTGGCCGAGGTCTTCCCTGATCCCACAACGCCTTATAACCGCGCGGTAGAAATCACCTTTGAGCCGGGCTCGATTTTCAAGGTGCTGACCATGGCTGCCGCGCTAGATTCCGGTACGGTGGAGCCGGAGACGGACTTCCTGGATACGGGCGTGTATTACATCGGCGGGGTTGGCGTTCACAACTGGGATTACGGCGCCTGGGGTCCGCAGACCATGACCACTTGTATGCAGCATTCGCTGAATGTGTGTCTGGCCTGGGTGGCGGACCAGATGGGCCCAACCCTGTTCTATAACTACCTGGAGAAATTTGGAATCGGGCACACCACGGGCGTGGACCTGGCTGGTGAGGTGAGCAGCCCGCTTTTGGTTCAAGGCGACAAAGATTGGTATCCGATTAACCTGGGCACCAACTCTTATGGGCAAGGCGTGGCGGTTTCGCCGCTGCAAATTACCTCGGCCATTGCCGCGGTAGCCAACGATGGGAAACTGATGATGCCGCGGGTGCTCAAGACTGTCATCGATGATGGCGAGGAATACAGCAACCCGCCTCAAGTCATTGGCACGCCCATCTCAGCCGAAACGGCGCACACCTTGACCGATATGTTGCACGTTTCGCTTAAGGAAGAATCTTCGGATGCGCTGGTAGATGGTTACAGTGTGGCGGGAAAAACCGGCACCGCTTCTATTCCAGGGCCAGGTGGGTACCTGTCCAATGCGACCAACGCCTCGTTTATCGGTTGGGGACCGGTGGATGATCCCAAATTTATCGTGTTCGTGTGGCTGGAAGAGCCGGCTGGAGAATGGGGTTCGGTTGTGGCGGCCCCGGTGTTCAGCCAGGTAGTGAGCGAATTGGTAGTTTTGATGGATCTGCCTCCCGATCACATCCGGGAGCAGGTGGCCGGAAACTAAGAGGAGCAAAAACAGCGTGTTGACCCTGGCAGATATCCTGGAAGCATTGACTGGAACGCGAGTTGAAGTGTCCCGCACGGTGATCACCGAAGCGGCCATCGATTCGCGCCAGGTCATTCCGGGGGGCTTGTTTGTGGCTCTGCCAGGCGAACGCACCGATGGGCACAACTTCTTGGGGGCGGCTTTCCGCCAGGGCGCCTCGCTGGCGCTGGTGCAGCAGGAAGTGCCCGCGGAATTCCCTGTGCTCGATTTGCGCCAGGGGCCGGTGAAGGTGGATGCGACCATGCCGGTGGCGCTGCGCACCGGGCAGCCGTTGTGCTTGCGGGTGAACAACACCCTGCAGGCTCTGCAGCAGTTGGCTTACTTCTGGCGGCGCAAGCAGAGCGTGCGGGTGATTGGAATTACCGGCAGCGTGGGAAAATCGACCACCAAAGAGCTGGTAGCTGAAGTGTTAAGCACGCGCTACCGCACGCTGCGCAATCCGGGTAACCTAAACAATGAGATCGGTCTGCCCCTCACACTGCTGAGACTTGGATCGGGATATCAGCGAGCAGTTTTGGAGATGGGTTTCTACGTACCGGGCGAGATTGCGCAATTGTGCGATCTGGCCTTGCCTTCGGTGGGGGTACTGACCAATGTTGGAACGGTGCATGCTGAACGGGCCGGCTCGATAGAAGCCATTGCTCGCGGCAAGGGCGAACTGGTGCAGGCGCTTCCGCCTGAGCCCAACGGCACGGCCATCTTGAATTACGACGACCCTTACGTGAGGGCGATGGCCGGCCAGACTCGCGCGCGAGTGTTCTACTACGGGCTGGACCCTTCGGCCGAGCTGTGGGCCGACGAGGTGGTTGGGCTTGGGTTGGAAGGCATCCGCTTCCGGATGCACTATCACGATGAGATGCTCTCGGTGCGCGTGCCTTTGATTGGACGCCATTCGGTGCATACGGCGCTGCGGGCCACGGCCGTGGGCTTGACTGAAGGTTTGAGCTGGGGTGAGATCATCGAAGGCTTGCGCACCAGCCAGATGCAGCTTCGACTGGTGGCGGTGAAAGCTGAAAACGGCGCTTTGCTTCTGGATGACTCCTACAACGCTTCGCCGGAATCGACTCTGGCGGCGCTGAACATGCTGGAGGAGATCCAGGGGAGGCACATTGCGGTTCTGGGCGATATGCTCGAGCTGGGCCAGTACGAGCGTGAAGGCCACCAGCGGGTTGGCGGGCGCGTGGCCGAAGTGGCCGATATGCTGGTGGCGGTGGGCGAGCTGAGCAAGATTACCGCGAAGGCTGCTCAGCAGGCCGGGATGAAAGCTTCACAAGTTACCTGGGTGGCGGACGCAGATGCGGCCATCGAGTTCTTGAAGCCTACGCTAAAGGAAGGGGATGTGGTTCTGGTGAAAGGTTCGCACGGTCTGCGCATGGACCGCATCGTCAGCCAATTGGAGGCAGCCGAATGAGTGATTCTACGCTGGCGATCACCCTCAGCATGCTGGCCTTCATGATGACAGTCATTTGGGGCGGACCGTTGCTGCGCGTTTTGCGGCACTTCAAAATTGGCAAGATCATCCGTGTGGAAGGGCCGGAGCGGCACTTCAGCAAGATGGGCACGCCAACGATGGGTGGGGTGCTGTTCATCCTGCCGGTGGTGCTGCTGACCGTACTGCTCAACGCGGTATCGTTGATCGGCATGGAGGTTCTGGGTCGCTCGGTGCTACTGCCGCTGTTGGTGATGCTGGCTTACGCATTGATTGGCGCCGTGGATGACTGGGAAGGCATTCGCGGGCCACGGCGCGGATTGGGAATGCGCGCGCGGACTAAGTTCTTCTTGCAGATTCTTCTGGCAACTGGGGCCGCCTTCGGCCTGAAGTATTTGTTGGGCGTGCCGGAATTGTTCTGGCCGGCGGCAGAAGAGCCCTTCTCGCTGGGCGTGCTGTACATCCCCGTGGCCATTTTCTTGATTGTGGGCATGTCTAACGCGGTCAATTTCACCGATGGGCTGGATGGGCTGGCCGGGTTGATTTCGGCGACTGCCTTCGCGGCCTTTGGAGTCGTGGCGCTGATGCAGGGGCAGACCTTCCTGGCGCGCTTCTGCTTCACCATCGTGGGGGCGCTGTTTGGGTATTTGTGGTTCAACGTTCACCCGGCTCAGTTGATCATGGGTGATACGGGTTCGATGGCGTTGGGGGCCACCCTGGCGGTGGTGGCCTTGATGACCGGGCAGTGGCTGCTGCTGCCGGTGATTGCCATCATTCCGGTTAGCGAAGCATTGAGCGTCATTATCCAAGTTTTGTATTTCAAAGCCACCAAAGGAAAACGCTTCTTCAAAATGGCTCCGCTCCACCACCACTTTGAGTTGTTGGGTTGGAGTGAAACGCAGGTTGTGCAGCGTTTTTGGTTGGTAGGTCTGTTATTTGCCATGCTTGGCATAGCAATTGCACTGGTGTAACCATGAGTAGAAACTGGCAGGGTCAACGCGTGTTGGTGATAGGAGCCGCCCGGCAAGGGCTGGCTCTGGCACGCTACCTGTGCAGCAAAGGCGCGCTGGTGACCTTGAATGACCAGAGCCGCCCTGAGAAGATGTCTGCGGCGCGGGAAGCCCTGGCTGGGCTGCCTGTGGAGTGGGTGTTGGGCGGGCATCCTTTGGAATTGCTGGACCGGATGGACTGGGTGTGCATCTCGGGCGGCGTGCCGCTGACCATGCCGATTGTGATGGAAGCTGTGCGCAGGGGCTTGCCCTTGACCAACGACTCGCAGATTTTCATGGAAGCAGTGCCTTGCCGGGTGGCTGCCATTACCGGCTCGGCGGGCAAGACCACCACCACCACACTGGTGGGACGGATGACCCAGGCGGCGGTGCAATCTCCGCGGCGCGTGTGGGTGGGCGGCAACATTGGCACCCCACTAATCGATCAGGTGGATCAGATTAGCAAAGATGACCTGGTGGTGTTGGAACTGTCCAGCTTCCAATTGGAGCTGATGACCCTTTCACCGCAAATTGCCGCCGTGTTGAACATTACGCCCAACCACCTCGACCGCCACGGGACAATGGAAGCCTATACCCAGGCCAAGTCGCGCATCTTGACTCATCAATCACGGGGCGACACGGCTGTTTTGGGCAGCGACGACCCTGGCGCGTGGAACTTGCGCAGCCTGGTGCGTGGGAAACAGGTTACGTTTGGCTGGAACCGGCCCGATTTGGGTTGGGCGGGCGCTTTCCGCGGCGGGGAGGATCTGTACTACACCGACGGGCACAGCGTTCAAAGATTGATGGCAGTGGCGGATGTGCAACTGCAAGGCGCGCACAACTTGCTCAACGTGTTGGCAGCCTGCGCCGTCTCGCTGGCTTGCGGGACCCCAGTGGAAGCGCTGCGGGCGGGTGTGGAAGGGTTTGGCGGCGTGCCGCACCGCCAGGAGCTGGTTCGCGAGTGGCGCGGCGTGCGTTGGTACAACGACTCGATTGCCACCGCCCCTGAGCGCAGCATGGCTTCTGTGCGCTCATACCACCAACCGGTGGTGCTGATGTTGGGTGGGCGCGACAAAGACCTGCCCTGGGGCGACCTGGCTGCGCTCATCCGCGAGCGGGTGGATCATGTGGTAATTTTTGGTGAAGCGGCTGAGAAGATTGCCGCCGCCATTGGCCCGGTGCGCAGCGGCGAACGGCCCTATTCGGTGGAGATGTGCGCGGGTTTGCAGTCTGCTGTGGAAGCCGCTGCGCGGGTGGCTCAGCCGGGAGATGTGGTTCTGCTTTCTCCGGGCGGCACCAGTTACGATGAGTTCAAAGATTTTGAAGAACGTGGGGAAAGGTTTCGACTATGGGTACAGCAACTTTCGTAAATCCTGGACGGTCTACATCTCGCCCGGCACGCGGGCGCCAGAATTTCCTGTGGGGAATTGACCTGGTGCTGGTGGGCGTGACGCTTGCGCTTTCATTGTTCGGCGTTATTATGGTCTATTCTGCCGGCCCATTGTTCGCGATCATGGCGGATGAACAACCCGAATTCTTCCTTTACCGTCAAATCATGTGGGTTGGGGTTGGGCTGGTGGCTATGGTGGTTGCGTCTTTTGTGAGCTATCGCTTTTTCCCCAAGCTGATTGTCCCGATCATGCTGGTGACCATTGTGACGTTGGCAGCAACGGTCTTGTTTGGCGAAGCGACTCTTGGCGCGCAGCGCTCACTGTTTGGCGCGTCTGTGCGGCCGTCTGAATTGGCCAAGCTGGCGATCATCATCTACGTTTCAGTATGGTTGCATTCCAAACGGGATGTGCTCAAGCATTTTTCGTTCGGCCTGATCCCTCTCATGCTCATCCTGGGCTTCCTGGCTGGTTTGATCATGCTGCAGCCAGACTTGAGCGCGGCTTTCACGGTCATCATCCTGGGCGTGCTCATGTTCATCCTGGCGGATGGCGAATGGCGCCAGGTTGCGCTGGTTCTGATCGTGGCATTGGCAGTAGGTTTCTTGACGGTAAACATCTATGATACCGGCAAACAGCGCGTCATGGATTACATCATTGGCTTGCAGGATCCGACCAGTGCTTCGGATCATGTCCGCCGCGCCTTGGGAGCCATCATCAATGGCGGGTTCTTCGGTACGGGCATTGGATTGGGCAGTGCCAAGTTCATCCTGCCGGTTGCCCATACCGACTCGATCTTTGCGGTGGTTGCCGAAGAGACCGGACTGCTGGGCAGCGGATTGCTTCTGGTCGCTTACATGCTGATCTTGTGGCGCGGCCTGACCATAGCACGCAACGCTCCCGACCAATTGGGGAGGCTGCTGGCGGCAGGCGTATCCATGTGGATTGTGATTGAAGCGTTGATTAACATGGCGGTGATGGTCAGCTTGATGCCCCAGGCGGGCAATGCGCTGCCATTCATCAGCTATGGTGGCTCCAGCCTGGTGGTCACAATGGCTGGAATGGGAATTTTGTTGAATGTTGGTCGCGCGGCGACCCAACATCAAGCAACGGAAGGAATAAACACCTTTGGCGCGGTTGTTGATTTGCGCTGGCGGGACGGGCGGCGGCGTGTACCCCGCTCTGGTCGTCAGTCAAGCACTCGGTCATGATGCTCAGCCTGTCCTGTGGGTGGGCGGCGAGGGCGGCATGGAGGCGGATCTGGTGACCCGCTCCGGCCTGCCCTTTGCTGCTATTCCCGCAGCAGGTGTGCATGGCGTGGGCCTGCGGGCCCTGCCCGGCAACGTGGCGCGCTTGGTGAAGGGCGTGTCGGCGTCCCGCCGCATTTTAGCCGAGTTCCGCCCCGAGGTGATTCTGTACACCGGCGGGTATGTGGCTGTGCCGATGGCTGTGGCAGCGGGCAAGCGCATCCCCAGCCTGGTGTATGTGCCGGATTTGGAGCCGGGATTGGCCCTTAAGACTCTCATCCGGTTCGCGCACACCGTTGCGGTGACGGCTGAACCCACCCGGGCCTTCTTGCCACGCCGCACGCGCAGTGTGGTCACCGGCTACCCGGTGCGAGCGGACATGGACAATTGGACGCGCGGCCAGGCCAGGGCGCACCTGGGGCTGCCGGAAGAGGGGCCGGTGCTGCTGGTGACGGGCGGGAGCAAAGGCGCGCGCTCGATTAACCGGGCGGTGCTGGCGGCGCTGCCCCAACTGCTGGCGTTTGTCTCGATCATTCACCTGAGCGGCCAGTTGGATTGGGCCGAAGCGCAAGCCGCGCGGGCCGGGCTGCCCGAGCATTTGACGGGGCGCTATCATGCCGAACCTTACCTGCACGAGATGGGCGCGGCTCTGGCTGCCGCCGACCTGGTGGTTTCACGGGCAGGGGCTTCTAGCCTGGGTGAGTACCCGTTGTTTGGTTTGCCGGCCGTGCTGGTGCCTTATCCGTATGCCTGGCGTTACCAAAAGGTCAACGCCGATTATCTGGTGAACCAGGGGGCGGCCGTCCTGTTGGAAGATGCGGCCTTGGGGGTGCAGCTTCTGCCGGTGGTGCAGGGTCTGATCAATGACCCCACCCGTCTGGCGGAGATGCGCAAATCCATGTCCGGGCTGGCCCGGCCAGATGCGGCTGCGCAACTGGCCGACCTGGTACGCGAGCTGGCGGGCGTACACAATCGTGGAGGCAAGCCATGATCAGCTTGCATGTCATTTTCTGGATGTACATCATCCTTTTTGCGATCATCGGCGCCATGCGCGGGTGGGCCAAAGAGCTTCTGGTCACCTTCAGCGTGATCCTGGCGGTGTTCATTATGACCGTGTTGGAAAGCTTTGTGCCGTTCGTCAAGGATGTTCTGGCCAGCAAACCCGACGCGCACTTTTGGGTGCGCACGAGTGTTTTGGCGGCGCTGGTGTTCTTTGGATACCAATCGCCGAACATCTCACGGTTGGCAACCAACAACCGCTTTGCCCGCGACCGCGTGCAGGATATTCTGTTGGGCTTATTTATGGGTGCGCTGAACGGGTATTTGGTAGTCGGTTCGTTCTGGTGGTTCATGGCCGATGCCAATTACGCCACCATCAAATTTATCGAGATGCCTCCCATCGACAGCGAGCGCTTCTTGCTCTTGCAATCTTATATCCAGCGCATGCCGCCCGAATGGCTGCAACCCCCGGTGATTTACTTCGCCGTGGCGCTGGCGTTTGTTTTTGTGCTGGTGGTTTTCCTCTAAAGGTGAGTGAAAGGATGGAACGAATTCACTTCATCGGTATCGGCGGCAGCGGACTTTCCGCAATAGCCCGGCTCCTGGCGGAGCGGGGATACCCAGTCTCGGGCTCGGACCGGGCGGTTTCCCCGTTGGCTGAGGAACTGCGGGCTGCGGGCATCCGCGTATACGCCGGTCACGCCGCCGAACAGGTGGCGGGGGCTGATGTGGTGGTGCGTTCCTCGGCGGTACCGGAGGACAACCCCGAGGTGCAGGCGGCGCGCGCGGCGGGCATCCCGGTGCTCAAGCGTGCTGAATTCCTGCATCGCCTGACAGACGGCTTCCAAACCATTGCTGTGGCGGGCACGCACGGCAAGACCACCACTACGGCGATGATTGCCTTCTTGCTCAATCGTTTGGGCCAGGACCCTTCCTACATCATCGGCGGCGTGTCGCGCGATTTGGGCGGCAACGCTCACGCGGGGCAGGGTTCGGCCTTTGTGATTGAAGCCGATGAGTATGACCGCATGTTCCACGGGCTGCAACCGGCGTTGGCGGTGGTGACTTACATGGAGCATGACCACCCCGATTGCTACCCCACCCCGGCGGATTACCGGGCGGCCTTCGCGGGCTTTGTGGGGCGGCTGCAGGCGGGTGGCACATTGTTGGTTTGCGCCGATCAGGCTGATACACGCGGGCTGGTTGCGGAAATCCCAGCGAGCTGCCGCGCGCTGACCTACGGAGTGCGTGAGCCCGCCGATTACAGCGCGGCGAACCTGGTCCCGCAACCGGGCAAGGGCTATCGCTTTGATGCGCTGCGCGGTGGCGACCTGCTGGCGAGCGTCTCGTTGAGCGTGCCCGGTTTGCATAATGCCAGCAATGCCCTGGCGGCGCTGGCGGCGATCGATTGCCTGGGGCTGCCGGTGGCGCAGGCCGCAGCGGTGCTGGAGCAGTTCAGCGGCACAGGACGGCGCTTTGACCTGCGCGGCACAGCCGAGGGGATCACGGTGATCGATGACTATGCTCACCACCCCACCGAAATTCGCGCCACACTCCAAGCTGCGCGGGCCATGTATGCGGGAAGGCGCATTTGGGCGGTCTGGCAGCCGCACACCTTCTCGCGGACACGCGCGCTGCAGGACCCGTTCGCCGCGGCCTTTGCCGATGCGGATCGGGTGATCGTGACCGAGGTCTATGCGGCCCGCGAGCAAGCCAACGGCTTTTCGGCGGAAGCGGTGGTGAAAGGGATGGATCATCCTGGCGCGATTTTTATCCCGGCGCTGGAGGATGTGGTGGTGTATTTACAGAAAAACTTAATGCCCGGCGATGTTTTACTGGTGCTCTCTGCGGGCGATGCTGATCAGATCAGTGCCCAGATTTGGGCGGACTTGAAGGAAATAGGAGGAAAACATGGCTGATCCTAAGAAAGAGCAATTTCGCATTTTCAAGGCCGAGCTGGACTCTCTGCCGATTCAACTGGTGCCACCGGACCCGGTAAGCTCGGGGCACAACCAAAACCGGCGCCCGCTGCAACAGGGTGGGATGAAGCCCTCTGAGCCGGAGCGCCAGGTCGTTCATCGGGTCATCGACCGGATCAAGAAGATCTAATGCCCAGAAACGCAACCCCTACTATTCCCATGAACCGCCTACGCGAGGTGTTTGGCCCGGCGCTGCAAGAAAACGTCGTCCTGGCCAACTTCACCACGGCGCATGTGGGCGGGCGGGCGCTGGCCCTGCTCCCGGTGCATACCTCCGGCGAGCTGGAAAAGGCCGTGCACGCGCTGTGGGAAATGGGGCTGCCTTTTCATGTGCTGGGCATGGGTTCAAATGTGCTGGTCAGCGAAGCCGGTTACCCTGGAGTGATCGTGATCAACCGGGCGCGCAACGTGAAGGTGGACGTGCACCACGAGCCCTTTAGCGTGTGGGCCGAAGCCGGCGCAAATTTGGGCACGGTGGCGCGCCAGGTGGCGCTGCGCGGTTTGAGCGGCCTGGAATGGGCCGCGACTATCCCCGGCACGGTAGGCGGGGCGGTGTATGGGAATGCCGGGGCCCACGGTGGGGATATGCACGGCAACCTGCTTGTGGCAGAAATCTTGCACCCTACTATGGGTAGACAGGATTGGACGGTTGACCAGATGGCGTATGAGTACCGCAGCAGCGCATTAAAAAGAGAATTGGGGCCGAAAGCGGTGATTTTGGCAGCCCGCATGAAGCTGGAGCAAAGCACGCCGGAAGCCGTGCAGGCCAAGATGGACGAGTTTGCCGCTCGCCGCCGCCAGACTCAGCCACCGGGCGCCAGCCTGGGTTCAATGTTCAAGAACCCGCCGGACGATTATGCGGGGCGATTGATTGAGGCGGCTGGTTTGAAAGGCGCGCGTGTTGGCGACGCGGAGATTAGCGGGCAGCACGCTAACTTCTTCATCAACCACGGTCACGCTACCGCCAAAGATCTGGCGGCTTTGATCGGAAAGGCCCAAAAGGCTGTTTACGAGCAATTTGGGGTGAAGCTGGAGCTGGAAGTGGAACTGCTGGGCGAGTGGCCAAGCCTGGAAAATCTTAGAGGATAGGACTTATTTTATGGAACGGAAGATTAACGTCGGTGTCATTTTCGGAGGGCGGTCGGGCGAGCATGAAGTCTCGATGATGTCTTCGCGCTCAATTTTAGCGGTTTTGGACCCCGCCCGTTACGCCGTGACACAGATTGGCATTACGCACCAGGGCGAATGGTTCACCGGAGAGGACGTTTGGGGCGCCTTCGACGCGGGGTGGGTGGATGGGCTTTCACGGGCGGTGCTGCTGCCCGAGCCAGGCCGCGCCACACTTTATGCCCACAAGGGCGACTCGCTGGAGCCGGTGGTCGATCTGGATGTGATCTTCCCGGTTTTACACGGCACCTTTGGCGAAGACGGCACCCTGCAGGGCATGCTGGAACTGGCCGACGTAGCTTATGTGGGCGCGGGCGTGCTGGCCTCCTCCGTAGGCATGGACAAAGCCCTGTTCAAAGATGTGATGCGCGCCAACAGCCTGCCGACCATTGAGTCGCTGACCTTCTTGCGCGGGCAGATCGAGAGCCAGATGGACAGTGTGTTGGAGCAGTCTGAGACGATGGGCTACCCCCTGTTTGCCAAGCCGGCCAACATGGGCTCGTCGGTGGGCATCACCAAATGCCACGGGCGCTCAGAATTGTACGAAGGCATTATGGAAGCGGCGCGCTTTGACCGGCGCATTCTGGTTGAGAAGAGCGTGCCCAACGCGCGCGAGATTGAAGTGAGCGTGCTGGGCAACGACCAACCGGCTGCCTCGCTGCCCGGTGAAATTCTGCCAGGCGATGAGTATTACAGCTATGAGGCCAAATATATCAGCGACAATTCACAGTTGCTCATCCCGGCGCCTTTGCCGGAAGCGCTGAGTGAACAAATTTGTAGCCTGGCTGTTCAGGCGTATCGCGCCATCGATTGCGCGGGCCTGGCGCGGGTCGATTTTTTAGTTGATGCCGTGACACTGGAAGTTTTCATCAATGAGGTCAATACTATTCCAGGCTTTACCAGAATCAGCATGTACCCAAAGCTGTGGGAGGCCAGTGGGATATCTTATCGGGATTTAGTGGATCGATTGATTGAGCTGGCGCTGGAACGCAAGGCAGACCGCGATCGAACCGAGCGCCGCTTCAGGAGGGGAGCATGACAGCTAACCAAGACACCAAGACTCGCGCGGATGAGCTGCGCCATCGCCGGTATGAGCAAACCACACCGCGCATGACCGTTCCCGCGGCCCGCCCAGCCCGCACAAACCGGGCGGCTTCTCAGGCCACGGGTGTGCCGGTGGCAATGGCCCGGCCGGTAGTGGTGCGCAACACAACCTTTGGTACGCCCATCCACCGGCAGGCTGCCACGCCCAACCCGCGCCGTCAGTACTATGTGGCGCTGAGTACGGCAGCCCCTGGCGCTGAGCTGCGTCTTCCGGCCATGCCGGTCATCCACTGGGGTTGGCGGGCGCTTTCGGGCGCAATGGTGTTTGCCCTGCTCGTTCTGGTTGGCTCGCTGCTGTGGTCGCCATTCTTCATGGTGGGTACGATCCACATTGAAGGTATCAACCGCCTGGATGCGGGCGAAATTGAGGCTATTGCCGATTTGGAGAATTTATCCATCGTAGAAGTGAACGCAAAATTGGTGCGCGATGATTTGACCAAGACCTTCCCGGGCATTGAGAAGGTGGTGGTCAGCGTGGGTTTGCCCAATGCCGTTGGCATCACCATCACCGAACGCCAGCCTGCCATTGCCTGGCGGTTGGGCGAGGAAACGCTGTGGATTGATGCTGAGGGCGTAATCTTCCCGGCACAGGGCGATGCCGGCCCGCTGCTGACCATCCATTCGCAGGACAACCCGCCCCTGGCTGCCCCGGTGGTGACGCCCGAGATGGAGAAGGCTGCTGAGGAGACCGAGATTGGAAAGGCAGTCCTGGCGGCAGCTTTGGCCAACCCCGATCCAAAGATAATTGATCCAGCGCTGTTGGTGACGGCACAAAAGCTGGTCGCGCTGCTGCCCGAGGGCACCGCGCTGGCTTATTCCCAATCGGATGGGCTGGGCTGGCAGGATCCCAACGGGATGTTTGTGTACATTGGATCGAGCCTGGAGGACTTCGATGCGAAGTTCGCCATGTACCAACAAATTGCCACGGAGATGTCAAACCGCGGCCTTCAACCGGCGTTGATCAGTGTTGAATACCTGAACAACCCTTATCTCAAGATGGAGCAATAATTATGGCGGATGAACCGATCGTCGTCGGAATCGATATCGGCACCACCAAGGTTTGCACGCTGGTCGCGCGGGTGGAGGGGGCCAATAATCTGCGCATCCTGGGGGTGGGCATTGAGCCTTCTCAAGGGATCCGCAAGGGCAATATCGTCGACCTGCAGGCAGCGTCGCAGGCAATTGGGCGCTCGATAGAAAAAGCTGAACGCACCTCCGGCATGGAGATTACTTCGGCATTGATTAGCCTGGCCGGGTCGCACGTCTCGTCGGTGAACAGCCGCGGCGTGGTGGGCATCTCTGGGCGGGCCATTGACCAGGAAGATGTGTTCCGCGCGCTGGACGCAGCCCAGGCTGTGGCTATTCCGCACAACCGCGAGATCATTCATGTGATCCAGCGCGGATTTGTGGTGGATGGGCAAGACGGTATCCGCCTGCCGGTGGGCATGCACGGCTACCGCCTGGAGGTGGAGGCACACATCATCACCGCCGGAGCGGCGACAGTGGAAAACCTGCGCCAGAGCGTGCAGGCTTCGGGTGTGCAGGCTTCTCACTTTGTGCTCAACCCGCTGGCCTCGGCTGAAGTGGTTCTTTCGGACACCGAACGCCAGATGGGCGCGGTGGTTTGCGACATCGGCGGCGGCACGACTGATATGGCTATTTACATTGACGGCGATATCTGGCACACGATGGTGCTGGGAATCGGCGGCAACCATATCACCTCCGATATCGCTCACGGCTTGCGGCTGTCCATCTCGCAGGCCGAGGAAGTCAAGAAGCAGTACGGTCATGCGCTGCAAGAGGAAATTGACGAGCGTGACAGCTTCTCGACCCGCATTTTTGGTGAAGAAAACCCGGTGGAAATCCGGCGCAAAGACCTTTCGATGATCATTGAAGCGCGGGTGGAAGAGATCTTCGACCTGGTGCTGCAAGAGATCAAGCGCTCGGGTTATGACGGGCTGCTGCCAGCCGGCGTGGTTTTGACCGGCGGTGCCAGCCAGTTGCCGGGGCTGCGCACGCTGGCCAGCCAGGTGCTGGGGCTGCCGGTGCGCGTTGCCAAGCCAGAAAACCTGCTTGGTCTGGCCGATCAGCTATATTCTCCGGCTTATTCAACCAGCGTTGGCCTATTGTATTGGGCCATGATGATGAGCGAAGCCGCTCCCGCAGCCGGCGGGGGAAGGCGCTCGCACCGCAAAGGAGGAAATCCAACCCTTGATACGATCAAGAATTGGCTCAAACGTTTGTTACCGTAGTTGTGTTGTCGTGACTTCCCCGACCGGACAGGGAACGGTTGGGGACGCCACGCCGAGTGAGAAGATCCTATTCATTATGCTTTGGAGGTAAACCATGGACATGTCCCAACCCGTATCTGAGTCGTTCGCCCGCATTAAAGTCATCGGCGTCGGCGGCGGCGGCTGCAATGCCGTCAACCGCATGATCGATGAAGGCCTGCAGGGCATCGAGTTTATCACCGTCAATACTGATGGGCAGGCCCTGCTGCTCTCGCGCGCCGATACCCGCGTGCGCATTGGCGAGAAAGTGACCCGCGGCCTGGGTGCCGGCGGCAACCCCGAGATGGGGCGCAAGGCTGCTGAGGAATCGGCCACGGAACTGTACGAAGTGCTGAAAGGCAGCGACATGGTCTTCGTGACCGCCGGTATGGGCGGCGGCACGGGCACTGGCGCGGCCTCGATTGTGGCCCAGATTGCGAAGGAAGTTGGCGCGCTGACCATTGGTGTAGTGACCCGCCCATTCACCTTCGAAGGTTCTCGCCGGGCTCAATCGGCCGAGGCAGGTATTGACAAGCTCAAAGAGCATGCTGACACGCTCATCGTCATCCCCAATGACCGCCTGTTGCAGATGGTGGACAAGCGCGCCAGCCTGCAGGAATCCTTCCGCCTGGCCGACGACGTGCTGCGCCAGGGCATTCAGGGCATCTCTGAACTGATCACCGTGCCCGGCCTGATCAACCTGGACTTCGCCGACGTTCGCGCGATTATGAGCGAGGGCGGGGCGGCTTTGATGGCCGTGGGCAAGGCTTCGGGCGAAGATCGCGCCCGCATTGCCGCCGAAGCGGCCATCTCCAGCCAGTTGCTGGACATCACCATCGACGGCGCGCGCGGCATCCTGTTCAACGTGACCGGCGGCACCAGCCTGACCCTCTTCGAGGTCAACCAGGCGGCTGCCATCATCAAGGAAACCGCTCACCCCGACGTGAACCTCATCTTCGGCGCCGTTGTGGATCCGAAGGTTGGCGACGAAATCCGCATCACGGTGATCGCCACGGGTTTTGACCGGGCCGGGGGCGTCCGGCCGGTAGAGCGGCCCCTACGCCTGGAAGACAGCCAGACTTCGAGCCGCGCCCGGAGCGGGTCTGTCCAGAACACCCCGGTGGAACGGCCGGTTTCGACCTCAGCCAGTTCAGCCCAGGCTGAATTCCAGCGGGTGATTAATACGGACGATTACGACATTCCTGCCTTCTTGCGCAATCGCAAGAAATAAGCGCAATGTTCTACGGAGATTGTCCCCCGTAAGCCGGGGCGGGTAAGGGGACCCGCCTCGGGGTGGGGCAGTCGCTAGAAATTAACGGTAGACTGTCTGTCGTCCTGGTTTGCCATACATACGGGGGCCTGAGCAGGAATTCCCTGCCTGCCGGGCTGTTTCCGGGCCTTGCCGCGCATACCCATCCGGCGGCGAGGCCCGGTATTTAATTAAAAACAGGCTGTGCCACCCGTATGGGTGGCACAGCCTGTTTTGGGACGATCGTTTTACGAGCCGCGTGGTTTAATGGAAAGGGTTTCGTCGCCGGTTAGCCCTCTTTGCAAAGGCGCAGCATCCAGGGCCAGGACGCGGCTGTTGGCGAAGAACTCAAAGTCGAAGCCGGTCGCGTCGCTGGCGGCTTTGCCGGGGATAGGCATGAGTCGGGCCACCAGTGGCTTATTCAGGCGCAGCGCCAGCGCGCCCATATCCAGCAGAACGCCAGTGATCTGTTCTTCGGTGGCGTCGCCGGGGAGGGGCACGGTGTCTAACCCGCAGCCGCACACGGCCGAGTACAGCAGCAGGTCCTTGAGCGTCAGTGTGCCCTCGGCGGCGCGTTTGGCCAGGCGGGAATCTTCCAGCACAGGCAGCATGAGGCCGTTGAAGCCCACCTTCAGCCAGCGGCCCCGGTCCAGGCTGTCGGCTACGAAGGCTGCGGCAGCCAGCGAGCCGCTCAACCCCAGCGCGGTGGGGCCGAGCTGCTCGATTGCGGCTCCCAGCGAGCACCAATCTTGCGGATAGGGCGCGGGGGAGAAGTCGATGCCGTAAAAGTCGAGGTTGTACTGCTGGGCCAGGTGTACGGCGCGAGCGGTGAGGGCGGAGGCTTGATCTTCCAGGACGGTGACCAGTCTTTGGCGGGACTCTGCAAGGTTGGGTGCCTTGCGGAAAGCGTCCAGCACCAGGTCGGCGCATTCCACCGCCAGGGCGAAGCCGGGGCGCTCACCGGCGTGGAAGGAGCCGGGGAAGAAGGGCCCGTGGGCGTTGAGGTTGGCCAGGGCGGCAAAGCGCAGGTTGGCAAAGCCTTCCGGCTCCAGGCCCACCGCCTGGGTGATGATGCGGGCGCAGGCGCGCGCGGCAGGCAGTGAGAGGCCCTCGGCGGGGGTGGCGATCATGCCGGTGAGGAAGACGTTCTTTGTGGCTTCCAGGATAGGCACAACCAGGTCAAAGCTGGCAGGATAGGCGGGCAAGGCTGGGCCGAGCGAAAGATAGGTGAAGCCGCGTTCGGCGGCGTCGGCTTCCAGGGTTTGGGCCAAGTGCACGGCGGCGGATAGGTCCTCGGTTTGGTAGAGCAGGGGAAAGGGGACGGTGGCCAGGCGGGTGGTTTGTACCTCGATTCCGGCGGAGCCGTATAGGGTGACAGCGTCGCGGGCCAATGCAGACAGGGTATCGAGGTGGCGGTAGGCTTGCGAAGAGCGCGGGTCGAAGAAGCAGGTGACTGAGCGAACTTTCATGATGACTGGGTACTCCTCTGACGGACAACTTCAAATAACAGGATGGCGGCGGCTACGGCGGCGTTGAGCGATTCGCTGCGGCCGGGCATGGGAATGGTAATGTTGCCGGAGGCCAGGGAGCGAGCCTGGGGGCCGGCGCCATCGGCTTCACCGCCGATGATGAGCGTGACCGGGCGGCGCAGGTCGGCCTGCCAGCAGGGGGTGCCTTCGGCGGCTTCGGCCAGCCAGACCTGGGTGGCAGGGCGGCACAGGGTATCGATGGCAGGCCAATCCATTTTTTGCATGGGCAGGCGGAAATGGGCTCCCATCCCCGAGCGAAGGGCCTTGGGGTTGAAGGGGTCGGTGGTGCCTGGGCCGAGCAGGATGCCCTGTACGCCCGCGGCGGCGGCTGTGCGCAGAAGCGTGCCCAGGTTGCCAGGGTCGCGCAATGCATCGGTGGCGACGAGGAAATTGGGTTTCTCGGGGAAGGGCAGAACCCGGCGGACAAACACGCCCAGAAGGCCCTGGGGTGATTCGGTATCAGCAAGGCCTTTCATAAGGTGCGTGGTGACCCCTTCGGCCTCCACGTTCTGTCGACGGGCGTTTTCCACCAGGCTTTGGCCGCGGGCCGAGAGTTCATCGGTGTACAGCAAAAAGCGTGCTTGCCAGCCGCCCGCCAGGGCCTCTTCCACCAGCCGGACGCCTTCTACAACAAATTCGCCAAAATGGTCGCGGTCCTTGCGCTGGGTGAGCAGTGCGCGGACGTGCTGAAGGCGGGAGTTTTGGGCAGAGGTGATCATAAGCCTATTATAAAGTAACTGCGCAACGGGAGCGGAAAGTTCCCGAATTTGAGATAGTCACGAGTGCTTTGCACTCGGGCAGCACCACAGTTTACCGTGGAGACTGAATCGCGCCCTTCGGGCGCCTAAGAAAAAATGCATCAGGGAGATTTTGTCGCACTTCGTGCGACAAAATCTCCCTGTTTGTGTTTTTCAGGCGGGCAAAGCCCGCCATTTACAACCGGCCACGGTTTGGTGTAGTACTACTTGCACTCGTGACTATCTTAAATTCGGATGTTGAAAAAATTAGCCCCTGAGGGTTTTTGAAACCTCAGGGGCTAACGAGTGACCGAAGTTATCGCTGCCTGGTTATCAGGCGGCTTTGGCTTTCTCAACCACAGCGGTGAAGGCCTGGGGGTCGCGGATGGCGAGGTTGGATAAAACCTTGCGATTCAGCGTGATCCCAGCGACTTTCATGCCGTGAACGAGGCGGCTGTAGGTAAGTCCGTTCAAGCGGGCCGCGGCATTGATGCGGGCGATCCACAGTTTGCGCAGGTCGCGCTTGCGTGCGCGGCGGTCGCGGAACGAATACCACAGGCTCTTGAGCATTGCTTCGTTGGCGCGCTTGAACAAGCGGTGCCGGCTGCCAAAGTAGCCTTGATTCATCTTCAAAACTTTTTTGTGACGCAGGTGGCCTTTGGGGCCTCCTTTTACACGAGCCATACATTACTCCTTTGCGCACCCCTGGGCGTCGGTGTCTCCACCTGTTGCAAACACCCAACGGCCGCACTAATAAAACGGATAACGGTAGCGGGTCTGCCTAGCTCTTGAGGTAAGGGGCCAGACGTTTGACGCGCTTGATGATGCCCTCGCCAAGGACGGGAACCATCTCAGCAAACAGGGCCTTGGTGCGCTCGGCGGTGCGGCGGCGCAAGTGGCTCTTGCCGCCCTTCGTGCGTACCAGCGTGCCCGACCCGGTCAGGCGGAACCGTTTGGAGGTTGCCTTGTGGGTCTTCATCTTGAATTTGCCTTCTCTAGCTTTGCGTGGCACAGCGAAACTCCTATAAACCACAAAAATTTTAGCGGTCAACTCGCGCGATCGCTGATTATACAACAGATTCGGCTTTTTGCCGAGTCCTTGTTGTGGTCATTTTTTTTAAACGCAGAGATTAGTTCTCTACTTCTTCTTCTTTTTCTTCGGCAGGTTTGGCCTGGGGCTGAGCTTCGCCTTTCCGCTTGCCAGGTTTGGCGGGGGTCAGCAGCATACTCATCATGCGGCCTTCCAGGGCGGGGGCCTGCTCAATGGTCGACAGGTCGGATAGTTCCTGCGCGATATCTCGTAAATCTTCCAGAGCCAGTTCCGGGTAGGATACCTCGCGACCGCGGAATCGTACGGTCACCTTGACTTTGTTGCCTTCCAGCAACCAGCGGCGGGCATCGCGCGTCTTGAAGGAGCGGTGATGCTCGTTGGTCTTGGGGCGCAGGCGGATCTCTTTAATTTCGATGTGAGTTTGGGCTCTTTTGGCTTCGCGTTCTTTCTTGGCGCGTTCATAGAGGAACTTGCCAAAATCCATAACGCGACAAACAGGCGGATTTGCGCCAGGGGCGACCTCGACCAGATCCAATTCTGCATCTCGGGCGATGCGCATGGCTTCGTATGTGGACACCACGCCTACATTTTCGCCCGTGGGGCCGATCAAGCGGACTTCCGGCACCCGGATCATATCATTGACTCGAAATTGTGTCGTACTGATAGTTCTTCTCTCCTCGTAACAAATAGAAACAATGCCCGTCGGATTAAAACGGGATTAATGGCTAAATGATACCATATATCAGCAAGAATCGTCAACTTTTGGCCGATAGTTCTCTGGGAGTTGCTGCGCTTAGGGTGCGCTAAGAGTGTGCTTTCCATGCATTTTCTTGTAGCGGCGAGGCGAGATGCGACTCATGGGTGTGTGCTGACCACTTAGCCTCGCCGTTTGCGGTACCAAATAAAGGGTGTCGGCTTTCGCTGGAGGTGTATAGATATGGAGGGGTGCGGGAAGCCGCTCAAGCCGACCTACGGGCTTGGGCCACTATGATTGCTGGCTCCAGGCTGAGGGTGGGGAATTTTGCTGGGGGTTCTTCTTGTTCTGTTCCGAAAGAACCATGCCGAGCAGAATCAAGGCGATACCAACTCCGGACACCAGGGTGATTGGTTCGCGCAGCACCAACACCGACACGCTGATGGTGACGAGCGGCACCAGGTAGATATAAACGCTGGTTTTGACCGGCCCGAGAAGGTGAACGGCATAGTTCCAGGTGACGTAACACAAGGCTGAGGCTCCCACGCCCAGAAAGAGCAGGTGCAGCAGACTGGGAAGATCGGCGAGGCGCTCGAATCCAAAGCGGAAATCGAACAATGGCAGCAACGGCAGCAAGAAGAGCAGCCCGTAGGTGACCACCTTGCGCGTCATGGCCAGCGACGAGCCCTGCTCCGCGCTGACTTGTTTGACCAGCACGCTGTAGAAAGCCCATACCAGCGCTGCCAGGATGCAGAGCAGATCGCCGAGAGGGTTGAGCTTGAGCACCATGCTGCCGTTGAAAGAAATCAAGATGATGCCGGCGATGGCGGCGGTGAAGCCGAGGAAGAAGTTGGTTTTGAGCTTTTCGCCGAGCAGGGCACGGCTGACCAATGCCGTGAACAATGGGGCCACCGAAACCAGCACGCTAACATTAGCCGCCAGGGTGTAGGAGAGGGCGATGTTCTGAAAGATGAAGTAAAGGGTCGCGCCACACAGGCCCGCCAGCATGATCTTCCATTCACCTCGCAAGAAGTCTCGGCCCAGTTTGAACTCGGCCAAGCGCGGCGGGTTGACGATGGTCAGAGCCAGCCCACCGAAAACAAGGCGGAAGAACATGATTTCAATCGGGGTGAAGTTTTCCAGCAGCACCTTGGTATTGATGAAAGTGATGCCCCAGATGGTGATGGTCAATAGGGCGGCGAGGTGACCGGGGAGTGTCGTTTTTGGTTTCATTGATTGGATGTTATATCACGAATAGGCGAAAATTGATTGTTGTATAATGGATTTTAGTCGCCTCGGGATGGCCGTAGGGGGCGGCATTGATTTGGTTACTGGAGGAAAATTCATGTCCCTCTCTTTTTTGACCGATGAGCAAGCCCAATTCCTGCGGGATGAAAAAGAAGCCCTGGCAGACATGCGCCTGTCGCTAACTGAACTGGGGGCACCCCGTGATGGGCTGGCGAATCTGCAAGAAGCTATTTTGCAATTGGACGAATTGTTCTTGATCGTTGTGGTAGGCGAGTTTAACGCTGGGAAGAGTGCCCTGGTGAATGCGCTGCTGGGCGAAAGCGTGCTGCGGGAAGGGGCCACCCCCACCACTTCGCGCGTGACGCTGGTGAAATGGGGGGAGCAAGCCGCCGAGCAGGTGGTGGATGAGGGTTATGCGGTTTTCACCCATCCCTTGCCTTTGCTCAAAGAATTAAACATCGTCGACACGCCCGGAACCAACGCCGTGATCCGGCAGCACGAGCGGCTCACCGACGAATTCATCCCGCGCAGTGACTTGGTGTTGTTCATCACCTCGGCGGACCGGCCCATGACGGAGAGCGAGCGGCTGTTTCTGGAGCGCATCCTGGCCTGGGGCAAGAAAATTGTCTTTGTGCTCAACAAGGCCGATATCTTTGAGGATGAAGCCGCGTTGAAGGAGGTGCAGGAATTTTTGCTGCAGCATGCCACCTCGGTGTTGGGGAGTGCCCCGGTGCTCTTCACGGTGTCGGCCCGGCTGGCCAAGCGGGCCTGGTCCGAGCCGGATGCTGAGCAAAGCAAACTCCTGCGCGCCAACAGCCGCCTGGACGAATTGGAACAGTACATTACCGCCACATTGGATGACTCTGCGCGGCTGCGGCTCAAGTTCATGAATCCGTTGGGAGTGGCGGAGCACCTGATGAGCGAGGCGGAAGGGGCTTTGCAAGCCAGGGTGGAGGATTTGAAAGAGGACCGGGAGACGGCCGATGCGCTGGAGGCTGTAATCCACGGGTACCAGCGTGATTTGGACAGCGAGCTGGCTCCGCGCCTGGCAGAGGTGGAGAACATCCTGCACCGCTTGCAGCAGCGAGGTCTGGACTTTTTTGACAACACTTTACGCCTGACCAATATTCAGAACCTTGTTCGGGGTGATAGGGTGAGGGCGCAGTTTGAAAAGGAAGTCCTGGCGGATGTGCCCCAACAGATTGAAGAGCAGGTGCATCGCATGATCGACTGGTTGGTGCAAAAGGACCTGCACGAATGGCAGCAGGTGATGAGCTATCTGCAACGGCGCAGGGCTGTGAACGTGGATCACATCGTGGGTGAAAGCGGCGGGCCGCGCGAAACGCATCGCAGGGAATTGATCGATACCGTGGGTAAGACCGTGCAAATGATCGTAGATTCCTACGACCGCAATCAAGAAGCCAGCGAGTTGGCCTCGGGCGTGGAGGCAGCCGTGGCCCAGACGGCGCTGCTGGAAGCAGGCGCGGTGGGGTTGGGGGCGCTGCTCACGGCAGTGGTGCTTTCCTCTACCCTGGATATCACCGGGACGCTGGCGGCGGGGACGATGGCGATTTTGGGTTTGTTCGTCATCCCCTATAAGCGCAAGCAGGCCAAAGAAGCCTTCCGAGAGAAGATGGAAGCCTTGCGGGTCAAGCTGGTTGAGACATTGACCAACCAGTTCAATAATGAGTGCGCGGATGCGGTGACGCGTTTGAAGGACGGCGTAGCCCCTTATACACGCTACGTACAAGCGGAGCGCGAGAGCATTGCGCAGGCCGAAGGCAAGCTGGCGGCGCTGCGGCAGAAGCTGTCGGCGCTCAAGGCTCGTTGTGATGTGGTCATGAAGTAGGGATTTAAAAAGACCTGACAGGTTTTTAAAACCTGTCAGGTCTAAGAAAAAGATTTACAGTTCTGCCGAGCGGGTCTGGATACGATCCTGCACCAGGGCGATGAACTCGTCCACGGGCAGCACTTGCTGCGAGCCGTCGCGTTTGCGCAGAGCCACCGTGCCGGCCTGCACTTCTTTCTCGCCCATCACGGCCATGTAGGGCACTTTGAACAATTGGGCCTTGCGGATTTTGGCGTTCATGCGGTCCGAGTCGAGGTCGGCTTCGGCGCGAATGCCCAGGTCGTGCAGGCGGTTGGCCAGGGCTTGCGAAGCTTCGTTTTGGTTGTCTGTGATGGGGATGATGCGCACCTGATCGGGCGAGAGCCACACCGGGAAAGCCCCGGCGTAGTGCTCGAGGAGGAAGCCCACCAGGCGCTCGTGCGTACTGAGAGGGGCGCGGTGGATGCACAAGGGTGTCTCTTCCTGGCCCTGTTCGTTGATGAAGGTCAGGTTAAAGCGGCCAGGCTGAGCAAAATCCACCTGGTTGGTCGCCAGGCTGAACTCCTTGCCAATGGCGCTCTTCACCTGCACGTCGATCTTCGGCCCGTAGAAAGCGGCCTCGTCGGCGATCTCGACAAAGGGAATGTTGTGCTTGAGCATGGTCTCGCGCACCATGTTCTCCGTCTTCAACCACAGATTGGGCTCGTTGACGTACTTCTTGCCTAATCCGCGGGCATGGTGCGTGCTGAAGCGCATCATGTAGTCGGTGATGCCCAGGAGCTTGAAGTACTCCAGGTAAAGGTAGATAACAGCGGTGAACTCCTGCTCGAACTGGCGCTCGGAGCAGTAGATGTGGGCGTCGTTCATTTGCATGGAGCGCACGCGCATGAGCCCAAACAGTTCGCCGCTCTTTTCGTAGCGGTAGCAGGTACCGTATTCGGCCAGGCGCAGGGGCAGTTCGCGGTAAGAACGCGGCTTGGAACTGAAGATTTTGTGATGCATGGGGCAGTTCATGGGTTTGACGTAGTACTTGACGCCTTCCAGTTCCATGGGCGGGTACATGCTCTCGGCGTAGTAGGGCAGGTGACCGGAGTGGAGGAAGAGGTCTTCTTTGGTCAGATGCGGGGTGCGCACACGCTCGTAACCATGCTTGAACTCCATTTCTTTGGCCAGCTTCTCGCATTCCTCGATGAGGATTCCGCCGCGGGGTAGCCATAAAGGCAGCCCGGGCCCGACTTCATCGTCAAAGATGAAGATTTCCAGTTCTTTACCCAGCTTGCGGTGGTCGCGCTTCTTAGCTTCTTCCAGACGCCAGAGATGCTCTTCGAGCTGCTTGGGCGACTGCCAGGCCGTGCCGTAGATGCGTTGGAGCATGGGGCGCTTTTCGTCGCCGCGCCAGTAAGCGCCCGAGACCTGCATGAGCTTGACGGCCTTAGGGTGGATCTCCTGGGTGTTGGCCACATGCGGCCCGCGGCATAAGTCGACGAACTTGTCGCTCTTATAGATGGAGATGACCGGCTTCTCGTCTAAGGGCTCGCCGTTATCGTCGGTGCCACCCTGCTCGAGGCCCTCGATCAACTCCAGCTTATAAGGCTGCTCGGCAAATAGCCGGCGGGCCTCGTCGGCAGAAAGCTCTTCGCGTTCGAAGGGGTGGCGACCTTTGATGATCTCGACCATGCGTTTTTCAATTTCTGCCAAATCTTCGGGGGTGAGGGTGCGGGGCAGGTCGAAATCATAGTAGAACCCGTCGTCGATGGCGGGGCCGATGGCAAACTTGGCGTCGGGGAACTTCTCCAGCACCGCCTGGGCCATGATATGGGCAGTGGAGTGGCGAATGCGATAAAGCTGCGAGTCCTGATAACGCTCCTGGATGATTTGAGACATACCAACCTCCTGTAGAAAACAAAAAACGCCCGTCCTCTTGGGACGAGCGTTATGTACGCGCGTGGTTCCACCCAAGTTGACTGCCCGGTGGGGCAATCCACTCTGGGGCCAGTAACGGGGCCATTCGTTTGCCTTTCTTTCCGATATGGATTTTTGGCAACCGCTCGCGGGTGGTGTTCTCTGGTGCGCTGCTCAAGCCGGTTTCCAGTCAATGACCGGCTCTCTCTGAGAGTGCTGCACCGGGTACTGTCCCGGTCTATGCGTTTGAGTGGGCGATATAGGGCTCGAACCTACGACCTTCTCGATGTCAACGAGATGCTCTAACCAACTGAGCTAACCGCCCGAAGTGAGAATATTATAACGCCAAGGCGCTCAGTTGGCAATGGGTAGAAGCTTTTTTTTTGCAAAGTTTGGGTCATTGGGAATTGGCGTGATGAAATCTGCAATTGGGGGCCTACCATCCCAACTTCTAAAGAACATTTATAATACACAACCAGACCTATTTTGAAGGATGAACTCATGGGAAAAAGTGAATGGACGGGCACGCCTTATTCTTATGTGAACGAACTGGTTCAGGTTGTGATGGAAGGTGCGCGAGGCGTTTTGGGGAAGGGCTTTGTGGGCATGTACCTGGATGGGTCGCTGGCGAACGGCGGTTTTGACCAGGGCAGCGACATAGATTTCGTGGTGGTGACCGAAGAGGATGTTGCTGGGGAGTTGTTCCTGGCTCTGCGCGAAATGCATGATCAGATCTCTGTGCTGGATACTCCCTGGGCAATCCAGTTGGAAGGGTCCTATATCTCGCGCCAGGGTATCCGGCGCTACGACCCTGGGCATTTCCTGTTTCCCAACCTGGAGCGCGGACAGGGTGAGCGCCTGAAGATGGCCGAGCACGACCCAATCTGGGCGGTGCACCGCTGGGTTTTGCGCGAGCGGGGCATCATCGTGACGGGGCCAGACCCGCGCACGCTGGTCGACCCGGTGAGCGCCGAGGAGTTGCGGGCGGGGTCGCGGCACACATTGAACACCTGGGCAACGCGCCTGGCGGAGCACCCCGAGCAGATGAGCAGTAAGGGTTACCAATCCTATGTGGTGCTGACGCTGTGCCGTATACTTTATACGCTGGAGTTAGGCGAGGTGGCCTCCAAGCAGGTGGCGGCGAGCCGGGCCCAGGAACGATTGGGGCAGCGCTTTGGCGGGCTCATCGAACAGGCGTTGCGAGAGCGACTGCAATCCGATGGGGCGCCTGATGCAGAAACGCTGCGCAAAACGGTGGAGATGATCGGTTTTGTGCAAGCCATTGCGCAGAACCGGGCGTGAATTTGCTTGACAGGCAGCCGGGCTGGGACGACAATTAGCCTATGACTGACAAACCTCCCTCCACTTGCCCAAGATGCACTGCCGTGTTGAGCGGCGAGCCGAGCGTTTGCCCGTACTGCGGGCAGGAACTTTCCAAGTCAGAGGCCTCTGTTGTGGCCCAACCTTTTGATCCGCCCGCTCCCGTCGCTCCCGTGCCGCCGGCGAAACCGGTGGACCAGGTGCCGGAGTGGCTGGCTGACGACGCCGAGGAACTGGCGGCGAAATACGGTGTGAAAGAAGAAGCCAAGAAGCAGTCCGATGCCAAAGTGGCCGAGGCAGGCAAAGAAGCCACTGCTGCGGCTGTTCAGGCAGCCCAGGCCAGCCAGGTCGTCACCGGCAAATACAAGAAGAGCCTGGGATGGGGCTGCCTGGGTGGCTGTGTAAGCTATGTTCTTTTCACCGTGATGTGCCTCTTCTCCGCTTTTGTGATCGAAGAAGTGGCCTTCCCCGGACAGTGGGAGTCGCTGGAAAGCCCGTTTGGGGTGCTGGCGTGGATTATCCCCGGGCTGATCGGCCTGGCCGTGCTGGCGCTGATCACTTACCTGGGACGCAAAAAGAGCTGACGCTTTTTCAAAGCACTAGTCGAGCAGACCCTTGACCCAACCCATCAGGCCTTTGGCAGGCCGCTCCGCGGTGACCTGGCCATTTTGACCATTGATGAGCACCTCGTATCTGCGATCTTCTAGCTTGTAGTAGGTGAGCCAGACGGGCAGCAGCACCAGGCGGTAGGAATCGACCAGCATCGAGGATGAACTGAGCCGTAGTTCGTTGACGGCAGGAATCTCGGTATCCAGGATGTTTTGGCGTTCCAATTGCAGGGCAGCCTCACGGGCCTTGAGAGAGGCGTCGGCAGCGGGGATCTGGTGCGTTTCGGCGGGCCAGCCGGCCAGGTGGCGCAGGTCAAAGGTTTGAAGTTTGCTCAGGTTGAAGCCCTCCAGGGCTGGCAGCAGCACAGCTGGCAAGCGCCTGGTAGCGGGAACGAGCAGGTTGGGGCGGGAGACCACCCGGGCACCGCTGATTGGAATTAGATGTTTCTTGCGCGTGATTTGTCCGGCCCATTTGATCTCTCCGCCCACGTCGAACAACCATACCGGCAGGTAGACGCCGAAAACCGGGGCCACTTTTGGATTTTCATCCGGTGGGTCTTGACGGAACCATTCGATCATTGCTGCGCGAGCGGCCTGCCGGTCGATGGCAAAGGGGAGGATGGCATCGGGGGCGTCAAATTCGCGCTGCTCGACTTGCTCGAGGGCGTAGGGGGTGTCGCAGTAGGGGCAGTCGGTGGTGAGCGCTTCGGCGGGCAGGATCATCAGCGCGCCACAACCGCGGCAGGTGATGGTGCGGGCGACCATGGCATGACGGTGAGCTTTGGCGGTGGCCATCGCAACCGTGAAATCTTCGCTGTGGTTGTGCCCGTTGTTCTCGATCAACTCGCGGGTTTCGCAGTATTCACACAGCAAAGTTTGCCCGTCGGGGGCAAAGCTGCGCCTTCCGCCACAACGCGGACAAGTGAAGGAGCGCGCTTCGACATCTTGAGGTTCGCCGGACACGGAAGGACTGAAATTGTCGGGATCGACGATTTCTTCGGGCTTGATCTTCCCATCCAGAATGGCCAGCTTGCGCCGGGCGCGGGCGTCACCGAAGTTGTTGGCCAGGATTTCTTCCAGCAGGGAGCGCTTTTCGGTTGGGTCCTCAGACACTTCGCTGAGCCAGTAGCAGGCTTCCATGCGTTCATCGACCGGCGCGCCCATATTCAAGAGTCGCTCGAGGTAAAAACGAGCTTCTTTAGATTCTTTTGCTTTGGCAGCCGCTCGGCCGCGGCTGAGTAAGTCATAGGTAAATGAGCCGGACATATACCAATATTCTAGATGGCAAATGGTGATTTGAACCTTCCAGAATTGTTAGGCTGGGGGATTGTTACAAGTTTGTCAGGCGGTTGGGGGTGGGAGGGCCAGTTAGATGGTTTTTTCAACAGGTAAGGGTCAGTGCCCTGGAGAATTGCCCGCCCGATCTGCCAGTAGACGTAAAAATCGTATCCGATCACGAATTAATTATACCAGCAGGAATTTGCGCCATGGGATCTGTCGTGGTAGTTGCCGTAATTTGTGATGAGATTATGGCTTTGCCACAATCTCATCACAAATTACGGATTTCTCCACGTGTGCACGCAAAAGATGTCAGATGCCCAAGGGAAGAGCGGAACGGGCCTGACATAAAGACTGCCAGGTTCCACTGAGCCA